>JANQND010000008.1 GCA_028279765.1 Candidatus Nanoarchaeia archaeon | reverse complement strand
TTGGAACATGCTAAAAAGGACTAGCTTCGATTTAAATGAAATTATAGCCAGTCACCATGACGGCTGGCGGATTGCACGAAAAAATCGAAGATTTTTTGTGCCCTAGAAATCTACGATTTCTATGGTTACACAATCCTTGTCGGACACTCCGAAGGAGCCAACCCTCGTCCGACCAGCGTCAAGACTGGCAAATATATAAGCAATCAAAGATAAGGAGATTTTTTCACCATTATGATAAAGGAAATTAACCGGGATGAATTGAAGAAGCTGATTGATGATAAAGGTAATTATGTTCTTATCGATGTTCGGCAAAAGGAAGAGCTGCAGTATGGCATGATCCCTACTGCACACCACATTCCTCTTTCTGAGGTAGAGAGTGCGTTTGATCTTGATTCTTCTGCGTTTGAAAAGAACTATGGGTTTAGTAAGCCTGCTAGAAGTGATCTAATGATTGTCTACTGCCGATCAGGCGGGAGGAGTAGTATTGCAGCAGGCTTCCTATCAAAGAAGGGCTTTAAGGTGAGAAATTACGCAGGAAGCATTTTGGATTGGTCTGAGATTGATGAGAATGTTCAGGCTTATTAGTTTATGATGACTCCAACCGGACAGTGATCTGATCCCATGACCTCTTTGAGAATGAAAGAATCCTTTACCTTTTGTTTAAACTTCTCTGAGACTAGAAAATAATCAATTCTCCAGCCGATATCCTTGGCCCGTGCCTGGAACATGTAGCTCCACCAGGTGTAATGGCCTGGCTCATCAGGATGGAAGATTCTGAAGGTGTCAATAAATCCTTTGTCCAGGAAGGTTTGCAATCCATCAATTTCTTTTTGTGTGTATCCTGCAGTTTTGTTATAGTTACTTTTCGGATTTTTCAAATCAATTTCTGTATGCGCCACATTGAGATCGCCGCAGAGAATTACTGGTTTTTTCTTTTCCAATGTTTTGAGATAGGCAAGGAAGTCTTTATCCCATTTCTGACGGTATTCTAATCGTACTAACCCTCTTCCTGAATTTGGCACATAAACCGTTACCAGATAGAAATTCTTGAATTCAGCAGTGATTACTCTGCCTTCAGTATCATGCTCTTTGATACCGATGTCATTTGTTATGCTTATTGGTTTTTCTTTGGAGAATAGTGCTGTTCCTGCGTACCCTTTCTTTTCTGCACTATTCCAGAAATGATGAGGGTACTGCTTTAGGAGTTCATCAACCTGATCAGGATGCGCTTTGGTTTCCTGCAAACAAAGAACATCCGGATTTTCTTTTTTGATGGATTTTTCAAAGTCTTTGTTAAGAACTGCTCTGATTCCGTTGACATTCCAGGAGATGATTTTCATATAAATTTCTGAATTTAAAGGGATATTTAAGGGTTGTGATGGTTGATAATATGTCAGGTCATTGTAGTGTAGAGTAACGAAATATTTATATGCAGATAACAGGATTAGTACCACTCCGGAGGAGATACTCTTGATTGAGTTTAGTAGAAGCGACAACGAAATCAATGATGGAATAGTACGCGATTTCCATTTCCCTGCATACATTATCGAACTTCTAGATACTGCCGAGGTTGGTAGGTTGCATCATATTGTCCAAAATGGATTCACCGGTGTTTCTTACCCTAATCTCTCTCACTCTCGTAAAGCTCATTCTATTGGTGCAGCAAGAAACGCGCTGAAGATGTGGAGGGCTGCTACAGAAACAGGCCCTCTTGAACTGGAGACGACTGATAGAGAGGCCTACGAGAGAACTATAGCTGCTGCCGGAATACTTCATGATATCGGCCACTCTCCTTTATCTCATGATCTTGAAACCCTGATCGAAAAATTCACACATAAAAGCCATGAGGCTGTCGCAGCAGAAATGATTGCAGATGGGTTTAGCTTGCATCAGTTTTATGCGACGATTCCACGAGAAATCATGACTAAGAAGCAAGCCAAAGTTTTGCTTAAGGTATTGGATAAGATTCCTCGTATTGAAGATGTGCTCTCACATTTCAATATAGACCGCGAAATCGTAGCTCAAATTGTCTATAGTGATCGCGTGCGAGGAGACAAAAAAGACGCAATTGGTTCTAATTGCTTTTTAAGAGAAATAATGAACGGAAAAGTCATTGATGCTGATAAAATGGACTATCTGCAGAGAGATGTGCAGAATGCAGGAATAACCGAGGTTCAGTTTGACCCTGCAGGAATAATAGACTCACTGGGATTAGTGCGCACAAACGGCTCAGATCACCTTGCTATCTCTGATAAAGGTATCGAAATGGTTACACAACTATTAACAACCAGGGCGTACATGTATAGCAGGGCTTATACCCACAAAACTACGCTCAAAACACAGGCAATGGTCTATGAGGCATATAAGCTCTTTCTTCGATCACTTGGGGATGACGCTCAAAAGTATGGAAGTGCACTTTATCTTCTGGATGATAAATCATTTGAAACATTCATGGCCATGCACAAAAAAGCTGATCCCATAGCAACAGAGCTGTATATGACTGCAAAGTACGATAGAAAGAGCAAGTATGACATTGCCTATAGAATAGAGAGTAAGGACATTCCCTTACCCTTAGATGACATTGAAGGCCATCCTCTTGTCAATTTATATCGCAAGCTTCTAAGCATTCCTGCTGAGTTCCCAGAGGATGAAATCAAGAAAGGCATTCAAGAAAGCTACCAAAAGATGCAAAAAAAATCCATACCCGATCACGAAGTCATTGTTTACTTTCCTACCCCCAGGAAGATGTATACAAAAGAGCAAATGGAAGAGAGGTTTGACCTTCATATTTTCCAGCATAGAGACCCAACCATTAAACATCATGCAAGTGAAATTTTGAATGATCCCTCTCTTTTTGATGCGCGGCTTGTTGATTGCTTCAGAGCGTTTTCACGACATCAAACCTCAAACTATTTTCTCGTTTTTTCCCCCAGCAATCAGGTAGAAGAAGTAAACGCTGCGACAACTGACTACCTTAAATCTTTCTCAAAAAACTAATTTTATAAAGCCAAATTTCTCTATTTTATGTATGAACCAAAAACAATGGGATTCACTTGCAGACCATTATCACGACGAAATTATCAGCCCCTATTATGCGGGTGTGAAGAATCCTCTTTTTTCTGAATTAAAAAAAATCAAGGATAAGAAAAAGAAATCTGTTGCAGAATTTGGTTGCGGAATGCTCTATCTGGGATCGTATCTTTCAGAAGAGTTCAAGACAGTGCATGCATCTGATTTCTCTTCGGAGATGGTCCGGAAAGCAAAGAAGTCTAGTAGTGGCTTTCCCAATATTTCTATAAAAAAAGAAGATATTACTAAACTGCCTCACTCGAGCGCATTTGACGTTGTGCTTTCAATTAATTCCCTTCTTATGCCTTCTTTTGAGCAAGTGAAGCTCGGGCTGCAAAACCTGTATAAGTCCCTGAAGAAAGGAGGGTCCTGTTTTCTTATTGTTCCATCAATGGAATCAGTGCTCTACCATAATATGCTTATGCTTGATAAAGAATTACATGCCAAGGAAGAAAAAAATGCAGTACGGGCAGCAAAGAGAAAAACAGATCATGACCGCTATGATTATTTTTTAGGGCACTATAAAGATGCAAGTGAGCGGCAAAAATTCTTTTATGAGCATGAGATTCGATTCTTTCTCAAGCAATGCGGGTTTACAGATATAAAGATAAAAAAAGTGATCTACCCCTGGGGTGAGGCATCAGGAGATTATCAGGACTTTCCGGACGAAGATCCTCTGTGGGATTGGTTTGTGAGCTGCAGAAAATGATATGCTCAAAAAAGCACATCCTCTTTTTCAAACCTTAACTTTGGCCTTGGCGTATCGGCAGGATATCCAATGGGACAAAGCACGCAGGGTATAAGGTTTTCTGGCAAGTCTAATATTTTTCTGTACCCCTCAGGATTGAATCCTTCCATGGGACAGGAGTTGAATCCCAGTGATGCTGCACCATTAAGTGCATTGCCTAGTGCCAGGTACACCTGATTTTTTGCCCAGACAGCGACCTCTTCTTTGCTTTTACTGCCCATGCCTCCTTTCATCATGCCAAAGTATGCATCCAGCTTCTCTTTGTCTCCACCAGCTGCTCTCATTTGCTCTTCTAGTTTTTGCAGGTTTGTCTCGTAATCAGTATCTGCGCAGAAAACCAATAGATGCGAGCAGGATGATACCTGCTGCTGGTTGTAGGATTCAGCAAGAAGCTTAACCTTTGTTTCCTGGTCTTCTATTACCTTGATCTTCCAGGGCTGAAGATTGTAAGAGGATGGCGCGAGCCGAATCATCTCCAAGAGCTCGTCAACTTTTTCCTGTGGTACTGCTTTACCGTCAAACTTTTTTACTGCATATCTTTTTTGAACTATGTCTTTGAATTCCATAGGGATTACCTCCGTTTTTTGATGAATAGGATAAGCTGGAGAATACCTGCAATGACAAAGAGTATGACTGCAATCCACGTTTGCCAGTGAGATATATCAAAATTGAGATACATCATGGTAGCCAGGATAAAAAAACAGACACTGAGCAGCAGATTGTTCCCCTTCATGAGTGTGATGGAAAGGCTGGGACTATAAAGATGTTGCCTTTTCTTTAAAAAAGGCGGAATGACATAATGCGTTTTGATGCCTTTATTACATACTTTTGCTCTTGATCCACAGAAAAAATTATCCAGGCAGACTAAGAGGATAAGCACTGAGATGAAACTAAGAAAGTAGTTTTGTTGTGTGAGGAAGTATGGTATGCCCACTGCGCTCAGTATTCCAACTATTCCATAGCCGATTGTTGAGAGGGTATAGATTTGTTGAGGACTCATGTATTTTTCCTTAGTTCCCACCTATTTAAACCTACTTTTATTATAAGCACAATTCTTTTATGTACAGGATCCTCCCTCAAATCATGATCCAGATTCTTTGCAGCATCGGATTTTTGCTATCGAGTTATGCTCTTTATGTAGAAATACGCTCAAAAATTAAAAACTACAAACCGCTTTGCGATATTAATAATCGGGTTTCCTGCTCCAGAGCTTTCAACAGCCCCTACGGACATCTGCTTGGTATCCCTAACTCCGTATTTGGACTGGTGTTTTATGCGGTGTTCTTTTTCTTTCCTTCGTTTTTTCTTGCTCTTGCTGCCCTTATTGCTTCTCTTTTCCTGGCCTATCTCTCTTATGCCAAACAGAAGAATTTTTGCCTTGTTTGCAGTGGAGTGTATCTGGTGAACATAGTTCTTTTTCTACAATTTATATAATCCTTAAAACCGAAAGTATTATAAACTAGTAGAATAATATAGGGTATTGTATACCTGTTTCCTTATAGAAATGGCTTATAGCGCACCCGTAAACGAACAAAGCGTACCTTCTCACACACCTTATAATGCACCACTTCTCAAAACCTCTGCATCTCATATAGTTACCCCTAGGAGTGCTCTGTTTATTGATTCTATTCTCAATGAGCAGGATGATAATACTGAAGATCACAGCAGAGCAGTAGGCGATCTTGGGTATAGGGTGGGGGTCGAGATGACTACAAATCCTCAACGCTATGATGTTCCGTTTGCCATTGCTGCAAAAATAAATCCTGTAGAGCTTGAGGTAGGTGGACTATTGCATGACACTGGGAAGATATACGGTCACATTAAAGAGAAAATAATGAATCCAGAACCTCTTGGAAAAGATGACCTTAAAATTGTACAGGCTCACACGCACTTAGGGTTCAAAGTTTTGAAAAACTATGTGGGTTCTGAAATTGCTCTCGTCGGCTCTGACCATCATGAGAATTATGATGGCTCCGGGTATCCCAATGGAAAAAAAGGCGACGAGATACCTCTTTATGCCCGAATTATCAAAATCATAGATTCTTACCATGCTATGACTTCGGATCGTCCTTACCACAACTCGATTACGCACGAAGAGGCACTCTATGAGTTACAACAAGGAAGAGATACGCTGTATGACCCTCAAATCACTGATATTGTTCTGCAAATATTAGATGATATTCATCAAGAACAACAAAGCTCAATTATTAGATTTCCAACTATTCTAAAACCGACAGGCAGCTAGCTTATCCAATAAATATATATACTTAGAACCTAGTGCAAGCTTTAATGAATCCCAGAATCAGGGCAGTTATTGAAACGCTTATCTTTATTTTTATCTACGTGCTTCTCGGCAATGCCCGGTCTGTTCAGGAAAATCCCTTTATTCCCGGTGCAAACATTGCGGTAAATATGATCGTTCCTGTTCTTGCCGGAATATTATTCGGCAAATACCCCGGGCTTGCTGTGGGTCTGTTTGGAACTCTTTTGAATGCACTCTCTGCTGCGGGAACAAAATTCGAGTATCTTGCTATTATCCCTCATGCGATCATGGGGTATACAGCCGGTTCATTAAAAGGTAAGGCGGCAACACCTTTTGTAGCAAGCACTATATTAATAGGACATGCACTTAATCTGCTGGTGTTTACCTTCTCCGGCTTGATACATACAGATACATTCTTCAAGATAGGGTTCTGGAAGGGAATTGTTTATGAGAGTATTGTTGGAATAATCATCATTGTCATTCTTACTTCCGTGTATCATTTAGTAAGAACCTCGCCAAAGCCCCTGGAGCAAAAAGACCCTAAGCCCCTTACGACAAATTCAAAGGTGTGGAAAATCCTCTTTGTTATCTGCCTTATTTTAGTCTTTTGTGCTGCTCTTTTGTTCTATTTCAGAACGCTTTTCCTCTCCTTTGTTATTGGAATTACCCTTGTTATCATGACTCAAAAGCTTCAATCTGATTTTCAGAGTAGGGTAACGCGGGTGTCAGCATGGAAACGCCAGTTATACGGATATGTTTACGTGCTTTTTGGCATTTTTGTTGTAGGCTTGCTTATTTCAAATACCGTTGAAGAGCTTAGTTTCTCCATAGATACGCTTCGGGCAGGTAACCAGTCTATTAGTCAGAGCTACCTTGATATTGTTGAGCCGCTGGTCCCGCCAAGAGTTTCCACCTGGATTGAAGGAGAGGGTATTCTTAGTACTGTCGAAACATGGATTGTTTCCTTCTTCACTTCTCTTTTTACTCAACTATCCAGCCTTATTCTCACTTCACTGCTCATCATCCCTTTGATGTTTTATCTTTACTTTAAGAAAGGCAATCTCATCAAAAAGCGACTGTTCAAACTGGTCCCTAAGAAATTTTCCCGCAGTTTCCAACAGGCCTTTGATGATATTCGCTCAGAACTCAACGATTTTCTGACTGCAAAGATCGTGCAGAGCATTATCATTGCGGTAATCTGCTGTTTCGGGTTTTATGTAATAGGATTAAAAGCATGGCTTTTCCTTGGCCTTCTTGCAGGATTTCTGAATATTATTCCGTACATCGGTCCGGTCCTGGGCGCAGTGCTCCCTGTTTTGGTTGCCCTCATTGACGGACCTACTATTGCACTCTATGCTATCTCTATAATTATCATTGCCCAGTTGGTTGATAACTTTTATCTGCAGCCGTTCTTGATATCGAGCAAGGTTCGTATTGAACCGATCATCAGCGTGGTGCTTATTTTATCGGGCGCACAGTTATTCGGTGCTTTGGGCATGATCTTTGCAATTCCTATCTATTTGGTGTGTAAAATCATCCTGCGTGAAGTCTATACTGAGCTGGTGATGATCTATAAGGAAAAGGGACCTGCAAACAAAAAAGTTTAAAAAGAATTATAGCAAAGGAGTTGCTATTACACTATTTATGGGGGGATAATAATGAAAAAACTACTACTTATGATAGGGGTGATTAGCGTTCTTTTTTTGTTTGGCTGCGATACTGCAAACACAGGCTCTTCACAGGCTGCAGAGCCCGGTAAAGTCAAAATCGGAGTCATGCTTCCGCTTACCGGAGATGCTGCCAGTTACGGGACCGGTATCCAGAGAGGAATTGAGCTTGCTATTGCTGATGCAAAGCTGACGAACGTTGATGTCATCTTTGAAGACTCCAAATGCGATGGAAAGGAAGCGGTCACGGCGATTAATAAGCTGATTTCTGTTGATAAGGTTGTCGCTATTGTCGGAGAAGTGTGCTCAAGTGCAACCCTTGCCGCAGCACCTATCGCAAACCAACATTCTGTGCCATTGATTAGTCCATCATCAACAAGCCCTGCAATTACCGAGGCAGGTGATTATGTGTATCGAACTGTCCCAAGCGATGCGCTCCAGGGAGATTTTGGTGCGAACCTGGTGTATGGTTATGGTTATGAAAAACTGGCAGTTTTATACTCCAATGAAGACTACGGAATCGGGTTTTTAGGAGTTCTTGAGGAAATTTTCCCTTCACTGGGAGGAGAAATCGTTGCCGCTGAGGCAATGGAGAGAGGATCTGCTGATGCCCGGGCGCAGCTTACCAAGATCAAAGAGGCTGAGCCGGACTCCATCTATATCATTAGCAATTCTCCGGATTCTATGGTTGCATCTATCAGGCAAATTGCAGAGCTGGGTATTGAGGCTGACTTGTTCGGTTCCGAAGGCCTGAAAGGCCCTGAGGTTGCCGCACTGGATGCTTCAGAAGGGCTTATTATCACCTCTGTAAGTTCAGGCACGACTGAGTTTCAAACTGAGCATGAGGCACGATATGGCGAGGTACCCGGACCATTTGCTGCTCAGGGGTATGATGCATTCAAGGCTCTCTCTCTTGCCGTAAAGCAGGGCGCAACCAGCGGACCACAGATCAAGCAATTCCTTGACAGCATGGAATTCACCGGTGCATCAGGAAAGATCGTTTTTGACGGCAGCGGAGACGTTTCTGGAAACTACGATGTCTATACGGTTATAGATAATGAATTCATCCTTGAGGATGAATAATTTTTTTATTCTTTCTTTTTATTGATGCTTGGTGCTGTATATGGCGGTAGTAGCGCAACTTATCATTAACGGGTTAATTGCCGGATCAATCTATGCATTAGTTGCTGCAGGGTTCTCGCTTATTTTTTCAACTAATAAGTTCATGCATTTTGCCCACGGAAGCAGTGTCGTTATTGCCGGGTATCTTTTGTTTACCTTTTTTTCACTCTGGCACATTCCCTTCTATCTCTCCTGCCTGCTTACTGTTGTTCTTACAGGGGTTCTTGGCGTTGTCTTGCATCGGTTTGTCTATCTTCCCCTGGAGAAGAAAAATGCCTCAACGGTTGTTTTGCTTATTGCCAGTATTGGATTATTGATGCTTTTCCAAAACCTGCTGCAGATCATTTTTTCAGCTTCCGTCAAGACTATTGGCTATGTTCAGGTCGCTCAGGGAGTCTCTCTCTTTGGGGCAAGTATTACTCCCCTTCAGATTGCGATAATCCTGCTCTCGTTTTTTTTGCTCATTTTGCTTTACTGGTTTATGAAATACACGGCGCTTGGCAGAAATATGCGTGCTATTGCAGATAACAAAGAACTTGCAGAAATCATCGGGATTGATCATATTAAAGTCGCCTCACTTTCTTTTTTTATTGGTTCTGCTCTTGCAGGTATTGCCGGAATATTGATCGGGCTGGAGCAGAACGTCTATCCCACTATGGGAACGATGCTCATAGTAAAGGGATTCACCGGGGCAGTCATTGGGGGAATTGATTTTGTTCCCGGATCTATCCTCGGCTCTTATCTCTTGGGCCTGATTGAGAATATCGGTATTTGGTTCATTCCTTCGGGATATAAGGATGCTCTCTCTTTTGCTCTTTTGTTTATCTTTCTTTTATTTAGGCCTCAGGGCTTGTTTGGTATCAATAAAGGGGTGAGGAAATGAATCCCTATATTACTAACCTTTTGATACTGATTGCTATTTACATTATTCTTGCCGTGAGCCTTAACCTTGCACTGGGCTATACCGGGTTATTGAATCTGGGACATATTGCTTTTTTTGGTATTGGTGCGTATGCTTCTACACTTCTTACGCAGGCAGGGGTTCCTTTTATTGCCTCATTTATCATTGCCGGGGCTATTTCCAGCATATTCGGATTTTTACTGGTCTATGCTACAAAGAAACTAAGAGGAGATTACTTAGCGCTTGCAACCCTCGGGTTTAATTTTGTTATCTACAGCCTGATGCTTAACTGGAAATCACTTACCAGGGGAGCTGCAGGGATCCCGGGGATTGTAAAACCGTCCTTCTTTGGTTTTACTATTCAATCTAATATTTCTTACCTTATTTTTGTCAGTGTCATCTGCATCTTCTGTATATATCTTATGTACCTGATTGTTCGCTCTCCCTTCGGAAGATTAATGCAGGCAACCCGTGATGATGAGTTTGGGCTTCGGGTGCTGGGAAAAAATACTTCGGTTATCAAATATAAGGTAATGATCATTTCCTCTTTTTTTGCCGGAATCGCCGGGAGTTTGTTCGTGCATTACATCACGTACGTTCAACCGAATTATTTCACGCTTACTGAGATTATTTTGGTGCTCACGATTGTTATTGTAGGAGGAATAGCATCGCTGAAGGGTACTATCATTGGAACTTTTGTGATCGTCCTGGTCCCGGAGTTGCTGCGCTTCCTGCCACTCGGTAGTTCTGTGCTTGGCCCGGCCAGGCAAATCGTTTATGCTCTTATCCTGCTTGGGATACTGTTGTATCGGCCTCGTGGATTATTCGGGAGGGCTGATTTACAATGAACCTTGACGTATCGAATGTGAAAAAATCATTTGGAGGCGTTAAAGCACTGGACAAGTGCAGCCTTTCTGTTGAACAGGGAAAGATCACGGCAATCATCGGGCCAAACGGTTCAGGCAAAACCACGCTGTTCAATGTGATTTCCCGCCTGCTACCTGTTGATACGGGAAAACTGGTTTTCGGAACCGAAGAGATTACTTTACTCGATGATTATCAGGTATCACGCTTGGGAATTTCTCGCACGTTTCAGGATGTTCGATTGTTTGAAAATCTTACGATACGAGATCATATAGAAATTGCACTGCTCAACACCGACGAATCTCTACTCAAGAGTATGTTCAGACCGCAGAGAGTTGTGGTGAAAAGAGTAAAAGAAATTCTCTCTCTCGTAGGATTGAACAAGCCCCTTAGCACGTTTGCTACTGATCTAAGCTATGGACAGCGAAAATTGCTTGATCTTGCGATCGCGATTGCAAAACCGCACTCCCTGCTCATGCTTGATGAACCGGTTGCCGGCGTCAATCCTGTACTTAGGGAAAGAATAAAAGAAATAATTAAAACACTGCACAAGAGAGGAGAGACTATTTTGGTGATTGAGCATGATATGAACTTCGTCATGGACCTTGCACAGCATATCATTGTAATGGATGCAGGATCGGTTATTGCGCAGGGAAAGCCAAGGGATATTCAGAATAATAAGCAGGTGCTTGATGCTTATTTAGGTGAATGATAATGCTTGAGATTACGAATTTACATGCTGGATATGCAGGACTTGAGGTGCTTCGTGGCATTGATATTTCTATCAGCCCGAATGAGATTGTTGCCCTGATCGGCCCCAACGGAGCAGGGAAAAGTACCGTTATCAAATCTATTTTTAATATCAGTGATGTGACTTCTGGAAGTATTGTCTATAAAGGAGAAGAAATTACTGATTTGCATACTCATGAGCTTATTGATTTTGGAATCAGCTATGTTAACCAGGGCCGTGTCATCTTTAGTAATTTGACTGTTCGGGAGAACCTGGAGATTGGTGCAGAACTAATCAGGGACCGGCATGTTGTCGAGAAGAATTTGTCTCATGTGTTCAGGAAATTTCCTGTTCTGAAGAGAAAAGCAGGACAACTTGCCTATGCGCTTAGTGGGGGAGAGCGCCAGCAGTTAGCACTGGGTCGCGCCCTGATGCAGAACCCTTCGTTATTGCTTTTAGATGAGCCATCACTGGGTTTGAGTCCGAAACTGCAAAAGGAATTGTTTGAAACTATTTCTCAGCTTCGAGAGGATGGGTTGTCCATTCTTATTGTTGAGCAGAATGCGAAGAAGGCGATTCAGATCGCTGATAAGACTTACTTGTTAGAAGATGGAAAGATTGCTTTATCTGGTGGGAAGGATATTATTAAGCATGAAAAGATTAAGAATGTGTATTTAGGTGGGAGATATTAGATAGGGTCTAAGTACAAATCAAATCCAGCTTATTCAATTCAATCGCTTTCTTGATTTCCATGGCGATACGCTCGCCATAACTAACAGAATCTCCATAGAGATACCCGGAATAGGGAGTGGATGCGGTTCCGGGACTTCCAGGAATGCGCATGGAAACATCAAAGATGACCGGCTCTTCACGCCCTTTCTCTGCGGCAATAGCGCCTTGCAAAGCAAATGGACCAATGATACCAGGGCTGCATTCTTTTTTACAGGTTTTTACGAATTTTTCACCGAGATCATAGATCTTCTCGATGATGCTTTCTTTGGTAGTAACGGCGATATGCCCGGTTTCAATTATTTTTGGCTCCATATGCTTTAATACTTCCAGCTGCTGGTCTGCAGGAAGGCGGATTAAACCGTCCAGATTGGTTTGCCTTCGGGTATCTGTACCCATTAGTTCAAGCTCATCATCAAGAACAGAATAGAAATAATTGAAATTTACTTGCGCGCCAACGATGAATTCTTCGATTACCGCGTCCTTGAGGGCTTCCTTGGTGATGGTTTTTGCTTTGATCAACTCTTCTGATTTCTTCTTATAGCTGTCGTGATCTGTTGCGAAGAAGAATGCCCGCTCATACCCTCTGTGGGCTTCATTGACCTTGACAATAACTAACCGATCAATATCCTGCGGTTTCTTGAAAATCTTTGGGAGCCTGATACCAGATTTCTCCAGAAGATAGTATTGATTCTTTGGAACGTCACGCTCTTCAAGCTTGAGCATTGATCTTGTTCCATAAATCGGCACTTTGAAATCTTCTTCTATCTGATTGAAGTCACAGTAGACCCAGAAATAGCGATTATGAATAAATATGGTGTTTAGCTTGCGAAGCTTTTCCTGAACGTCTTTTTTTACGATATCTTTGAATTTATCCACTAAGACAATCTCATCAATGATGCCTTTACCGTCTCGTGATTTGTAGTACTTCGCGTAGGTTTTCTCTCTGCCTTTTTGGCAGACTGCTAAGGTTCTGAAGCCCAGCTTCTTTGCACCTCTACATACATCAAGGGCGGAATGGCCACCCAGAACACCAATAGTGATCTCTGATTGGTCATACTCAGAGAGTATCTTTTTAATCTCTTTTTGGGTTATCATCTGATCTTAGGAAAACAAACCACCAAACCAGTCAAGTATTTTTTGAATGAAACCTTTTTCCTGTACTACCACCACTTTTGGCTCTTCTTTAGGTTCTGAGCTGCCTTGTGGTGAGGGTTGCTCGTTATTATTACCTGCTCTTAGTCCTTCATCAGTAGCTGGCTTTTGTTCTTTTGTAGCTTCTTTGCTTGATTGCTCTTCTGTTTCTTCCTTTTCTCCGTTAGCTTCATCATCATCGTTTCCAGCAGTACCGGTATTCTCTCTTGGAATTTCAGGAGCGTCAACATCAATAGCAATCTTTGATCCGCGCAGTTTGGTTAGATGCTCAATGAAATAATCTGCAGCCTCTTTTGTTGCCTCACTTGACCTGCCTGCTATTACAATGTATGCATTTCCCTGATCTTCAATATATTCTATGATTGCTTTACCTTCAGGGATATTGCTGTCACAAGGATCAGGGGTATCTAGCACAAATTTTGCTATGTGATTATCGCAGGCATTACCGATGAGAATGAGGTTATTATCCAGGGAAACATCGACATCGAGCTTGCTAATCCCTAACTGAGGAGCGCCTACATATCCTGCAATGGCAAGGCCTATTCTGCTTTGGCTGATAACATCCAGTGAATCTGCTTCTTTTCCAACTACAATATACCCGTCTAACCGATCGTTCTTGATCCAATTTTCCGGAAAGTTTTCGAGATCTGCTGCATATGCCGTAATGCTCAATAGAAGCAGCAGGGTTGCAAAGGTTGTTAGCTTTTTCATTGTGATTTATGCCAAAATTTTGTCCAGTTGCTTTGTCTTTATAGCAGTCTTGATTTCCCGGGCGATCCTTCTTCCGGTAGACATGGGCTCATCGTATTTGAGTGCAGTGTAGGGCGATCCATCTACATAAGGGTTCGTACCGGCAACAATACGTGCAGAAATCTCAAAGGTTATGATTTCCGTTTCCGGGGTAATGACGGTTTCCAAGCAGAAAGGACCGAATAACCCGGGCTTGCAGATTTTTTTACTTTCCTTTACGGTATCTTCTCCCATCCTGAAAAATTCAGGGAGTAATGATTCTCTCACAACGAGCGGAATATTACCGACAATGACATAGCTCGGATCAATGGTTGGCAGGGCGATTTGGTCCCGCGCAGAAATTCTCCCCAAGCTGTCCACATTGCTTTCGTATCGCTTATCGAAACCCAGAAGTTCTAATTCTCCAGTTAACGGGCTATGAAAATAGTGAGCAAAACAGTGTACTCCAACAATATACTCCTGGATAACATATCCGGTCTCCCCTTTGTAATTTTTTATTTTTTCTTTGAAGTCCTTATGGTCTTTGGCAACAAAATACCCTTTTCCTCCCAGGGCTCCATGAAATTTGATAATAACCGGCCGGTCAATGTCTTCTGGTTTCTTGAAGATCTTGGGCATTTTTAATCCTGCCTTTACCAGCCATTTTCTCTCCATGGTTCGATCCGATTCCCATTCCAGGATTCCTTTGTTTCCGAAGTAGGGAACCTTCAGCTCATTTACCTTGTCTGTTCCCAAGTAGGCAATGAGTGATGCATGAGGAATAAGAATAGCGTTTTCTTTGATGAGCTCATCCTGTACGTTCATGAAATCGTTGTATGAGTCAATCGTAATGATTTTGTCTGCAACGCCGAATGACTTGTAGGGTTTTTCCTTTCCTTTGAGGCAGATCGCAATGGTTTCAAAGCCTTCCTGCCTTGCCCCTTTGAGTATTTGCAGCGCAGAATGAGATGCTAACGTCGCTATTTTGTATGCTTTTACCATATAAACCGGTTGCTGTTCTCGTATTTAAAGGTAACGAAAAAAAGAACTAAGTGTATCAGATCTTGAAATACTTTTGAATAGTTCTCTCCCCAAGCGGAACATAGTTCTCTCTTATCTCATCTAACTGACTTACTACGGTATTAATTCGGTGGTCAGAAACTACTCTGCTCAGATGAGTTACTGCTTTGTATAGGGCTTCTGACTGTTTGCTGCTACCTAACTGGCTCATGATACCGCTCAGGTTATCTGGACTGTAGAGCACTTTTTCCTTTAAATGATTCCTTAGACCATCAGGTGCTGCATTATTTGTTAATATTTCTTGAGGAACTGCAAAATGAGTGGGTTCATGAGTTGGATAGTTATTAAATGGGTGTGTCATAAAAAGATAATCATCTAAAAACCGCTTATCTGTTGCAAATACTTGAACTTCTCCATTTATTGGCTCACTACCAATAACTCCTGATACATACATTTTTCCTTTATTTTTTATTGTAGAACTTCGTTTAGGCTCATAAACAAAAAGGATAGGTTGGCTCCTTACTTGATCTTCTTTTCTAAGCATTGTGCAAGACTCAAACGAAAGTTGATTTATAAGTTTTCTTAACAAAGAAAAGTTATTTCTAGAAAGATTTAAAAACTCAGCACACAATTCATAGATGTGGGGAGTGGTTAGCAACAAGATAATGAAGGACAGTGATAGAATATGGAATCGCAAAAAGAAGAACACGCAATCGTATTGGACTACCTGTCCAACGGCTATCCTTTTGACAACCGGCCAAGCCACCTGAAGAATCCTATTGCTCAGGCTATTGGTAAAGACCACTTCACGCTTCTTGAACTCGTTCCTAAGAAAGATATCTATTTGCAACCACACGAGAAAGTCTATATTGGAGATGGGAAACGGGAAAAAGTTCATCACATCATTGGCAAACTAGGAATTTCTAAACTAACACAGACTGCAAAGTCTGAGCTCAATTACGTTATTGCAGAATCTATTAAGGAGAATGAAGAGCGATTTATTTCCTTCTTCAACAATGCACAGCCTCTCAGTACCCGTATGCACCAGCTGGAATTACTTCCGGGTCTTGGAAAAAAACATATGTGGGAGATTGTAGAGGAGCGCAGGGGAGAGCCGTTTAAAAATTTCGATGATCTGAAGAAACGGGTGAAGCTGATGCCTGATCCTGAAAAAATCCTGATGAAACGCGTTCTGAAAGAACTTGAAGGCAAAGAGAAGCATAATATCTTTGTGGACGTTTAAATTAGAACGTTAGTTTACTTTCTTTGAGTAATGCAAGTAAAAGATCTAAAAACGGGCGTAAATTTCCATTCACTTGTGCCTCATGCAGTGCTTTGTAGTATGTGATTTTCCTGCTTGCAGGAATGTTCACCATGGGATAATTGTTTTTATGCATGATGAAATTTAGCAGTAGTCGCCCGACTCTTCCGTTGCCATCAATAAAGGGGTGTATTGCTTCAAAACCAACATGAAAATAGGCAGCAAGGACCAGGGGGTGAAGCTTCTTCCTGTTCTTCGTATACCATGCCAGCAATGATTTCATTTCTTTTGGAACCTGGCTTGGCTTTGGAGGAACTAGCTCGGCTCCTCTGAGATAGACCTGCAGTGTTCTATACTTTCCCTGTTGCCCTTCTAGTTCTTTTTTTAGTGTCTTTTGAATAATCATTTTATGAAGTCTGCATATGAAGACTTTAGTAACATCCTCTTTATATCCTAAGAGATAATCCAGGGCTTCCTTGTGGTTTAGTGCTTCATTTATCTCCCTCAAAGACGTATTTGCAGGAACTCGTTTATCAAAGAGCAATCCTGCTGTCTCCTGCAATGTCAATGTGTTTCCTTCAATAGCATTGGAATCATACGTGAAAAGAGCACAGAATGCTTCATATCTGTTTTCTTTATTGCCGCTTGGCTGCCGCAGATACTCCCTCTTCTTTCCTTCTAAAAATTGAACTTCTTTTTCAGTAAGAATATTGTTGAGAAATAATAACTCTTTATCGGCTTCTGCTTCCTGCTTTTTTAATTGTTCTCTGGTCAGGCCCTTTCCTAAATAGATCCGTTCCTTCCCCACCTTTTCTCTGATTCTAATGGATTTTACCCTATAGTAATATTTTGTTTTTCCTCTCGTTTTAATCTCGGTATAGGCCATAATTACTTGTACGTCTACATTATTTAAATAATTTTTGGAAATGTAGACGTAAAAAGAAATGAAAACCTATATATATCTGCATCTTTTGATTGAGTCTATGATAAACAAAATCAAGGATCTCGTCCGAATAAAAGAAGAGGTTTCTGAATTATCTTCCAGGTTTGATGAGACTACAAAGACGGTTGCTCATTTTACGGACACTTTGAAACAGTTATCTGCTGAAATTTCTGAGCTCAAAAAGGCACAGCAGGAGTTCTCTTCACAGTTTTCATCTGAAATGGTTTCAATTAAAGAGAGCAAGGAGGAGCTGAAATCTGAGATCGCAGATTTTAAGCTGGTCAAGAACCGATTAGAGAAAAAGATTGTTGAAAAATTTGAAGAAGAAGTGAAAGCTGATTTATTGCCTCGTTTTGATCGTATTGAGAGGCATGTGAAGGATTTTGAGCAGGTTGGTACAGATGTTGCCCGCATTACTCATCGGGTGAATCAGATTTCCCGGGAAATTGATAAATTTGTCTCGATTAGCCAGCATATCAAGCAGGAAGATTATGAACTTACTTCTTTCTCTAAACAGGTTCTTTCTATGGATAAGGAGAAATTAGAGTTAATGCGCAAAATTGATTCTTTGGAAAGGCTTGTTTCTAAGATGCGAAGAAGACATTAGGCTTATTGCATTCTTGAATAGAAAAAATATGCAGCTGCACCGTAGACCAATGTAAAAACGGATAACCCTCTGATCATTGACCAGACGGAATCAGGTGCAGGAAGCTCTCCTGCTGATGCTGTAGAGGTTAGAATAATGAGGTATATGAGCCAGATTATAGAAACTGCTAAGGGCGTTACTAAGAGAAGAACTTTCGTATTTTTTTTCATATCATTTCTTATTTTTTAGTTTATATATAGTTTTTGATTGGAGAAGAATGAATGGGCCCGACCGGACTTGAACCGGCGACCTCCACCGTGTCGAGGTGGCGTTCTATACGGCGCATCGCTGTATACCAGCGAATTCGTAAACAAATTTTAGCGCGTAGCCGCTGAACTACAGGCCCTTAAAAAAAAGAGATGCCCACACCATCTTTTAAATCTTTCCAATTATTTACTGGGCAAAAAAGCAATAACAATGGCGTAAACAGGCGAAGTATCTGAGCCTGAGGTTTTTCATAGCAAAACCGTTTTACCTGCCGTTATTGTTATTGCTATCTAATGCAACAAACATTGCAAAAACTTAGAAAATTTTTCTCAAACCTGAAACTGGCCAACTTTATAGATAACCTTCGTAGAACCATCTTCCAGGTAAGCAGTCACTTCCCTATTTGAGGTTGCAACAATATCGGTATGCACAGAAGAATCATTATAGCCCATCTCTTCCCATTGCTCCTTGGTTACAGTTGCCGGATCTCCGGTGAAGGAATCATGATAGGCTTTTCCTAGCGCTAGATGAGTATTACCGTATTTTCCTCCGACATTTTCATCGAATAATGTCTCACCCATGAATTTCGTGATACGCGAAACACGTGCATCAGTGAGGGAATACTCTCCTATCTGATTAGCGTTTTTGGTGGCAATCATCTCCTTGAGAACATCTTCTCCTTTCGAAGCAGTTGATTTAGTTACTTTTCCATCTTTGAATTCCAGGTAGACATTTTCAATGAGATTTCCGTAGACGTAAAGCGGTTCTGTAAACTGGATATGGCCCTCTGTTCTTCGATAATCCGGAGAAATAAAGATTTCGAAACTGGGGATGTTTCTGCCTGACCCACCCATCCATTTTCTTTGTTTTCCGATACCGACAATGAGATCAGTATTCTCTGCTTTTACATGCAACTTATCGATAGGTAGCTCATTGAGCTTATCTTTTACCCGTTCTATTTCTGAGGTAAGGTCCTGCCATTTCTTTTTTGGGTCATCAACATCTAAGTAGCAGGCATTGATGATTTGCTGCCAATATTCTTCGAGCGATAATTTCACTTCCTTTGCCATAGCTTCGGTTCCGTATAATGCGAGTGTCCAGGTAAATTTTCCTTCATTTTCTTTTTTGTCACGCCACTCCATGTAGGGCTTGAAGGATTTGTGGCGCGTCATGATTTTTTTTGGATCAACGCCTACTAACTCGTGCTTATCTGTTTCTGCCAGAATCACGACGACATGGTCTATCTCATCAATCCTTCCTTTGAGATATTTTGCAGGGAAAAAGGTTAATTGCTCATCGCTTGCAAGATCATAAAACTCTCTTTCTATATCGTCCGGGCTGTAGTGGATGAGAGGATTTCCTCCTGCCTTGAGCACTGCTCTTCTTAGGCTAATTAGCAATGGCTTTGCGCATTCAGGAACCTGCAATAGAACGGTATCTCCTTTCTTGATACCTTTGCAGCTGTTGAGTGCAAAGTTAATGAGAACGTCCGCATAATTATCCAGAATTTTTTGGTTTGGTTGGTACATGTGTGGACTGGAAAGGCGCTAGTATTTTAATGTATTGGTGGCTTGGGGACTATTTCTTGCTTACTAATCCCTTTAAAGCATTGTATCCCTTTGTTACATCTTTTTCTGAAATGATAAACGTTAATTCTGTGAAGGTAGAGATAAGCTCGTAAATATTTATATCCTCCCAGGCAAGTTTTCTCACCACTGTGGCAATGATTCCCGGAGTATAGAGGAATTTGTCAGAGAAATGCAGGGAGAGCGCTACCAGATTTTTTTCTATCTTGATTATTTTCTCTCCTTTGAGTTCCTCTTTTATCTTTGGCAGGTGTTTGACATTGGTAACAATACTGATCTCATAATTTCCCTGAATGATGTTAAGAATATCTCCTTTGGAATAGTCTGCCAGTTTGTAGATTCTTTGCAACTTCGTTAATGATACTGGTGTTTTTTGAACCGCAATATCGCATAGATTTGTCTTCATAACAATTTCTGAGTGAAAATCAAACTTTGGGATGACAGATTTTCCCTGAATCTTATCGGAGTACCTTCTTAGGGCCATGACCACAGCAGAGTGCTTTATTTCCTTGCTGAGCTCTTTTTCTATTTCAGGCTTGAGCTTTTCGGCAAGATTTGCAAAGCTGATAATATCCTGCTCTAAGGCCTGGAATAATAATGGCCGCTCATTGACCATTTTTTCCACGACATGACTGATGGTTACCATAGTTACTATAGTAACAGAATGTTTATATCTTAATAAAGGTTTCTGATAAATTATTGATAATGAAAAGAGTTTGCAGTTTACGGCAACAGCAATAATGACAGGCAGACCAGTTTTGCTGCGCAAAACTTCGGCTCCAAGTATTCGCCGTCTGCGTCAGTGTTGGTGCCTTCATAAAGCTTATAAA
>JANQND010000004.1 GCA_028279765.1 Candidatus Nanoarchaeia archaeon | reverse complement strand
TCTGCATTTAAGATGCCGCCACCGGCAGCCCCACGAACCGTATTATGCGATAATCCAACAAAACGAATATCAAATACATTGCAATTACGCAACCTACCCACCGAAACAGCCATCGCTTTGTCAGAATCCCTGTCCTTGCGAGGCTGTGGCCTATTCTCTTCTGAAAGATACCTAATCGGCTGCAAGGGTGCAAACGGCAAATCCAATTCCTGTGGATCCGAACGAAAATTCTTCCAAATCTCCCTGATTTCATCAAGAGAAGGTTTCTTCTCACCAAACTGAATGCTTACGCAGGCAGTATGCCCGTCAATCACAGGAACACGATTACAATGTGCCGATATGTGAATGGACTTATCATACAGAATCTCTCCATCCGAAACCGAACCGAGAATTTTTTGAGGCTCAAGCTCAGATTTCTCTTCTTCTCCCCCAATAAAAGGAACAATATTATCAACCATGTCCAGGGAGGAAACACCAGGATAACCAGCACCGGACACTGCCTGAAGTGTGGTAATAATCATCTTCTCTACAGGATATCCTGCTTTAATTAATGCATACACAGGCGTCATGTAACTCTGAAGCGAGCAATTCGGTTTCACCGCAATAAATCCTCTCTCCCAACCACGATTCTTCCGCTGTGATTCAATAACTGAAACATGATCTGCATTAATCTCCGGAATAAGCATCGGGACATCTTTCGTATGCCGGTGAGCAGAGGCATTGGAAACCACAGGAATGCCTGCAGCAGCATATTTTTCCTCTAATTCCATGGTCGTTTTCTTATCCATTTCAAGAGCAGAAAAGACAAACTGGCACTTGCCAGCTGCATCCTCAACAGTATTCGCATCATATACTTTCAGAGAAGCAACAGAAGGTGGAAGAGAAGAGCTCATCTGCCAGCGGCCAGCAACAGCCTCACTATACTTTTTTCCTGCTGATCGCGAAGATGCAGCAACGAATCCAACATCAAACCACGGATGATTCTCCAGCAACCGAATATAGTTTTGCCCAACCATTCCGGTTGCGCCAAGAATACCTACTTTTATTTTTTTCATTTCATACCCTCTCTTCCTTATGTGATTAGCTTTTCATGCAGGATCTTCACTGCTTTGTCAGCCTGGCTCTCATTCACTACAAAACTCACATTGATCTGTGATGCTCCCTGCGAAATCATCTCAACACCAATATGCGCATCAGCAAGTGTAGAAAAAATAGATCCGGTTATTTCCTTATCTGTTCGCATTCCATCACCAACAATACAAATGACTGCCTTTTCTTTTTCCAGCAGGACATCAGAAAATCCTTGCAGCTCTTTCACAACTGGACTAATGCCCGCCGGATCATTAATAGTCATCGAGACATTTACTTCGGACGTCGCAATCATATCAACACTTTTCTTATATTTTTTGAACACATCAAACACCATGGCAAGATAGCCATACGCATTCAGCATGCGACTGGAATGAATATTAATCAGTGCGATCCCTTTTCTGTACGCAATGGCCTTTACCGTACCATTGGTTTTCTTTCCTCTCGAAACAACAACTGTACCTTCAGAGGAAGGATTATGAGTGTTAAGAACCCGAACAGGAATTTTCTTCTCCATTGCAGGGATAATAGATTTAGGATGCAAAACCTTTGCACCATAGATAGCAAGCTCTGAGGCCTCATCAAAGCTCAGCGATTCAATGGTCTGAGCATCAGATACAATGCGAGGGTCTGTACTCATGACACCATCTACATCTGTCCAGATCTGGATCTCCTCTACACCCATAGCAGAACCAATAATTGATGCTGTATAATCAGATCCGCCTCTGCTCAAAGTAGTAATTTCGCCGCTCGGGCATTTACCAATAAACCCAGTAATGATAGGAATAGCAGAGGCACCCTTCAGGTTTGCCTGTATTCTCTTGTAGCTTTCAGGAAGCGGCTCAGCATTTCCAAAGGTATCGCAGGTAACCATGCCGATATCATAGGCATCATGCGCCTGAGCTTCAAGCCCTCTCTTAGAGAGGTATGCAGCAACAATACGGCAGGACATGCGCTCGCCAAAACTCTGCATGTGATCTAAGTGATAGCACTCCTTGCACCCGCTTTTGAGAACTTCTGTTAGTTGGTTGAATAACTCACGAATATCCTTTGGATTCACATCCAGATCCTTCATGATCCTCTCATGCTTGTCAATAACTGCAGCTACAATCTCCTTAGGAAATTTCCCTTCCTGTGCTATTTGTGCAGCCTTGGTAAGCTTATTGGTAATCTGTGATACCGCACTGCATACGACAATAGGGTGCTGATTTTTTTTTGATTCAATGATCTTAGCAGCAGTTCTGATTCTCTCTGCATCAGCAAGAGATGTTCCCCCAAATTTCATTACAATCATGAAGGAATGGTACTGCTGTTAGATTTAAAAGCATATTGTTATTATAACAACAAATTATCTTCTCTTTACTATACAGTAGAAAACGAAAATCTTTAAGAATGTGTATAATGCTGCAAAACCTATAACAAACGAGGTTACATCAATGAAAAGAATACTACAGTTTTTTGTGTTATGCAGCATATTCTGCTTTTCTGCAGTATCGGTATCAGCAGCCATTGCTGTGAGCGGGACCGTTTATGAGAGCGCAAATCCCTCTCAGGGCGCATCAGTCACCGTGCAATGCTACAACAATAACGAACTTAAGGGAGAGCTCTCTACTACTACTGACTCTAACGGAATATATGCCGTTGAATTCGCAGGGACAGGAGACAATAAATGCCGAACGAACTATGATGAAATCATTGTCTCTGCGCAAAATGGCAATGCTAAAGGAAGCAATGCAGTATCATCTTTAGACAACAAGCTGACTATTGATGTACACATGCAGCATGCGGCAGTGCCGGAATTCACGACTATAGGAGCTGCGCTTGCTCTTGCAGGGTCCGCAGGTGCCATTGCCTGGTCACGAAGAAAGCAAAGATAATTTTTTCTTTTTTTGCTCCTTTTTTAGCAAACACTACTGAAAGAATTTCAACAAGGAAGATTTAAATAGTTCTGGGTACAGTCTATCCTTATGAAAAAGAAATATACGGTAATCGTGGAAAAAGACGAAGAAGGATGGCTCATTTCTGAAGTAGTAGAGCTTCCAGGATGTCATACTCAGGCTAAGACAATGGATCAGCTTCTTGAGAGAACCAAAGAAGCGATTAAAGCCTATTTAGAGTCAGAGGAGTCCATTGATATTTCTGATACGTTCGTAGGGGTACAGCAAATAGAGGTGTAGTTCTTGACTAAGTTGCCTCAGTTGAGTGGAAAAGATCTAGCTAAGATAGTAGAAAAATTAGGCTTTATTCACGACCACACCACTGGAAGTCATATGGTCTACAAACATCCAGATGGAAGAAAAACTGTTGTTCCGCATCATGCAGGAGAAAAAATAGGACCAGGGCTTCTCAATAAAATTATTAAGAAAGATTTAGCTCTAACAAGAGAAGAGTTCTTCAAGTACATATAATACTGGAGTATCATTTCTCCCAATAATTTATAAACTCCTTCAATCAAAAACAGAGAATGGACAAAAAAAAGCTTTTTACTATTCTTCTAATCCTCTACATCATCGCCTTAGTCTTCCTCTCTATCTCACCAACACTAGGAAACCACAAAATAGTGAAGGTCTATGATAAGGCAATTCACTTAACGGAGTTCTTTCTCTTCGCCGTAATCCTCTACAAAACGCTCTCGTACTACAAAGTCAGAAATCAATCTTTCATAGTCATTTCAACAACATTGATACTCATCGCATGCAGCGAAGCAGTACAATTATATATTCCCTCAAGGACACCTAGTTTAGGAGATATTGGTGCCAATATGATGGGATTGGCACTGGCAGTGATTTCAAAATGGATCTATTCGAATCAATAATACTGGGCCTCATACAAGGCATTCTGGAATGGGTCCCGGTAAGCAGTGAAGGAATCAGCTCACTGGTCATGGTGAACTTCTTTGGCAAGAGCATTCAGGATGCCATCTATCTGTCCATCTGGCTCCACATTGGAACTCTACTGGCAGCTCTTTTGTATTTCAGAAAAGAAATAAGAAACATTCTTGTCAATCTTCCCGACTACCTAAAAAAGCAAAAATCAGAGACAAGTACTATTACGAGCTTTCTCATTGTCGCAACACTTTGCAGCGTGGGTATTGGAGGGATTATCTTCTTTTATGGATTAGAAAAGATTTCCCTAACCGGTGCAGGCGCAACTCTTGCCATAGGAGTTCTTCTTATTTTCACGGGAATCCTTCAGAAAACAGCACAGAAGACAGCGTTAATCAAAAAAACACAACTCAAGGACTCTATCTACTCCGGCCTTGCGCAAGGCTTTGCTATCCTTCCCGGCATATCCCGAAGCGGAATTACCTCTTCAGTTCTCCTGCTAAGAAAATACTCTGCAGACCAGGCATTACGATTAAGCTTTCTGATGAGCATTCCGGCAGTGATGGCAGCAACAGCAGCACTGCTTCTCAAACAAACGATAGTCATCAACGCGGGCTCAATCACTGCCTTAGTCGTTGCAGCAGTAAGCGGATTCCTTACCATAAAATACTTCCTCAAGCTCGCACAGAAAATCGATTTCAGCTATTTTTGTTTTATCTTAGGTGCATTGAGTTTGCTTGCCGCTTTTCTCTAATACTGAACAAAAACAGTAACGCTCATGCTATAAATTCCACATTCTTAAGAGATTTAAAGTGCTTATCTCCACTCAAGAAGACAACATTCAAGTCCAGTGCAACGAAATATCCGATGCAATCCACATACGAAATCAGGTTCCGTTTTTTCCTTTGCTGAAGGAGAAATTTCATTGCTGCTTTAATTATTCTTTCACTGACAGGAACACAACAGGGCTTAAAGAATCCATAGTACTTCTCTGCAATTTTTTCATCATATAAGCGAAGAAGGGAATAATACAATTCCATAAGATTATAGTGAGTGCTAACATACGGCCTATCCAAATATTTTTCGTAGCCATGATGACCTTTAATTATTTCCATCATAGCGTACGTATCAAGAAAATACACTTATTCTTCCCCTTCTCTTGTTTTGTCCAGAATTCTTTGTGTAGGCTCTCTGATGTTAAGGGTTCCAAATATTTTTCGCAGCGATCTTCGTTTTTCCGGGATATATAACCTGATTTCCTGATTTGGCTCAATATTTGCCTGCTCAATAACTTCCTTGGGAAGAGAAATCCCAATCGAATTTCCCCATTTTCTTGCTGTTGTTTTTACTTCTATCATAAGAATCACTAATTATACAATGTATAACTCCTATAACTATTTTTCCATACTAAGGAGAATCTATTTTCTTCTTCTCTTTTTTACTTTCTTCTTGACCTTTTCTTTCTTCCCATCACTCTTCTCATAAACCCACTTGGAGCCAAAATGCCAGAATACGATGAAGAACACTAAGAACAATATCCAGCCAATGTTACTATGGAACATATCGATAGCAAACTCAGGAGAAATGAAGATGCCAACGAGCATAAGCAGGTAGATTCGAAGCAAGTTATACAAAACCGTTCCCAAAATACCGGGAATAAGCAGCATGAACATGCGTTTTCGGTTTAACCGGTTCCAGTCCAATACCAACAGCACTGTAAACAACGATAAAAACAGAAGCATCGAGTCAATCCCTGAACATTCTTCAGAAATACCCACGATAAATTCACCAACCCCGAGGATCGGAGCGCGTGTTGCCTCAATGTCAAGGTATACATTATCAAAACTCCACCCTAACGTAATATAGAGCGTCCGTGCGACAAAGTCGCCAAGAACTCTCCAGATGCTTTGAAAGAGCTGGATGATAAAAAAATATACCATCGGCATCACTACGAAAACAGGAATTTGCTTCTTAAACCGAGGGTACTGAGACTTCACAAACGAAAGATTATACACCGCAAGTGCAACCAGAACAATAAACGCAAGGTTAAAACAATACTTCACAATAGTTAGCAGTAATGTCTGGGACAGAGCCCACTCATAGTTCGTGCGCACAAAAGCCTTAAACACGTAATGCAAGACCTGAGAAGCAATGGCAAGCACACCAAACAGCAGGCTCTCCTTAACACTCTGCTTATAACTCTTAAAATCCTGAATCGCTCTTCTGTTCCAGATAATGAAAATAATTGCACTAAACAAAACCGCATTAATCACATCACGCTTGCGAAGGCCTGTCAGAAAATCAAAATAAAACTCGGAGCCCAGTTGCAGATACTGCAAGAAAAATGAGGTATGCCTGAAGTAGAGCATCACAAACAACTGAAACCCAAGGATTACTGCAAAAAACACGACCGTGCGTAGGAAAAAGTCATACATCCCCTTATTTTTCTGGTAAGTTTTCTTCAGGCTTGCTATCATGATCTACACTCTCCTCTTGCTTGCTCTCATTCCTCTCAACTGGTTCATCCTCTTGTGTATTACTTTCTTCTTGTTTTACTTCTTTCTTTTCCTCTTTCTTTTTTTCCGGCTCCTGATTGTTCTCTATCTTTTCTTCTTTTTCGTCTTCGGATCGCTCGATTTCGATCTCTTCAGTCTGGTTCTCGATAGGCTCATCAATTGAAGGTTCTTTTTCAACCTTTTGGATTTTTTCTTCCGAAATAATAGAAATTTCTTTGCCTTCTCCCTGCGGCGCAGGCTTTTCTTTCTCCTCAATCTCTTTTGCTGCCCTCTTCTTTGCTCTCTTTTTATTCTTATTTTTAGTTCTTCTTTTTGGCTTATTCTTCCCTTTTTCCTGCTTGCTTTTCTGCTTCTTGCCTCTTCTTTTTTCTTTACGTAAGAGAAAGTGCTTTACTCCAAAAAGAGCAATCAATGTGCCAAGAATCCAGGATTGCAGCGCAAGGACATTCCAAAAAGTAAGCCCGCCGGTTTTCGTCGCCTGCAATTCATTGTATCCAAGATAAAGAGCAATGCCAATATCAATGATAATCGAAATGGCAATTGCATAGGCAATCTTCTGAAAGGGCTTCAGATCGGAAAAGAAAAGCAGAACAATAAGATACCCCGGAACAAAAAAAGAGATGCCAAGAGCAAGCACTGCTCCAATAATCTCAATCATGGTTATCCTCCCGCTCTACCCAAAAATGTATGCCAAGCGAATCACTCTCATTCATGGAGGAAGATCCCTGAAGATCAACAAAAAACCTGCCGTAGTCAAAATCACGCTTTATGGTGAATGTTTTCTGAATAGTCACTGAGGATCCTGCTTCCAGCTCAACTTCCTTCGCGTCTCCTCTTTTATAGACAGGCTTGAGCTCGCAGGGATTGTCGCTTACTTTCATGGTTTTTCTTTGTCCCTGGTTATAGAGGTGTACATTTCCCAGCTCAAGGTAGGTATTGCGTGATCCAATAAAAAACTGGCCGCTGTCGATTCCGGTTTTTCGGATTCGATACACCTCCTTGCCATCGAAAAAGAAAAATACATCTCCGTCTATAACCTCGAGTTTTACGGTATGAGGCGTACTGGTATTGATAAAGCGGGGAATTTCAATAACCCGCTCATGTACTCCGTCATCATAATAACTCACAATCTTGTTCTGCCGCTCCAGGACATACATAGAGACCAGTTCTCTTTCCTGAGGGTCCAGTAAGCCTATCTCAACTGCATTTGCACCATCAATGCTCTGATAACGGTAATTCATACGAAACTCTTTGGAATACGAAATAGCAGTTGTCGGAGTATTGAACACGATTCGCCGATCTGGAATCACCGGATTATACACCGGAATATCAAAAGCAACAGTACTGGTTTCATTATTCCAGGACGGTTTCGTGTTTGCAAGCAAGTTTAAGCTCTGCTGCTGCGACTCTGGCTCTGTATAATCCACCCTGAAATCCTGCTGCTGATCAGAGGTGGCTCGTCTCTGACCTACCACAGAGCTCTCCAGGATAAGCTCGCAAAAGGAAAAGCTGTACGGGTCATCGCACACAACATGATTGCGAAGCAGGGTTATTGACCCTATAGACAGGAACACATTCTTCACATATACCTGCAGCGACCCATCGGTATAGCTCTGAGGAGTCCTCTTGGAGAATACCTGCTCATCGTTTATCAGAAGGCTGATCTCAGATTCATTCACACCAATGCGAACAGAATGCAAGCCACGATGTTCTCCTAACGGATTTCTGATCTCATCAATCACTATCCCCTCTTCATAAGGCCGAATATAGTAGGAGTTATTTCGGGTAATCATGACTGCCCATTTATCTTCAAACTTTAGAATAATGTGGCCTTTACTGCCCTGCGGGAGTGGAGCATGGGAAAAAGACAGATCAAAGTTTGTCCAATTGATATGTGCAACATTCTCCTGATAGGGAAAAAGCACATAATTAATATTACGCTCTAAAACAGGGACCTTCTCCACTACCTCAGTAACAGTAGTATTCTTGAGGAAAAAGCTAATATCATTGGGTATGTCAAAGTAGTTGCAGTAGAATGGCTCCTTTTCACAGTCTATGCTTTCATTATACTCCTGAAAATCGCGAAGCAGGCGTACGGACTTTGTTCGAAGCCCGCCAAGTTCCCTGATCTTCTTTCGAACAAAATTTTGATCCATCGTATACTCGATAATCGTTCCGCGGTCTGGAACAACAAAAGGAGAATCCCTATACGCCTTCACTCCGCTCACTGTATAATAATGGTCCTGTGAGGCAAACCCAAAACCTGCATTAAACAGGTCAGTATGCCCGGCAGAGTAAATCAGCTCATCATTAAGGTACACACTGGCAATGCCATTTTCAGCCTTAATGCGCATCCAGTTATTCTCCTTTTTCAAGACAAGCCCCGTATGCACCACTGCATCATTGAAGAGGACCTCATCACTAAATTCATCAATAACAATCGAATACTGAGTTTGATCACTGCTGCCAAAAAGAAATGCAAGCTGGCCCCTTCCTGCCGATGACGAAAACTTAAACTCGATCGTATATCGCTCCCAGTCAATGATATTATTCTCATGAGGAAACACCATCATAGGGTTGATCTCCGGGATTCTGCGGTCTGTAGGGAACACCTTAAAGCCCTTGGTCTCATTCGTCCACTCAAGAAAGGTTTTATCCCGAAACTTGCTCAGGCAATGGTAAGTGGACTCGGTGAGATCATAGAGATTATACAGTTCAACTCCTGAAGTATAGGAATATGTCCTCTTTTGCTCTTCATTGTTCTTGATAACAAAACTATAGATGAACTCCTCATGAGGATTTACTTTTCCGGGAAGAGAATCAGGGTTCGAGAAGTATAACTCTGCGAAGGGCTCATCTGCGCCATACAGCTTGGTTTGAGTCCAGTAATAGGCAAGTCCGGTTACCACAAGACAAACAGAGAGAATAACTATCAGAAGCCTAGTGAGTGGCTGCCCCTGTGCCTTCCCCTTTTTTCCCTTGTTTTCTTTCAATGTGCGTGCGTCTCCGTTGTCTCTGCGTAGCTGCTATAATAGACAGAGCAGTCATTAAAATGTAACCCTCTATAAACCTTATCGAGTAACAGAAATATTTATAAATATTGTGTTGATTGTCACTAATAGGTTATGAATAGAAAAAAGGGAGCTCAACATGCTTATTATAAAACAGGACATCCAGCTGATCTATAAGCTCATTGTTATTATTCTCTACAGTTTCTTCATTACTTATTGGAGCACTCCCTATGTCATAGAAAAGCTCAGAAAATACAAATACGTTGTTCAGGATAAATACAAAGAAGGTAGAGTCATAATACCTACCATGGGAGGTATTGCCATCCTCATCGGAGTTCTGGTATCTCTTGCCCTCTCACAAATCCTTCTTAACAGGCATGATCTGGGGGACTTGTTCATTTTTTATTTTATCGTTGTTGTCTATGCTCTCTACGGGGTTGTTGACGATATGTTTAAGTTTAAGCAGCGCTATGACAAAATCCTTGCACTGCTGGTTCTCACATTCCCGATCGCATCGCTCATTAGGGATACGCAGCTCAATCTCATCTTTGTTCACGTCGAGGTAGGATTCATATATTCCCTTGTTATTATTCCGGTCTATATTATGGTCGTAGCAAACCTGATCAACCTGCATGCAGGCTATAATGGGCTCACGCAAGGCCTGTCATTAATTATCCTGTTAACGCTGGGAATCAAATCTTACCTGATGCACGGGCTTACGTACCTGATTTTTCTGATGCCTATCCTGGGAGCAGTACTTGCATTTCTTCCGAGAACCTCAGTTCCTGCAAAAATCCTTCCTGGAAATGTTGGTGATTTTCTGGTAGGAGCTGCGATTGGCGCGTTTATTGTAGTCAACAGTCTGCTTTGGTTTGGCATATTTATTCTTATACCGCATATCATCAATTTCATCATGGATACCTACACGATCGTTATCAAAAAAATCCCGGACCAGAAATTCGGGAAGCTAAGAAAAGACAGCACCATTGAAGCACCACCAACCATGAAATACAAATCACTCAAATTTTTAGTCGTTAGCTGGTTTCGGCTTACCGAGAAGCAGGCAACACTTGCCATGTACGCGCTCACCGCACTGTTCTGCATAGGTGGACTGGTATTATTTTAGGAGGCTATGAGTACTGATGAAAATCCTCATTGATATTGTCCATCCTGCTGATGTCAATTTCTACAAAAGAGCAATAGAGAAGCTGCAAAAGAAACATGAAGTCGTCTTCACCGTCCTCAAAAGGGGAAAACTCCTGGAGATAGTAAAAAGAGAGTATCCGAACATCCGAACCATACCCCTGGGAGCACACAGGCAAACAAAGATTACTAAGATGCTGGGGTTAGTATTCAGAGAACTGCAGTTTGTAGCATTGTTCATGAAAGAAAAGTTCGATAAAGTAAGCTCCTTTGGGTTCTATCCTGCCATTGCTGCAAAATTCTTTCGCATACCTTCAGTCCTTTTCTATGACGATCTGGAATACAAGCTAAACTTCAATCTCTGCAAAAGATTCGGAGATACGTTTGTCATTCCTTCTACCATACCGGTAAGGGCAAAGAACATAAAGACCTACAAGGGATTCAAGGAACTGGCATATGTTGCTGCGCTCAGGCCGCAGGCATCCGCCTTAAAAAAATATAATCTCTCTGAGGAAAAGTATGTATTTGTCCGCGACATTGCAGCAGTGAGCCTTAACTACCAAGACGCACAGGATATTGATTACACCGACACATTTGCATTTCTTAGAAGTAAAGGATACAGAATCCTGTACTTCCCTGAGAGAGAAGAAAACGAAGAAAAGTACAAAAAATACTGCACTATTGTAAAAGGTTCAATACCGAACATCCACTCATTGCTCTACTATGCTACAGCAATCATCTCCTCAGGAGATACTATCGCCCGTGAAGCCGCATTAATGGGGGTGCCAACGATCTATACGGGAAAACGGGACATGAGTGTAAACCGACCGATTGTAGATGCAGGCCTGATGATGCTGGCGGAAAATAAGGAGCAGGTAAAGAAAAAAGTGCAGGCCATACTTAAAAAAAATACGAAAAAACAATTAAGGGAGATAATCGCAGAAAAAATAAAGACAGAATGGGAAAATCCCACTGCAGTCATTGAAAAGGAGCTAAGCAAATGATAACACAAGTCATCCTTATTGCGGACTCTGATCCAAGAAAAAAAGTAATCGGAGGAATAGGGATCTATACCTATCATCTTGCTAAGTATCTTACAGAAAAAGGTGTCAGGGTAGTTTTTATCGGGAAAAAACAGTCAGGGAAAAATATCAATATGCTCAAAAATCTGACTTTCATGGAGGCAACCAGCAAAATAGGCCAGTCCAATAAAGCCTTCCTGCAGGGACTCTACAAAGTAGCACGATCTTTCGATATACCTGAGGATGCCGTAATCCATGCGCAGCGTCCTGACTGGCTGGTTCCTTTTGCAAAATATCCAAACAGAAAAATCGTGACACTGCATGGTAGCCATTCAAAAAATGTGTACCTCAAGAAAGGGTATCTTATAGGGAAGCTGTACTCCATGCTGGAAAAAAAAGGCCTGGGTGCAGCAGATCATATCGTTTCTGTTTCCAAAGAAAACAAGAGATATTACGAGAAGCTCTATCAGTGCAGCCCATCAATCACCGCAAAACTGCAGGTGATACCAGTAGGAGTTACTCTTCCTAAGATAAAGAAAGCAGATAAAGCAAGGTATGGATTAAAAAAAGCAGATAAGGCAGTAGTATTTATTGGAAGGTTCGAAAAAGAGAAAAACCTCAAGCTTCTTATTAATGCAGCACATCAGGCACAACTTCCTCTTCTTTTGGTTGGGGAAGGAGCAGAAAAGGAAATGCTGCAAAACTACGCAAAGCAAATCAAGTCCAAAACAATCTTTCATAAAGCGGTTCTTAACGAGCAAATACCACAAATTCTCTCCTGCGCATCAGTCTTTGCACTCAGCTCACTCTATGAAGGCCTCCCGATCGTCGTCATCGAGGCACTGGCAAGCGGTATCCCGGTAGTTTCAACTAATGTCGGGGATGTAGGAGAGGTAGTCATCAATGGAAAAACAGGATATGTGGTGGATGCAAAAAGCATGCCACAAAAACTGCAATATACAGCAAAACATTCAAATAGGTTCAGAAAGAATTGTCTAGCCATGGCTAAAAACTATTCCTGGAATATTGTCGGAAAAAGAATCATGGAAATCTATAAGCAGTGAATACAATGTCATCTATGCGATTACTAATAAAGAAAATGCTTGCACGTATTTTATACTCTAGTGGATGCATCATGTTAGCTCGAAACATATTTCCCAGCAAGCATCCCGTTATTCTGATGTATCATCGGGTCGAAAAAGAGTTGTTTGAGAGACAGATGGAATACCTTAAAAAAAACTATACCGTTGTCTCGCTCAAAGACATACCAGGGCTACTCAAAAAAGATGAGATAAAGCCAAACACGGTAGCGATAACCTTTGATGATGGATACCAGAACAACTATGAGAATGCGTATCCTGCGCTCAAGCAGCATGAGCTGCCGGCTACGGTCTTTGTCACGGTTGACAATGTTGAAAAGAATCTGTTTGCCTGGTGGGATCGCCTGGAGCACACCAGACAACACATAAACCCGGAATACCTCAAAACACTCTCCCCTACCGCTATTGAAGAGCAGGTTGAACAGTTGACAAAACTATCACTCTCAGACAAGCCGCCTGTCAAATATTCTTTCATGGGTTGGAACACCATAAAACAAATACAGGATGTGTTTGACATTGGCTCGCACACCCTGAGCCATCCTATTCTTACCACGGTTTCAGACAAGGATGCCAAATGGGAAATCACAGAATCAAAACGAAGGCTCGAGCAGCTCCTGCAGCGAAAAATAACCCTTTTTGCCTACCCGAACGGCAATTTTACGGGAAGAGCATCTATGGTTAGGGAAGCAGGGTATCAGTGTGCTGTCATCACTGCCGCCGGAAAAAACACGAAGGAGACTAACCCTTTCCTTCTGAGAAGAAAAGGAATAAATAGTGGAGATGATAAAGCAGTACTTGCTGCAAAACTGGCGGGCTTACTATGAATATCGGCTTTATCACAAAGGAAATTATCAGTTATAATGAGGCGCCGCCTTCGCGAATACTGAATCTTAAAAGGGTTCTCGAGCAGTATCACAATGTATACATATTCAGCAAGGGATCAGAAATAGACGAAAAAAATGTCTTTACGGTCCCCTTCAAAGGAAGCGGATTCATTTCAAGTCAGCTATTTAAGATAATCATGCTGATGCATGTCTCCCTCCTGCTTCTGCTAAGAAGGCTCGACTATCTCATCATCCGTGAATATTACTTCATCATTGCTCTCTATCCTCTGGCAAAGCTGTTTAGGTGCACTATTATTTATGATATGCATTGCTTCCGATACAAAGAGCTTCAGGTGGAGGGGCGCAACGTAAAGGCAGCATTCATAAAATTTTTTGAGCTTCTCTCCCACCGGTTCGCAAACAGGATAAGCGTAATTAGTCAGGGCATCATGGAAGATCTGCCGATAAGCATCAAGAAAAAAAGCTTCCTTCTTCCAAACGGGGTTTCATTGGATGATTTCAAGGGAATAAAGCCGGACAGCTATGTGCTCAAAAAATACCATATCCCATCCCACAAAAAAATAGTCGGATTCATAGGGAACTGGATGGAATGGGTAGACATTCCAACCCTGCTTGAATCGTCAAAATATTATGATAAGGATACTGTATTACTGGTTGTCGGAAAATGCTATCAGGGAACCAGCATTAAAAAATTAAGCAAGGCCTACCCAAACGTTATCTTTACCGATAGAATTGAGCATAAGGACAGCATTCAGCTGCTCCAGAGAATTGATGTATGCGTCCTCCCCTATAAAAAAGCAGAAGTGCTCAAGCACCTCTCGATTAGAAAAACGATGGAATATCTGGCATCAGCAAAGCCAATTATTATGAGTAATTCAAATATTGGTGAGCGCAGAGTTCTTGAGGAGAATAAGAATATGATTCTCTATAAGGCAGGTGATGCAAAAGATCTGGCAGGCAAGGTAACTAAACTCCTAAATAATAAATCCTTGATGAAGAAATTATCTACCAACAATAAAAAATTGTCAGAATCCCTTGACTGGAAGGAGGTTATTCTCGGTTCAGATCTTTTCGAAGTTATCAAGACATTTGATGCTCTCAAAGATAAAAACTATCCCAAGGGTTCTATTTCGATCATCATTAAAGCACTCAATGAAGAAGAGCATATAGCAGAATGCATAGAATCTGCTCTTGCAGCACTTAAGGGATACAAAGGGGAGGTCATCCTTGCAGATTCAAAATCAACAGATAGGACCGTCGAAATTGCAAAAAAATACCCGATCACTATTCTGCAGCTCAAGCATGCAAAGGATCGGTGCTGCGGCATCGGGCCTCAAATGGGCTTCGTAAAAAGCAAGGGGGAATACCTGTATATTCTTGACGGGGATATGGCAATCGACAAGGATTTTTTCTCCAAAGCCCTGCCGTACTTCGCTGATCTTACTATCGCAGGGGTAGGGGGAAATATTGTTGAGAAGTCAAAAGATAATCTGGCTTTTCAGGTACGCTCAAAATCCCATGTCGTAGAAAAGACCAAGAAAGTACAGCAGTTAGGCATGGGTGGCCTGTATCGCAGGGAAGCACTTGAAAACATAGGATATTTTTCCAATGCACACTTCTATGCGTATGAAGAATATGACCTGGGAGCAGAACTCATCAGTAAGGGATGCAATCTCATTCGTATTCCTTACACTATGGTGTCTCATTATGGGGATGAAACCACCTCTATTATGACACTGGTCAATAGGATGCGAAGCAAGTACTTATTTGGTTCGGGCCAATACCTGCGAAGGGCATTTACCAGAAGGCATTTCTTTAAAACACTTGGAGAACTCAAGATCTATGTGTTCACATTGATCTGGATATTCCTGGGTATTTTTTCCGTTGCATCTATTGCCGAGACCTGGTATTTTGTGAGGCTGTACGTCTACTGCAGCTTCTTTTTGCTCGCCCTGCTCTTCATCATCAAGCGCAATACCCAGAAGCTCATCTTCAGCATTTTCAGCTGGAGCTTTCAGGCAGTGGGGATGTTTCTGGGATTGTTCCTGCACCAGAAAGACCCCAAGAACTATATCCCTGACATGAAAAAGATACAATGAAATACCTCAGCAAAGATAAAATACACCTTATTGTCTGTATCTGCCTAGCTATAGCTATTGCTTTTCTCTTTCGGATACAATTCAACTATCCGCATCATCCCGATCATTTCACCTGGGGCCAGTTGACCCAGGTAATGGTAGACAAAGGCTACGCACCGTGGGTAATGCACCCGGCATCCCTCTTAGGGTATTATCCTCTATCAATAGCCTCAGGCCTGCAGTTCTTCTTTGTGTATCTTGCTGTGTTCACCGGGCTTGACCTTGATACTCTCTTTGTTATTGTTCCAATACTTTTTGGGCTGATTGGCGCGCTCAACATTTTTCTTCTGATGAGAAGGTGGAATTCCTTCTTCGCAAGCTTCCTTGCTGCATTTATCCTGCTTACCATGTCTTTCTTTGCTAAAGTTACTGCATACACCGCCTCAACCAGGATCTTTAATATTATCTGGTATCCTCTTTTCATTCTTTCGTTGTTCAAATCCTACGAATCATGGAAAGAAAGCAAAGTCCGCTCGCTCAAATATCTGCTCTTTTCAGTACTTCTCTTTGCCTTAATGTCACTCACGCATCGCCTCAGCCAGCTTTCTGTTATCTTCATTGGATCTTGGATCATTGCTATTGTTCTTTTTCACTGGGAACAGATTCTTGAGCAATTCCAGAGTGCAAAATGGTACAAAAGAAGGTCGAAATTTTATGAAGAGTCCCGGTTGCATATCGTTCTGGATATCATCGTACTGCTGATAGTAATAGCAGGGTTCCTTGCCATTAAATCCAAGAAAATTTTTATTGTATTTGCCGTATTTTGCCTGATCTATTTTAGTATCGCAAATTATCGAAAACTCAAGGATATTCATCTGGTATTCATCGATTTCTTGATCTATAGCTTAGCGTTAGCAGGTGGAAAAATACTTGACCTCTACAGCAGGGGAAGGCTGTTCCATTATCTTCCCAATATCCTGCAGAATATGTCACTCTTTGACATGGCCTATATTGTTGCGATCGGGCTGCTCCTTGCACTGGTCGTAGTTCATATGCTCAGGAAAAAACTCATCGGGATCATTTCCAGGCCGCTCTCCTTCATCGAAAGATATGTTGACCGCTTCTTTCTTTTCTTCGCAAAAAAGCCCGATTTCGTGCTTTCAACAATTCTCTTTACGCTGCTTCTCGGCTCATTGTTCTTTACCTTCACGCAGGGAGGAGTGTACAACATTGATGACACCTATTTCAAAAGCAGCTTTTTAATATCCGGTGAGAGCCAGTGGATTGTCGTGCTCAATTTTTTATTCAATCTTAACAATAATCTCACTATTCTTATCTGGTTTAGCGTATTTGGTTTGTGGTACTTGTTTTTTTCAAAGCACAAAACAGTCTATCATTATTTTTTCATGCTCTGTGCAATTTTCTTCGCACAATTAATCCTTGACTGGCAGTATGTACGCCTCTATCTCAATCCCCTCTATGCAGTTTATATCGCTCTTGGTATTTCGTTTTTAGTTGATGTGTTCTCCAGATTCAGGAAAAGCATTCGGATCACCGGCACTGTTGCGCTGGTCATCATTTTTGCACTTCATATCACTTTTTCCACAGTCTTCATGCATCGTGATGCACTCTTTGATGAGCTTGGCCTGCAGCCACTTGAGAGAGTTCCTGAAGAGTATTATGCTGCTGCAGGATACTATCTTTCCTTTGATGAAACAGCAGGTGATTTCTCTATCCTCAATTCCAAGGAAGATGTGCGCTATCAGCGTGTTGCCTATTATGCCGGAGCAATAGGAGCAGTCAGTGCGCAATCCGTGTATACCCAGGACAAGCCGTATAATATTACCAGCATAACCTTTGATGAAATCAAAGAAGACATCCAAAAGGGAAATAAAATCCAGCAGGCGTACACATTGAATGACTGGATTTTTGGAAAAGACTACTATCACGGAAAGCATATTTATCGTCTGACACAAAGTGATCTGCTTGACAAGCATACAAAAGAAATACTTAATTCATACAACATAAGATATATGGTTGACAGTGATATTGCTCAGGAAAAATTCAAAATATTCGAGTCTCTGCAGCCTATTAAGAATAAAGTGTATGCGAATCCCCGTATTGACGTATACGATATGCAAAAAGGAAGACAATAGGAAAGACAATGAAGCTGTTTTTTGTTCTGGAAAATGCCAAACGGGTAGGAGGTGGAGATTACTGTATCTTTAAGTATGCGCAGTTTCTTGCAAAACGAGGGCATGAAGTAACGCTGTATGCAAAGAACAAGAGCGCATTCTTTGATAATGAGAACTTTCCTGCAACATTCAGAATACTATGCAGAGGAGCATTGCAAAAGCACTTCAAAGGGTATGAATTAGTTAACAAATTCTACGCGTTTTTGTATGAATTAATTATCATAAAGCCCCTCATTAAAAAAGAAAAGCCAGATTATCTGGTTGGATATTTACGAGATTCTTCCAGTAAAGTGCGTTTATTGTCGAAGCAATTAGGTATTTCTGCTCTTCATTTTGTCTTTGAAAGCCCGCCCTGGATGGAAAAGGATTTGAAAGAAAGGTGGCATGAAGAGTATCAGGGGAAATTCAGGAAAAGCTGGGAGAGTGCAAAACAGGCCTATATGGATGCCGATGTATTGCTGGGCATTTCTGCCAAATCACAAAAAGAATGCGAAAAATGGACTTCTCACAAGGTTCTGGGCTATGTATACCCTGGTTTAGATAAAAGAGAAATGGATAAGATTGCTGCAAAGAAGAAAAACCAAATAATCTACGTAGGCAGGCTGAATGCCTACAAGAATATTGACGATCTGATTCGTGCCCTGTCCTTAGTGAAGAATGCTCTTCCCCTGATTATCGTGGGAGGAGGAGAAGAAAAAGACAATCTGGAGAAATTAGCGAAAGAGCTGAAGGTTTCTGTTCGCTTCGTTATTGAAGCAAACGATACACAGAAGTACAAAGAAATTGCCTCATCACAATTCATGGTCTTTCCCACGTCCCACGAAGGGTTCGGCATGCCCCCCATGGAAGCATTGTATCTGAAGGTTCCCTGCATATGCTCTGATAAAGAGATATTCAAGGAAATTTATGAAGATAAAGTGGATTATTTCAGAGAACGGGATGTGCAGGACCTGAAGAGAGTGATAGAAAAAATGCTCGCGAGCCCTTCTTATCGGGATAGGCGCGGTTTAAAAGGCCATCAGTATGTGAAAAAGAAATTTGATTGGGCTATCGCTGCAAAACAAATTGAAGGTTTTCTCTCAAAATGAATATCCTCTTTCTCTCTAAACGATATTACCCTTCTTTTGCAGGAGGAGGAGAAATCAGCTTGAAATTATTATGCGAATCCCTACAGCAAAAAGGCCATGAGGTGACTGTTATTTGTTGTGACGGGGAAAAAAATGAAGTCATTAATGGTGTGCAGATAAAAAGAGTATTTGAAGCGGAAGAGAAATTAACCTTGAAACAAAAAGGTCAGTTATCATCCCTTATCAGAAAAGAAGCAGAAAAAGGGGATATTCTTCACCTCTATAATATGTTCTTTTATGATGTGATGGGAATGGCTATACCCAGGATAAAAAAGCCTGTCGTTGCTACACTCAATAATTATCCTATTTTGCGTAATGTAGAGAATGCCAAAGGAGTGCGAAAAATAAAACGCTCACTCTATAATAAGGCTTATTTGAGCAATCTCAAAAAGATTCCCCATTTTATCTGCATCTCAGAAACTATTGAAGAGCATTATCTCAATCGGGGATTTGTCAAAGATCAGCTCACAGTAATTCCAAACATGCTTGAGCCACGATTTCTTACCAAACCGAAGGCAAGGAAAGCAGCAAAACCTATTATCCGATACATCGGAACCTTATACGCAAAGAAAGGAGTTGATGTGCTTATCAGGGCAATGGTGATAATAGCAAAGAAGTATCCTTCTGCTCGATTGATTATCACCGGAGAAGGAGAAGAAAAAGATCATTTGATTAAACTTGCGAAAGACTTGAAACTGCAAGAAAATATTCTCTTTGAAGAAACAGTCGGCTACAAGGACATCATCAAAAGATATGAAGATTCTGATATTCTTATTCATCCCGGTCTTTGGAAAGAGCCATTTGGCCGCACGATCTTTGAGGCAATGGCAAGGGCGCGGCCTATTATTGTTACGGACAAGGGCGAGCCACCCAAGATCGTTGATCGAAAGGATTTAGTAGTGAAGGCAGGAGATGAGAAAGCCCTTGCAACAAAGATCCAAGAGCTCCTGAAAAGTAAAATAAAACGAGATGCCATTGGAAAGGATTTGAGGAAAAAGGCAGAGAAGTATGCTGTGGAGAACGTTTTGGGTAAGGTGTTGAGAGTTTATGGGAACATCCGCCATAAATGTTGGAAGTAAAGAAAGCTTTAAATAAAAATTGACTATTAAGTGAAAAAAAGGGGTTAATTGCCTCTAGATCTAATTCTAGAGTAGATAATATGCTAGAAAAGAAAATTAAGTTAGCTACTGATAGAATTGAAGCGTTGTGGAAACCTTCCTTTACCTTCTTATTAACCGGGTTGAGCATACCTCTAACAATAGTTTTATCAAGTTTGATTCCCTACTACGTTTTTCTTGCTACTGTAAAAGATAAAATCGTTAAAATTAGTGATCTTTTTGATTTTTATATAGTCCAGATATCTGTTATAGGGGCATTCTATCTGTTCATCCTTTTCCTGTTCATTTACTTATTTTTTTCGACAAGTGCTCTGTATAATAGGTGTCATAGTAGGCTAACATATATGAGGAATGTAGTCTTGGAAAAGAGGAAACTCAATGAAGAGGACGTACACTTTTTAAACAAAATAATCCAAGAAAAAAATCTTACTTTTAAGACTCTTAGGAAACTGGATAAGGAACTTTCTAGAAATGCTAAAGAAAGCTCATCTTCTACAAATAATGGCTCTCTTCTTCAAAAACTAAATGACCTAGTTATGCTTGACTGGGGGAAGTTTCAGTTTGTTAAGATTTCAATAATCTTGTCCTTTCTGATAATCTATTCTTTTCTCGGCTTTATAGCTTTTAAGTATCTTATAGGATTATTCTTTGGAACACATATTTTTTCTTGGGCAAGTTTGTTAGTTGGTATTATTTTGATAATACTTTTTCATGTTGTTTTAGTTTTCTTTGTAAAGGAATCTATCCAAACAGTTACCAAAACACTCCAGCTCAAAAGCAAAACTAAGCCTTATCTTATTATAGCTATTACCTGCATAATTTCTTTTTTGATACTAGGGTTCAGCCTCATATCTGAAGAATATAAATCCACTTTTCCACTGGAAACAAAACTTAGCGATCATAATAAAGCCAACTCTAATTCAAAATTAATATGCTCTAGCATGCGAGGAAAATCACAAGTTATAGTGGGTGACATCTTGAGATGTTCTGGAGAAATAGTTCCCCTTAACACATCCATTTTAGAAGAGCATTCTGAGTTCAGGAGTTATATAATTGTTCAAAAATACCCGTCCCTAGAAACAGAAAGAGTTTCACTAAACAGCTGCTCAAAGATATTGAATACAAGCATAAAGCTAGAGGACTGCAGATATCCAGTCAATAGCACGGACTATCACATACTATATTTTCACACTTCTTTCAATGATATGAATTCTGAACGAATATTATTCAAATATAAGGGAATAAGGGTTGAATCAATTTCGGAAGAGAGCTACAGGGGTAAAAACAAAGATAGAATAACAATGATTTTTATTTTAGTCTCGCTTTCCCTCTTTTCAGTCTTATCAGGAACAAGTAACCTCAAAAATATAATTGAAGAAAGGTAGATTCACCCTCTCCCAATCACTCTCTTAACCATCTCTTTCTCTGCTTGCGTAAAACCACCTAACAGAACCAACATTCCGAAATACACTAATCCGCCTAAAACAATCAACACAGCAAAGTGCAAACTACTAAAGAAATAGACAAACAATCCCATCACCACACTAGCAAGAAGCGGCTTCACAGCAAAAGCAAATACGTTCACAAAGCCAATTTCTTTAGAAACAATCAGGTAATACATGAAAAGATACACAATCTCTGAAATAATCGTCGCAATGGCAGCCCCAATCAGAGAATACTGAGGTATCAAAATCAAATTCGCAACGATATTCACCACCGTAGTCAAAAAAAGAGCAGGAACCCCCTGCTTCTCCTTCTTCAGAGCAATCAATAAAGCGCCTAATAACTGAACCACAAACAAAGGAAGCAGCACCCACAGCAGCACCTGCAAAGCAAAGACAGAAGAGCTATACTTCTCACCAAAAACGAACAAAATAAGAGGTGATGCTAACAGAGTGCCTCCAACAGCCAGAGGCATAGCAAGCATTAACAATAGCCGCGCAGCACTCTTATACAGGACTATTAATTTAGCACGTGATGCTGCAGCATACTTCACCGCTAACGGCAATAACGCAGCATTGAGAGCAATAGGAATCGAAATCAGCGCATCCAATAAGGTATATGATGCGCTATACCATCCAACTACTGCATCTCCCTGCATTACGGACAACATCGTAATATCAATGCGAAAATACACCATCACGAATGCGGAGGACAATAAAAAAGGCCATCCGCGAATAACAAGTGGTTTCATCCCATCAAAGCGAAAAGAAAGAGGAATACAAACCCGCGAGCATAAGTACCAGGTAACAGCAAAATTAACAATCTGTACAAAAAGATAAATGAGCATTACCGTAATCAGGCCATATCCCATAAACAAAAAGGGCAGCGTAATAGCAAACCGCAGTAAAACCCGAAAAATCTTCGTATACGCAGGATACTGCAGCTTCTCAAAGGCCTGAAAAACAGATTGCAGCGAAATCGAAAAGGATTCAAAAATGATAATCAGAGCGCCGATGTACACTGCATACGTGGTATCCTGGGGATACTGCATCAGGTTAATCAGAACCGCAACAAAACCAAACACCAGAGCAGAAGAGATAAGCTTCAGCCCCATGACTGAAGATACATATGATGAAGCATTTTTCTTATCCGATGCAATATCACGAACTAATAATAATCGCGTTCCAAGATCAATCAAAATAATAAACAGACCGGTAAAAGATAATGCAAAGGAAAGCTTCCCAAAATCAACATCACTAAAAAAACGAGCAATAAAAATCGTCAGAAGCATCGTGACGATCTTCGTCACATTGTTCCCAAAGAAATTATAGAATGAATTTTTCGCAACGCGCTTTACGGTACTCATTTTATCTTGTAAATACTCACCGCATCATTGCTATACGCAAGATCATAGTGATCGTCAAAATTGATAGTGCCAAGGGATTTCTCCTCAGGGCCGGCATAAATATACGAGACATCATGCTGTTCAATCAGGCTTGCTGAACCGGAAGAGAAAAAATCACGTGCTTCTGCTCTTCTTCTCTCAAACTCTACTGTCTGTGCCCAATGTCCCAAAACCACTCGATTCCCTGCTATCCGCGGAATATAATTTCCTATTTCCATATAACTCAAAACGGTTTCAGAAGGGTCAGTATTTGCTGAAAGCCACTGCAAAGCATCATATTCTTCCTGCAGCAAATAATACTCTGCCCTAAACTTATGCTCAGCATAGCGGTCAGGCTTCATCTCTGAGGAGACATCAATAATATAGTACACATTCGTAAGGGCCAGAAAAGCAATAGTCAATACGATAAGCACTCTTCGAGAAATCCTCTTTCGAAAGACAGCAGAAAGCCAGGGCAATGCATACGTAACAAACCCCAGTGCAGCAATAATAGCCAAAGGAACATGCAGTCCCTCAATAAATCTGCCCTCAATCTTTAGGGGAGAATAGAGTAATAAAGGATTAATAACAATCCAGCAAAGCAGTAAAAGAAGAGGATAATCAGCTTTTTTCAGGTTCTCCCAGCTATACCATCGCAGCAGATACACGGCAACAAATACTATGATGAATCCGTATCCAAGAATATAACCCCAGGGGTTAGGCGACTGAATCACATTTTGCTTGCTCCACTCCCTAAATATTTCATTGAAAAAAGTAAGCGATCCATAATATATGAGGGCAGGAACACCGAGCACAAAAAACCAAAAGGACTTGAAAAGAACCCTCTTCTCTTTCATATACACCATGAGCAGGAAAAATACGGCAACACAAAATACGCTGATAACATCAAAAGGGTGAATAAAGCCGAGAATAAAGCAGGATAGCCCTGCAAGCAAAAAAGAACGGTACGTATTCTTCTTCACTGCCTTCAAAAGTAAAATAAACGTCAAAACCATGAAAAAGAACGATGCAATAGTATGTGGCTGGCCTTCCAATGCAAGAAATGAGATAGCACTTTGCCGAAAGTCCAGTAGTGAGCCGAACATCTTACCGATTAACTCGTACACCATGATAAAAAACCAGCCCAATCCCGATGACAGTGCAACAAACGCAAAGGCAATGCGCCTATCACCGATTTTCTTAAAGATCATCGAAATCAAATAATAAACAGAAAACAAAAATGCAAAACCCAGCACTACCCGAAACAGATGCCATACAAAAACTGAGGGCAGTACGAGGCTGACTACTCCCATAAGCCAGAACAAGGGCCGCACTAAGAACCGATCCATATCTTCAGAAGTATAGGAATTAATAAAAACGAAATGACCATCACGCGCCTGATTCATATAATCAAAATAAGTGTTAGAATCAACCACGCGGGTTACTCCGGAAAAGACATACCCCTCAGGCGTTTTCAGATACCCGGTCATAAGAGGAATGAAGGTAGCAAGAATAACAAGAAAGGAAAACACGAAAACGAATTTCCACTCAGGTTTGTTTATCTTCATTAATGCTTACCTCATAAATCTCATAAGGGCCAAATTGCTCAATCTTTGAAAGTGAAACATCATTCGAATTCCACATCCAGCTGCGAGAACAGGTCCCTGTATCACTGGATGATGTTCTCTTTCCCTTTACTGTATCCATGATTTTGTTTATAAAAGTATGTTTCTTGAACTGATGATAACACACATAAGCAGCATTTAGATTATTCCCCTGGATTGCGTTAAGTGAACCAACATCCCTGATGACATTGTCGCCCAGCAGCTGGATTCGCGGGTTATCATAGAATTCCTGTGACTTTCCTTCAACAGTAAACACGTGTGGATAGACGAACTTTAAGAAATAATAATCATTATAGGAATCCGGTGTCAAAATCGTAACAGAGGGATAGTTTTCTTTCAGGTACTGGAGTGTTTGCTTATAGTCTCTTTCAGATACTTCCATTTCTGCATTATAGAGCAGGCCAATGCTAATCAGCACACAAAAACCATAGAGCACGCGTACCAAAGCATCATTTTTCACCATTCTTTTAACATTTTCTATTCCCAGATGGACAAGAATAGCAAGCGCAATCATGTTCAGGTAAGAATAACGAAGCTCAGACCAGGATAACAAAAACAAAACCGGAAACGTGGTAAGTGCGTACCAGAGTAATGAAAACTGAAACACAGGCTCCTTCCATCTGGTAAAAGCAAAGAGAACAAAAATATACAAAAATCCTCCTCCAATCAAAAATTTCAGAGCATACAGCCAAAAAACCTTCAGTACCAGTGAAAAAAAGTTTTCAGATGCAGGCCCCCCGCCTAAAGATTCTTCATGGCTTTCAATGGAAACAAAGGGAAGAACAGACGATATGCTTGATGATGAAATAAAACGCTCAAAAGGGTTGAAATGAAATCCTACAAACATCACCAGAAAACAAACCAAAAAGAGAAGAGTAACAACAATGGAACAATACATGCTTTTTCTGAACCTGAAGTCAAATACCTGCCCCCTAAAGAAACTAACAGCCAGAACTGCTCCCAAGAATCCAAAAAACAAAATCGGTGCATCCATTCGTGCAACAGCAGAAAAGAGAACGCCTAGTGCGCTCACGAAAAACAGAGTATATCTCTTCCATCCCAAACACTCATAGCCCCGCACAAAATAAAGCAAGCTCAACGATACCAGGAAAAGAGCAGGTACTTCACTGAGTATCTTAAAGCCAAAATAGGTGCTGATAGGGAGGAATAAGAGAACCAGCGCAGTATATTTTGCCTCCTTTTTAGGAAACAAGCGAGCAAACAATAGATACGCATGCACAACGAACCCTAAGAAAAGAAAGGCATAGACGATTTCAATCAGGAGTAAGGAGATCCAGCCAGTCCCGAGAAGAGAAACCAAACCTGTTACAAGGAGCACATGCAATCGGAAATGATCGAGAGGAAAACAAGAGTATCCTTTATCACGACCATAGGCAGCCTCACTCAAATAACAGGATTCATCCCAGTGATGATACCCATCAAGGGACAGCACAAAATACGCGATGATAGCAAGAAGCACTAAAAGAAATGATCGATGTTTATGGAAAAACTGCTTCATACTTCCTCACTCCATCTCCTTCTTTATATTACTTCCTCAAAAAATCCCGATATCGCAGTATGTCTTTCTTCTTCAGCTCTCCAATAGCCAGCAGAATGAGCAGATACACAACAAAAAGCCCAACAAACTGAGGAATAAGCCAGAATCCTGTGAAAGGGAACACCTTTGCAAGCAGGTAGATCACAATACAGGATGCGACAATACGGATAACCTCAGTCATCTTAATCAATACTTTAAATTTAAAATAGACAAATACTGAAGTTACTATAATACCAACTAATCCTGTCAGCATTGTTGCAAGGCTCGCTCCAACAAGCCCAAAGCGGGGGATCAGTACGATATTCATTGCAATATCAAACAAAAGAAGCCCCAGCGAAATAATAACTGCCTGGTAAATTCGGTTGATTGCCTGAATAATGTTCAAAAAGACCATGCTCACGCTAATCATCACATAACCAAAAACCAGAATGCTCAACGCAGGAGCAGCAGGAATGAACTCTGAACCAAACAAGAACCCCAATACCTGAGAAGATGCTGCACTAACCAGGAATGCAAAAGGAAGAGTCAGTATCAGCAAGTATCGAAAAGATTGCTGAATATACCGCTGAATCAATGGAACCTTTTTAGCGGCATACGCAGCAGCAATCGAGGGAAATAGTGTCGATGCAAGCCCGATGAACACGAAAAATGGCATCTTAGAAATATTAAGCGCGGATGCATAATATCCCGCAAGCGTATCATTGGTAAGCAGGGACTTGACAAAAAAAAGATCAATAGTAGTGATAAAATTAAAGATTGCAGCAAAGGCAATCAATGGAAGCGCAAATCTGGCTACCTTGCTTACCTTAAACGTTGCTACAGCCTTTCCAAACACTAAACGCGTTCTAATATACAAGTAAGAGATAAGCGGAGAGATAGTAAATCCGATAATTGCTCCTGCAACCTTTAATGGAGTAAAAGCAAAAATAAGTACTAAAGCAGATTTAGATACTGCATAAATTGCCTTCTGAACAGCCTGCTCCACAAAGCGCCGATTGCCATTCAGAACACCAGTATAGATGACATACA
>JANQND010000002.1 GCA_028279765.1 Candidatus Nanoarchaeia archaeon | reverse complement strand
CAATCGTGCAGCAGGATTTACAATGCCTATCCCTACGCTTGATCCTGCATCCTGGTAAATAACGGAATTTGTCAATGTCGATCCGCCAGACCATCTTGGTACATAGTTCGCGCTTCCTGCGCCGCCAATCCCTCCGCCTGCTGCGACATCATCGCTTGCACATTGCCAGATTCCGGAAATATATTTTATGATCTCGTTATTGCCGCAGGCAGGAAGAACACCCCCTCCCCCACATACGATATTGCCATCAGCATCAGCACTGAGCGGGCAGTTTACTGGTCCAGGATTTCCGGAAACATTACCGGTAAGTTTTAGATATCCTACACTTAGTAAGTCTGTAACGGGATCATAAATAAAAGAGCTGGTTCCAAAATGAATAAGTCCTGTTACGCGCATATCCCCTATCACATGAAGTTTTGACGTTGGGTTGTTGGTTCCAACTCCCACATTACCGTTTTGTCTGTATACGTTACCAGCGGATTCTGACCACGCAGAGGTTCCACTCCCCGCGTTCAATGCATATTCTGCCACATCAACAATACCGTCCTCGTTGGCATCGATAGAGTGGCCGGCACTATCGTTTGCTATCAACCGAAGGTCGTGATATGCCGTTCTTGCAGGGATTTTCCCTTCTGAATCAAGAATAGGCGCATCGTCATATGCATAACTTAGCGCAAAGACTGAAAAGAGAATAGAGAATAAGAAGATTGTGAAAGAATGTCGTATTTTTCCTGAAAACATTTTTTTAGATTCGTGTCCCCTTTTTTACTATTCTGAACAAAGAAGGTATAAAAAGATTATTGTTTTTGATACTGAAACGGAATGTTTAAAAAGAAGTAAAGAATTTTCCTTCTTAATGAAAAGGACGAATCAACCTCTTATGCTATCATTGATTCTCCTAGTTCTGCTGCTGCTTTAAGCCCCACATTTACAGTATATTTGGGGCGCACTGCATCGTTTTGATTATTACTTCTCAATATACTTTCATATACACCAGAGGTAAGAGGAATGGAATATAGTACTCAGGAATCACCAATAATATTTGAAACAACCCTTCGTGAGGGGCTTCAGACACCCGGAGGTATTGGAGCAAATAGGCAAGAGCGACTATTTATCGCAAAACTTTTGTCCAATTATGCGCATTATTTAGAACTAGGCATGCCGGCTAATCCTGTAGACTACAATCACATTGCTGCCATAAGAGATATGCTCATTGGAGAGCAATCTGCGGTTGGAATTGGGGTTTTGGCCAGATGTCATCCCAGTGATATACAAAAAGCGGAGGAAGTAATGAAGAACTACGGGAATAGTTTGATTCATTTATTTATCGGTACATCCGAGGAGCATAGAAATAATCGATTTGGAGGCGGGAAATCGATTGACGATTACTGCAAGCTTATTTCAGAGAGCGTTGAACAAGCGGCAAGTTTAGGCTTTGACCATGTTATGTTCTCTCCGGAAGATGCGTATCGAACGTATGCCAGTAATGCAGTCCATTTGAAAACATTTATTCAGGCAGCGCAAGAGGGGTATGAGCGAGGGAATACGCGGCAGAAAAGGAATGTACCTATTATTTTTAATCTGCCGGATACTGTAGGGGTTAGCAGTATCTACGAGTTTTCTCAGTTGCTGGATTATGTTACAAAGGAGTTTCCTAACATTGAACTGAGCGTGCATTGTCATAACGATAGTGGCATGGCTGATGCGCATACATTTTACGCCTATGAAAAATTTGGCGTACGATATCTTCAGTCGACAATTGACCATTTAGGTGAGCGAAATGGCATTGCATCAACAGATCTGCTTATCAAAAATCTGTATGATCGAGGGCGTATTGATGATGAAAGAATTATCAAAAATCTGCCTTATTTGGATAAATCACGCGATGCTATTTTGGCTGCTTTGGGAAGAACTCCGTCGATGGATGAACAAAGAAAGAATGTAAGCACCTCAGGAATTCATACTGATCTAGTTGGAAAATCTGCTGATACGTATCATATTCGATCAGGACAATATGGATCAAAACCAATAATAGAACTAGGGCCTACTTCGGGAAAAGGGCAAGTCATTCACCTTTTGAAAGAGTGCGGAGTCCATTACGACGAAAAGAAAATTGATTCATTTACCCTCAACCTCAAGCAATTATCCAATGATCGAAAATCTCCCCTGTCTATAACAGAGATATTATATGAGGCAGAGCTATTGTTCAATAACAGAAGCATTGAGGATCTTATTGTTGTGGAAGACTATACGCTTACGACTACAAAGAAGGGAAGAACAACCATTGAAATTAACTATGCATATGGTGGAGAACAGAACGCTTTTTCTCATGAAAGCGGCGGTCCGGTTGAGGCTGCAATGGAAGGGCTCCAAAAAATCATAAACACTATCAATGATTCGGATCACCGTGTATTACTAACCCATTATCAGTTAAGAATAATCCCAAACCTGGATAAGGAAACCTTAATCTGGAATCCGGGAGAGGACCCTACATTACCTGACTCCATTGGGTTTAATGCAGAGCTTGCTGTTGATATTGGTATTGAGAATGGCTCAGGAGAATACTTTGGGTGGGCAATGCATGAGAATAGCACCAATGCAAAAGTAAATAGTGTTTTTGATGCGATGACTAAGATGTTTGCGCTGCAAAAGTGGGGGCACTAGCAATATTTTTCTTTTCTTTTAATTCATTCCTGCATTTCTTAGAACAGCACTGCTCTAATTCCTCAAGGCAATTATTACAGGCAATGAATCGCTTATCACAGTCTGTTTTCTTGCAGTTATGATACTGCGCGCAGGGCATACGGCACCGGGAGCACTGCGTAATTGGCTCTGACTGGTTCTGCGGATCAATATCCACTGCTCCCCTGCTGTCAAAAACAAAGCATTTTCCTTCCCAGTGATCATTACCGCATTCTTTCCCGTAGGTTAATATTCCACCATGGAGCTGATACACATTTGTATAGCCCTCCTTTTTGAGGTATGCTGATGCTTTCTCGCATCTGATTCCTCCTGTACAGTAAGTAACAATTTTTTGATTTTTGTCCCTGAGATATTCTTTTACTTTCGGCCAGTCTCTGAATATTTTGATGGGAGGAGCAATAGCCCCTTTGAATTTTCCAATGTCACTTTCGTAATCATTTCGTGCATCGACAAGCACCAGTTCCTGCCCTTCCTCCAGCCATTGTTTAAGCTCCTTTGGTTCAACATAAGCTGCAGCATCTTTTGGATCGACGCCCAGATGGGATGTTACGATCTCTTCTCTTATACGTACAAACATTTTCTTGAAATTATGGTGCTCGGTTTTGCCTTCCTTGAATACAATATCCGAAAATCTCTTATCTGCAGTAAGTTGCTTTTGGTATTGTTCTATGCTTTTTTCTTCTCCTGTCACGCATCCATTAATCCCTTCTTTTGCGATAAGGATTTTTCCCAAGAGGCCTAATGATTTGCATAGAGCAAGGTGTTCTTCCCTGAATATTTCCAGATTATCTATGGGAACATATTTGTAAAACAGGATATTTTTCATAAGATTGGAGATTGCGTAGTATTTTTTAAATATTGGGGTTGCGTCCGGGAAGAGAGAGTTTAGCAATATTTATATACAATATTGCCCTATGAGAGAGAAGAGGTGATACTCATGGCAAAAAAAGTTGAAGAAGCAGGAAAAACCTGTGGAGGCTGTTGCGGTATGTGTAAGAAATGCTTTAGTACAATGATGCTAGTGCTGGGTATTTTAGTTATCCTCAATGAAATGTACGGAGTAGTTTCCTGGGCAATGTTTATTGGAGTAATTTTCGTCCTTAAAGGATTACTGGGATTTTTTGCACCTCAGTGCAAGGATTGCAGTTAAATCTTTTCTTTCTTTTTTGCACAAGCTATATAAATAGATTTATGCTTATTCTTTTGAGGGGGTACTTATGGAAGAGGCTTACAGAAAGTTACTTTCTGAAACAGGAGAGGATCTCAATAGGGATGGCTTAGTGGATACTCCAAGAAGAGCGGCAAAGGCGTTTTCTTATTTGACGAGAGGGTATGGGAAAAACATAAAGGAGCTCATTAGCAGTTCTCTGTTTGAGTCAGATATTGATGAAATGGTTGTGGTCAAAGATATTGAGATCTATTCGCTGTGTGAACATCACCTTTTGCCTTTTCTGGGGAAGTGCCATGTCGCATATATTCCCAATGGAAAAGTGATCGGGCTCTCAAAAATAATCAAAGTGGTGGATGCTTTTTCAAAGAGACTACAAATACAGGAGAATCTCACTACTCAGATCGCCAATGCTATTATGGAGCATTTAAAACCTAAAGGAGTAGGGGTTATTATTGAAGCAAAACATTTGTGCATGATCCTCTCAGATGATGAAAAACAAAATTCCCTCGTGAAAACAAGCTGCATGCTGGGGTGCTTTAGGGATTCTGAGCCTACGAGGCAGGAGTTCTTAAGCCTTATTTTGTGAAAATGGCTCAGATAAGGATAAAAAATCTGCGCACGCGGGCAATTATCGGTGCTTATGAAGAAGAGAGAAAGAAGAAGCAGGAAATAATCATCAATGTTGTCCTTGATTTTGATGCCAAGGAAGCTATTAAAAGTGATACTCTTAGCTCTTCCGTAGACTATGCGGATATTACTAAGCGGATCATGGAAAATGTTGAACAATCTACGTTTTTTCTTTTAGAGAAATTGGCTGATAGTATTCTTAAAGTCGTGATGAAGGATAAGAGAGTGCTGCGAGCCAATGTTGAAGTGGATAAGCCTCATGCGCTCGATCATGCTGATTCTGTTTCGGTAAGTGTATCCTCAGAATAAGTAGCAAAGACTTTTTGAAGACCAATTGATAGAGTCAAATCAAGGACAAACTTTATATATCGTGCCTGCGGTCCTTAGTTATCATTATCGGGGGAGATAGTATGAATATGAAACAATTTTTAGGTGGTTTAGAAAAAGATATGCAAAAAAGAAGTCTTCTATTGCATCCCTTCTATCAGATGTGGAACGAGGGGACAGTTCCGAAAGATGCACTTGATGATTATGCGAAACAGTATTTTCATTTTACGGATCATTTTCCACGATTTGTTGCTACAGTCTATGGTAAATGTACGGATTCTGCTCTGCGAAGAAAAATGCTGGGGAATCTTATTGAAGAGGAGATCGGAGGTATTCGAAAGCAGAAGCCGCATGCAGAGCTTTGGATGCAGTTTTGCCTGAGCCTTGGTATAAAAAGAAAGGACGTGGTCAATTCAAAAGTTGCTGCTAAAACCTCTGCACTTCTTAAGCAATTTGAGAATTCTACTGCTGAGAGCTTTTTGGAAGGTATTGGATGCATTTTGGCTTATGAGGCACAGGTGTCTGAAATTGCTAAAACCAAGAAACAGGGTTTAAAGAAACATTATGGCATTACTTCTAAAGAAGGGCTGGAGTTTTTTAACGAGCACATGGTTGCTGATATTAAGCATTCTCAGGTATGGAGGGATATTCTTAAAGAGTTAGCCAGATCTGATGCGCTGCAGAAAAAAGTGCACAGAAGCTTTAAGAAAAGCCTGGATGCGCAGTGGGCCTTCCTTGATGGAATCATGCAGGAAAATGCTATGGCCGCCTAAATGAAACTAGGCGATTATGTATTAGATCCTAACCGAACAGAAATCATGGGGATACTTAATGTTACCCCAGATTCTTTTTCCGATGGAGGCCTCTATACTGATGTCGACAAGGCTGTGAGTCATGCCAAGGAAATGATTGCACAAGGGGCAACCATCATTGATATTGGTGCAGAAAGTTCACGGCCGGGGTCGGATCCGGTATCAGAGGAAGAAGAGCTTAAACGCATTCTTCCTGTTTTGAAAAGGCTTGCTTCTGAGGTTGATGTAGTTCTTTCTATTGATACGCAAAAACCAGGTGTTGCCCGCGAGTGTCTTAAACTAGGGGCACAGGTAATTAATGATATTACCGGGCTTGCCGATGAGAAGATGATGCAGGTTATTTCTGAATATAATGCTTCTGTGGTTATCATGCATATGCAGGGAGAGCCGAGATCTATGCAGCAAAGCCCTACCTATACTGATGTAGTAGAAGATATTATCTCTTTTTTCGAGGAGAGAATTTCTGCTGCGAGAAATGCCGGTATTGATGGGGTTATTGTTGATCCAGGTATTGGATTTGGAAAGACAGTCGAGCATAATTTGCAGATCCTGAAGAAATTGGAGGAGTTTTCTTCGCTAGGCGTTCCCTTGCTTATTGGGACTTCGAGAAAGTCATTCATTGGAAAAATAAGTGATATTGACGTTGATGAGCGACTGGAAGGCACGATTGCCTCAAATGTTGTTGCTATTATGAATGGCGCCCGGATTATACGGGTGCATGATGTAAAGGAGTGCAAAAGAGCAGTGCAAATTGTTGATGCTATTCGAAGTTCCTGAAGATGGTTATTGTGTATATAGGAATAGGGTCAAATATTGATGCCAAGCAGAATATTTCTCGAGGTGTTGAGTTATTACACTCTCATTTTGGCAAAGTTGAAGAGTCTCCCTGGTATGAGACTCGTCCTTTTGGAATGGAAGACCAGGGATATTTTTGTAATCTTGTTGTACGAATAAAGACAGAGCGCTCTCCAGAGGAATTGTTAGAGGTACTGCTTACTATAGAGAAAAAGCTAAATAGAGAGAGGAGTGAAAAAAACGGGCCCCGAACGATTGATCTGGATATTCTTCTTTATGGCTCTGATATTATTGACGAGAGAGGGCTTACTATTCCTCATAAAGAAATGAAGAAGAGAGATTTTGTTTTGGTTCCTTTATTGGATTTAGATCCCGATATTGTCGATCCGATGTCTCAAAAGAAGTTTTCTGTGATTGAAGAAAAAATTAAAGAAAAATATATAATAAAAAAAGTAAGGCATTAAATGTCTTCAATGCCGGACTGAGTGATGACAAAGCCTGCTTCTCCATCAGGAAGATAAGGTGAATCCACTAGTTTTGCAACCCGGGTTCCTTTTTTTCCTTTTCTGATGTAGAGTCTTGTTTGAGAATTGTGTCCTACAATGTTTCCGCCTATTGCCTCGGTTGGATCACCAAAGAATTGATCTGGTTTTGCCATTACCTGATTGGTCACATAGACGCACAGGTTTTGAGTGTCAGCAAGTTTTGCTAAAATGTGCATATGCTTGTTGAGCTTTTGCTGTCGGTCTGCAAGAGTTCCCCTTCCTACAAACTCTGCACGAAAGTGTGCGGTGAGGGAGTCGACAATAACCAGCTTTATGCTGAGACCTTCTTTTTTGATGATATCTTCAACTTTTTCTGCAAGCAGCATCTGATGGTCAGAGTTATATGCTCGCGCTACTTTGATATTCTTGAGCGCTTCATCCGGATCAATATTGCACCCTTTTGCAATCTCTACGATTCGCTCAGGCCTGAACGTTGATTCCGTATCAATAAATATTACCTGGCCGCCTGTTCCTCCTTCTTCAACAGGGAGTTGGGCTCGTACCGCAAGCACGTGAGCAATCTGGGATTTCCCTGAGCCGTATTGGCCATAGGCCTCCGTTATCCCGTTTGTTTCTACGCCACCGCCGAGTAATTTGTCTAATTCCTCGGTTCCAGTTGAGATTTTCATGACGTTCTTTCGTTTTTCAAGAAGGTCTAGCCCCGAGGAAAATCCCATGTCAAGCATGGTTCGCGCTGCAGCAATCATTTTTTTTGCAACGCCTTCTCCTACTCCTGATGCATCAATAAGCTCTCCGGGTGTTGCTACGGCAACAGACATCAGATCTGCAAATCCTGCAAGCTCGAGCTTTTCGACGGTTGCTGCCCCTACTCCCGGTAAGTCTGAGAGAGTTTTTTCCTTGGTTTCGGCCATTTTAGGTTTAGAAATGGCTGTGGCTTTTTCTTTTTTTGGTTTTTGCTCCAGCATAGGTGCCTCTAGTTCTTGTTTCATGGTGTATCATCCTCCTGTTTGTTCGGTTGTTTTTTGATAGTAGAAGAGATCACATAACGATCTCTTCATATGCCTGCTCCTGAGAGGAGAGCAGTTTTTCTGGTATGGATACGGCATCTGTCGTATCCCTCAGAACGATGTATTCGTATGCTTTCCTCAGGACTAACTCCGCTCTTGGCAGATCATTCACTCTCAGAGAACTCGTATTCTGCCATTCGTCGTTTTTGTCCTTATATCCCCTCTGCAGGGTCACGGTTCGGTATTCTACTTCCTGGCCTTCTTTGTTTTTGCCAGAATTTTTCCATACGGCTGCACTGATTGGACCAGCGCTAAATTTCTTTTCAGGTTGTCTTGTGTTTTCCATTTTTTCTACCTCTTCCTTGTCGGATTTTATTTCACCTTCCCTTAGATAATGGGTTAAGGGGCCACTGTTGTTCGAAGAAGTCGTGGCCACTACCCCAGGAAGTGAGGTGCTTATCATTTGACAAGCTAAGAGATAGTATGGGGGTTTTCCTTTATATACCTCACATGCATACTCTGGTGTCCAGTGCCAGTAGAATTTTAGATAATTAGCTCTTAATTTACGGAAAAAATAAAGAATAGGTGTGTCCAGTGGGCTGATTTTATTAGAAAATAAGAAAGAAAAATAAGAAAGAGAAGCAAAAAATTAATTGCTCATAACCTTTCCCAGTTCTTCTCTGAACTTATCTATTTCTTCCTGAGGAAGATTTGCTTTCATGTCCTGCTTTTCCATTCGGTGCTTCCAGGTGGCCATGGAATGCTTGACAATTACTTCTGCTGCAGCGTCCATGTTTGAGCCGCGCTCTTTTTCCCAGAGCTTTTTCATCTTTTCTGCCATGAGATCGCCCCATGCTTTGTCAGCAAGACACATCATTCCGCTTGACATTTCACAATATCCTTCTTTGCAGCAGCAACTTTCATCTTTACAGTCGTTTCCCATTTTTTGTTCCTCCGTTTAGAAAATTTTATATACTTACTTAAATATATATACTAACTAAAAGTAATAAGACTCTATATATAAACTCTTTGTAACAAAAAGGTAATAAGACCATGCCAGGACCTGATCGATGCCCGATTGAAAATACCCTCAAACACATAGGGAAGAAATGGACGATTAATATTATTAGAGATCTCTTTTTCGGTAAACGCAGATTCAGGGATTTTCTGGAGCGTAATCCAAAATTAAGCACTAAGATGCTCTCCGCGCGGCTCAAGGAAATGGAAAAAGATAATACTATTGTGAAGAATATTATTAGCAAAAGCCCCGTCATCATCGAGTATTCACTGACTGAGAAAGGCAAAGCGCTTGCAAGAATACTCTATGAACTTGCCCGGTATTCTATTGAGTATCACCCTTCTGAGATTTTTGATAAGAGGCAATACAAGAAGGAATCGCTTTTGATGGCAAAACAGGTTTTTGGATGAATTGCATTAGCAGACTGTCTTAAATAGGTATATGCAGAGTTTGGTCGAGAGCTGAATTTAAGTTAGAAGAAAAGAGCTTGGCGAACGACAACCAAACCAATATTTGAATTTAAAATTGATACACCCTTTTCTTTCTTACTACAAGATAGTAACTTTTTTATAATTCGTGCAATAACACTGGTAAAATGAAGGCCAATTATATTTTTGGAGGGGGAGACTCGGATGGGCTACTTGGTGTTGCTACAATACTTAATGCGGTCGGAGATGCATTTTTTTCGTTTACTTCTCCAAGAACCCTACCTGATATTGTCTCGCAATTTGTAAAAGGGCCTGAAGGAGAGATTTATCTTGTGGATTTAGCCGTTGATTCCTCAACACATTCTCAATTATTCTTAGAGATGGAAAAAAGACCTGGCTTTAGTACTCATTTCTTTGATCAGCATAATCTACCACAAGGCCTTACTCCAGAAAAATTGCCTTTTAGTAAAGTTTCCATTGATGGAACTATCTCAAGTTGCGAAAGTGCTTACGTAGAGATAGAAAACGGATTAGATGTAATGATACCAGCTATTGCGTCACTTAACGACGGAATACAAGAAACAAAGATGATTCAATTAGCACGAGAAAGACATGGAGAAAGATTAGACAAAAACGCAGAGATACTTAAATTTGGCTTAGCATATAATATTAAAGACAATAAGTTCAAGAGAACACTTACTTATGCAATCAAAGAAGGTGCTTTCCCTGAAGCAATAGATGAATTAGTATTAAGATATAATCAAGGAATTAGTAGATTTGATGAAATAAAGAGTATGGCTGATAAAAGGAAAGAGGTTTTATCACATTTAACATATGGTTACTTCCCTAACTTTAGAGGAGGTTATACTAACATGATAGCTGGCTACTTAGCCGAAAGTACGAAAACGCCTGTTGGTGTTTGTGTGTTGGAAACCGATAGAAAAGTACAAAAATTAAATGTCATTTGCAATGACTCTGAAATCAATATAGGCCAGGTTGTTCATAAAGTCGCTGGCCAGTTTCAAGGGTTTGGTGGTGGGAGTCAGTCTAGCGGGGGAGCAACAATAAGGAAACAATACACTCCACAATTTTTGCAACAACTAAACCAAGGGCTTTCAGAATACAAGAGATAATCTCAAAATTGCTCAAGGAAAACTGAATTTAGCAATAATCATCGCACAAATCACTATAAACACCATTTTCTCTATTATACTATTCGTTCTGAAGGGACCTTTTATTTTGTATTTGAGTGGATAGAGCGGCATGATTCCTTTTGGCGTGAGCGCATCAAGGATAAGATGCGAGAGTATTGCCAGAACCGCTGCAAATGCAATGAGCATTGAGAAGTGTGAAAGAATAAGGTATACCAACACAACAAACAGAACCGAATGCGTAAACCCCCTGTGTCCAAAGAAGGAGAGAATACCGGAAAGGGGCTTGAGTCTTTTCCCTATAATGGATTTTGTTTGATCTATATCAGGAACTAAGGTGAATACAATAAGTGATGAAAAGAATAGTGTAATATCGGTAATGGGAATAAAATCTATAACATATAATCCTAAGAGGATTGCAAAAGCAATATGCGTGTAAAAGAGCATTATTCGATGATTTGAGCTTCCTGCTCAAGGCGCTTTAATTCCTCACTGGGGTTGGGGTCTGGAAAGACTAGTTGAGCAACAAATTCCAGCCGATCAAACATATCATTTTTTGACACTCTCCCAACAATTTTTATGGTTTTGCCGAGCAAGTCGTCTTTTAGCGGCTGAAAAGATGCGGGGTTGTCTTTTATTGCGAGCATTTTTTCATGATCAATCTTGAGCAAATTGACTAATTGGCTCCTGAAGAAAACTGTTCTAATAGATGAAGTTCCATCATCAATAGTAATGTTGGCTACATATCCATATGAAGGAGTGACTGTACCGTGCGTGGGACAGCTGTATATGCCCTCTTTTGGCTTTACCCTTTTATTGCATTGAGGGCATACTTCATAGAATCGTGGCTCAAATGCCTGTACAATGGTCCCCATCAGCTCGATGTTGTTATCGTTCTGCTGCAGTTCCTCAATCTTTTTCCTGACTGCTTCCTGCTTTTGTGCTACTTCTCCTATGCTCTCTCCTTGAGGATTGATTTGCAGTTCTGAAGAGGAAGAGAGATGGATTTCAACACCGTTATTGTTTTCTTTTGTGTAGGCATTCGTTATTTTGACAGTCATATCCTGCTTAAGTTCAGCAAGTTTGTCTGCCAGATCATTCCAAAGCACAATTCGCATTGATGCGGTTTCATCTGCAATAACAAAAGAGCCTACTTTTCCTGGTTGGCCGTCCTTACGCTGGAACTCTCTTGTTTCGTAGACAGCAGTTACTTTTCCCACTGCAGTTACTGATCGCATACCAGCCATAATATCCTTAATCTTTGATTTGCCGCCCTCTGTTTGTTCAAGAAGCTTTACTCCTAATTCGTTTGCAATGATATGGGCAGCTCCTTCCTGGGAAATGAGACCAGAGAGCTGGCTCATTTTTTCCTTTATTTTTGCTTCGATCTCTTCTTTTGAAAGCTGTTTTTGAGCTGTTATTTTCTCAAGAATAGTGTTGTAGGGAACTTTTATCATGCTGTGAGAAGAGTGAGCGGGAGATTTATATAGTTTATGGGGTGTCCTGCGGGTGTGGAATGATTATCTCGTGCCTTGTGAAGAGGCTTGAGGAAATGGATTGATATTCTGGCTTGATCTTCAGGGATGTGATTCCCTGGTTAATTACTTCTTCTATGGGGTTTTTCTCCTGATCTAATGCAAGGGCTACTAAGCAGAAAACATCTCCTGGCGCTCCTGCCTGAATTATGGATTGGATATCTGATAGCGTTCTTCTGCTTTGGGTAATGGTATGTTCCTGATCAATCAGGCTGATAGTGGCGCAGGGCTGTCTGGGAAGGAAATAGTACACCGTAACCTGATCCTGAATTATTGAGCCGTCTATATGCGTTAGAGGCTCTGAGAGAGCAGGTTGGAGGTTGTTCAGGTTATACGATAGGCTAATTATTGGGGAAGGGGCGAGTAAATCTTGAGGAGTTATAGAAACGGTGTACTCAACTGCTGGTATTTCCTGGTCTTTTTTATCTACTGCAGTAATTACTATAGAGTATTGCTTTTCTTCTAATCCTCTTAACACTAAGAACATTTTACCGTCTTGACCCTTGTATAAGGTTTGGTCCTGAAGGGAGGGCTCGCAATTGCCGGGGAGTGTTGTAAAAGTACATGAAGCTAGGTCTTCCTGCGTTGATCGTATGTCTTCTGCGTTGATAACCATTTTTTGAGCCTGAATTTTTGTTTGAGTTTCGGTTATTTGTTCGTTTACAATAGGTTGATCCTGAAGGTTGAACTCTGATGAGTAATAGATGTTGTAGCGATCAATGTCTGACTCCTGGGGAAGATCGAATGATAAGAGTAAGGATTTATCTTCTCCTTTTTTGAGTTGTACCTCGGGCCTGATTGGTCTTGGTGGCTGATCTGCAATATAGAGCGCAAATTTGATGTTTGGAGTCACTTTTTTCATCCCTTCCCTTTGATCAGGGATGTAGTAGGATTTTCCTTTTTCTGATGCGCAGAATACATAGGTTCTGTCTTCTTCCGTATCTTTATTTTCGCAGTCAATAGTAATTTGAATACTGTTTTCTTCATTTGATTCTTTGATTAATTGATCTACACAAGAGGAGAGCTCATCTTGAGCCTCGCACTGGGTTATTTTATCCAGCAGAGCAAATTTTCCCCAAAGGAGCTCGCTTACGTCCTGATAGAAATTCATATCATAGTTTACAAGGATATCAGCAGAGGGTTTGATTGCGTACTCTCCTATTTGTTTCGTGTTTATTTGAATAGGTATTCTCAAATCAGACAGTGCTGTTGCAACAAGGCGAGTTTTCTTTTTTTCTGATAGGAAGTAGAATTCATAGTTTCCCTGCTCAAGACCATGCTGTCCAAGATAGGCGTCAAGAAAGAGAGGGATTATGTTTTGGAGAGATGTTATGAGATCATCCTTGGCTGGATTGCATCTTTTTTCTTCATTCTGCCAGAGAACATACCCTGCATACTGCCCACACCCTGTATCTTCTGAAAACCCTCCTTTTCTTTCAAGTTCGTGCAAAGAAGAGAGAAGGGAATATTTGACGGATTGATCTATATAGAGTAAGTCCTGCTCGCTTTGTGCTATGGCAATTAGTATCTCATACTGTGTTTCTCCAATCTGTGCCTCAAAGATGTCTTTCTTGCCATTGAGCTTGATAAATAGTGCTGAAAAGATAAGCAGGCTCATCGCAGCCAGTGAAAAAATGAGGATCATGGATTTCTTTCCTTTCATTCTCTATACCCCAATACTGCCAGCCGTATAGTTACTGGTAGCTCATCCGCTGAAGCCGGAAGGACTACCTGCTGATCAAAGAGTAATCTCTTTTCTCCTTTGCAGTCTATGCTGAGCAAGACTTTCTGGTCCCTGTTTTCTAAACTCCATAAGCCCCAACAGACTTTTTTTGCCTGTCCGTAGATACTGTTCAGTGCGGTATCTATCTCATTTTCTAATGCAGGGTCAGGGTTTCCTTTCTTTGCGGCAATGATAGCGTCTGCAATAGTAAGCTCGCTCTGCAGCGGCGTTCGAAGAAGGGTCAAAAGCATAGTACTATCTTTTGTAGAGGATTCCTGCTCTTCAATAGTATAGACTATATCCCCTGCAGAGAGCATGAAAAGAAAAAAGAATACTGCAACGATAATAAAAAGAATAAGCCAGCCCAGCGTGTCTGCTACCTGTCCTAGAAAATATCCTTTTTTATTCATGTATCTTCATGCTCAACGGTTTTAATTATCATTCTTGCCTTATCGATTTTCTGTGCGTTTTCCCGAATAAGTGCGGACCTCCACTCCAGACTTGCCCTATACTGATCGAATTTCTTCAGGTCGTAATATCTATCAAACCACTTCTTATTGATGTAGAGATCATGCTGAAGGCCCGTTTGTGTGTTTTCAAGAGTTATCTCAGCACTGAATAAATCTGAATTCTCATCAAACTGAAAAGGAGATTCGCCCTGTATTTTTTCATTGGGAATTATTCCCGAGTATGTACGCAAGGTGTGTGGTGAAGTGTATGAGAGAGCATTGATTATTCTTTGGGACATTATTTGTGAGCGTATGTCACTTACATCAATTGTAGAGTTCACCTGAGAAGATGCTAGTGAGTACATTGCATAGAAAAGTAGCGTGATGAACATGATGCGCCAAATACTATAATTGAGAATATTGAAGGCTACTGCTTTTTTCGATAGGGATAGTTTCATTGTGTTGAGAGAGTGTAGAGTGTGTTTCTTATTTTTCCCATTTGTTCTGAAGTGGGTTTATCTTGTATTCCAATTTCAATGAAGACCATGTTTTGAAGGTCTTGCTCAATACCTAATTTCCTCTTAAGAGATATCTCGTTCATAGGTATTGATGCTGCTTCTATTGCCGCAGGAGTGTTCTCAGAGGAGAGATAGAGCTCAGTAATTCTACAAGAGAGAGAGGAGAGGAGATTATTTTTTGCTTCTGCATTATAGTGGGACCTAAAGTAGGGTTGAGTAGAGTCAACAAAACGAATGAAGACATATGTTTTCTCCTCGTCTTTTACAGGAAGAGTATCCAGTTCCTGAATAACATATCTGTTATTTTGTGCAGGGAAGAGGCTGTTTGCTTCTGTTTCTTTGACCAGAATGATTGTTTGAGGAAGAGTATCCTGAAAGCAGAGAACTGAGCTCAAAGCAGGCTTGTGCTGATTGCTGGATATACCTATTTTTCCGGAAGTCTTTGTAAAGCTAAGATTAAGTGTTTGGCCTTTATCAATTGGCTCTTGCTTAATTCTTGCAAATAAGGGAAGGTATTTTTGTACAAAGGTTTTTTTGCTTTGATATCCACTTGGGGGGACAAGTGTCTTCTGTTCAATTATTGTTTGTTCTTCTCCCAGGAAAAACCCTTTCTGGCGCAGATTAGGAGGATCTTTTTCTCTCTCAAAGATCTCGATGCTGTCAGAGTCCACAGCCATTCCAAACCAAAGAGTGTCGTGAGGGTATTCTATATAGAGGTTTCCCGGGGCTGCCTGCAGAGTATCTATAAGCAGGGCCATGTCCTTAGCAAGAATTTTTTTTTGAAAAGTTGTCTGTTCCCCAACGTTTCCGATGTATTGCATCATAAAGATAAAGATCAGGGCAAATAGCAGAATGTCAACGAACCACCAAAGTGATTCTGTCTCCTGGGCTTTTTTATTGAGACGCATGGTGGCATAGTATTCCTACTTTTTCTTCTTTTTTGTATAGTTCACAGTTATATGTTATTGGCTTTTCGTCGATTATTCTTGGATCGAGAGTGAACTCCTCATCAAGCGTAACGCTGAGGGGTACGCAATCCTTAATTGCATTATTTATGCAGGGAGAATCCTTGATACACATGCAAATGCATGAAATGCCATCCGTGCATTTCTTATGCACGGTGTTTTGAGAAAATCCTTGCAGTTTTCTTGTCGCATCAATGTATATAGGAACAATTGCTTTCTCTTTTGTCATGCTGTTCATCTCAATTTGCAGGCGCTCCATTGATTTTATAGTTCCCTGCTCTGCATCGCGTACAAATGACCCTAAAAGCATGGTGACGAGCTTGTATGCTATAAAAAAGAGGAGTACGAAAAAGATAATTTGTACAAATGTTCTCGTTCCCCCATCCTGGGCTTTCTTGCTTCTTCTTCTAACAGTCTTCATTTGTATTTTTCCATTGCTTGTTTTCGCATTGGTGGGTTTTGCCTAACTGGCATCTGGTTTCTCCTTCTGAGCACTCTTTGAATAGGTCTCCTTCAAGTATCCCTTCCTCTTTTGTATTTTCGTCGATTTTTTGGTTGAACCCCTCTGCAATCTTAGAGATTGTTCCGTTGAAGATAGCGATAATGATAATAAGAACAATGAGTGCTATTGCTGCAATGACAATCGTATTGATGGATATTCCTTGGGCTTTTCTCATAGTATCACCGTATATACATGAAAGTTTTGTTTGTTTCCTGCTGGTTTATTATGTCTCTGAGTAGTTTTTGGTCGATTTCTCCTACTACTATCCCTCCTGCTGAAGGATTCTTTTTGTACCAGCCTATATTGGTTGCAAGTTTATCAATATATATTCCTTTTTCAGTCTTTTTAAAGTTGAAAGGCCTTAGTTGTAATGTAGAGGGGTCAGTAAAATCGTCTCCCCATAAGAGGTTTGTGTATTCTAGTTTTTTCTTCCAATCTTCGTCCACAAAAATATAGAACACGAAATCGTTTTTTGTCTTCTTTGCTAGAATGAACCCATTAATTATGCCGTCTTCGGGATTCATTTGCGGTGCTATCCGCATCCGAAGGTATTGTTTTGCTAATTGCTCTGTTTCGGCTGCCGAATCAGGCCAGGAAAGGTTATAAAACTCTTCGTCTACGTAAGCGGTACGGAAGGGAATGCCTTGATATCCTCCCCTGTACGTGAATGATTGTATGGAACCATCGTCAAGAAAATAGTCCTGCTGCAGATTGTCTGCAAAGATGCTTTTTGCGCGTGTAGCCTTAAAGAGATTTATTTCTACTTGTGGATCGTTCGGCTGCTGCTCGTTTTGCTCTATCCATGATTCCGGCTCTAAGGTGAAGTATTCATTTCCTTCTGGTTGTGGGGGAGAATAGAATATCGCAAGGAGTACGAGGATAATTATACCGATAATAGGTATGCCGAAGAGTAGTATTTTTTTCATTTTAGCTGTGATTTGGCCATTGGTGATCTATGCTTAACAAGGCATAGCTAAGAGACCCTGCTAGTCCTCCTATAGCTCCTCCAGCGATACCGCAGAGATGAGGAAGTCCCACAGGTGTGCATGCTATCGCTCCCCCTATGCCTGCTCCAATGGGAAGAGCATAATTCAGTGCTCCATTGGCTATACTCATTATTGGGCTTAGTCCATGATAACAGTAGTTTTGATCAAGATTCTCGTCTATGACTGGATTAAAGGTCATGCACTCTACACTATATTCTTCTTCTCCAAAAGTAAACCATTCCCCTGACGGATTGCATTGCTTCAAGGGATATCCATTTTCATCAAGTGTGAAAAACGAAGGATTCCCTCCATCAAAGTGTTCTACTTTTCCATTAGGATAGATTTCAGGGTATTTTTGCTGAAGTTGTGGGCTTGCTTCTCCTGTCTTGTACACTCCTTGATCTTCAAAGAGAGAGCCAATCCAAGTAGAAGAAGTACCAATAGTATCTTCCTGAGTTTTTCCAACACAGGTACAAGTGGACACTCTCACAAATACGTCTGCTTTGCAGGGACTTACGAGATGGAACCTGGCAGGGTCCTGGTGGGTCCACCACCAAGACGCATCTCGTATCAATGACATCCAGTACCGGTTTGCTTCGGGCAGCATGCCCTGGTATCCAGGATCGCCATAGTTCTCAAAGAATTCCTCTTTCTGCTTTGGTGTTTGTATATGTGAGAGTTCATCATAATCTACAGGAGGAGCATAAGGAATTTTTAGCCCAAAAGCGTTCGTCCCGGATGAAGTAAATTTTGCCTGTATGCTCTCTGCTCTCATTGCAGCAACTGCTGCAGTGAGTGCTACCAGGTGCCGTTTTTTTTGTATAGGATTAAGCCATTGGACTGTTTTTGAGAATCCTCTTTGGATAGTTTCTGAATGCCTTACCCTCGCTGCTATGTCCAGTCCATCCACTGCCTGGTCAAATGCTTCTGTTGCCGCTTCCTTTTGCTCTCGGGTAAAGGGTACTTCTCCTATATCCCACCTTATATCTCCTTCTTTGAATATCTTATCTACCATTTTTCTGGTATCTGTGTGCGTGAGGAAGCGTGCTGCCTGCCGCTGATCCATATTATCAAGAACGTCTGTTCCTTCTTTTACTATTCTTTGAATGATGATTTGGCGCTCTTCTCGAGTAACATCCCCTGTTACTGCTGCTCGCAGTTTGGAAGATGCCCGAGCTGCTGCTCTGAAATTGTGCAGGAAGACCCTTGGGACAGTACGCAGGCTTGCCTCCTGTAGCGTGTCCTGCATGCTGCTTCTGAGGGAGATTGCTAAGGCCCGGGCATTGCCTATCCCTCCTATCTGTACTATTCCTTGCAGAGATTCAGAGAGTGAATCGTCTATGGATTGAATTGCCTGCCTAGATAGTCCGTTTTTAACAAAATCTTCATTAGGGAAGTTGTCTTTTGCTGTCCTGAATGCCTGTAGAAAGAGGGTAGTTATTTCCTCTATTGTTTCTGTGTTCAAGGATTTAAATTCGTTTTTTAGGACAGTTTTAAGTGCCCTTTCAGCAGCTTCTTTTGAAGAAGCTTCCAGCATGTCTTCTGCCATGTCCTTTTGTGCTTCCCGAAACATAATAGCCCTAAAAGGGGATGCAGCGCGCTCGCTGAGGGCTCTGCCTGCTTGAGCCAGTGCATCGAAAATCCCTCTCAACCCATCCATGATCCTTCCCGAAAGATCAAGTATGAATTGAGGAGTTATTCTTCTTGCCCCTCCTTTAATTCCTTCGATTATTGGACGCACTGTGTTTTTCAAGAGAGTTTCAATCGGCTTTTCGAGTGTTGGTTTTGCCCATCTAAAGAATTTACCTACCCCAAAGGTTGCTGCATCAAAGAGTAAGAAAACTCCTTCTACAGTTAGTATTGTCCCTACAGCAATATTGTATGAGCTTGCTTTCCAGAATTCTTCTTCTCCTTTCGGAAACACTTCATAGTACAGAATGTATTGTGGATCCCCGTAGGCATTGAGCCATGCCTCAATGGGTTTGGTTATAAAATTCCCGTCTTTTGATATCTCCTGCGGAAAATTAAAATTCTCCACTACTAATCCGAATACCTTACCTGTTTCTTCCACTTCGCAATTTCCTTCTAAGTCCGTAGTGATGTGTATCTCGTTCACTCCGGCATTATCCCCGCAAAGATGCACATTTGATATCCCTGATTCAAGTACTAAGTCATCATCCCAGCCCCAGTTATCAAAATTAAACCACCCTTTTCCCCCCATGTCTTTGACTTTCTCTTTGCATTTTTCATCGCATTCTTCATCCTTTTCATAGACTTCAAATTCATGCGCAATGTCTTCCTCTGTGATTTTTACTTCTGCAAATTTAGAGGTATCAATTGAAAAGCAACGGGTGTTTTCATATCCTTTATCCGAAAAAATAAGATCGCAATTAAGGATGTTCTTTACTATTATTCTTGCTATTTGCTCCTTTGATCCCGAGGGGATTATTGTTCGCGCATCAACGTATGTGGGAGAGACTGTTACTGCTCCGAACTCTTTTGCGTAGTCCTCTGTTTTAAGATTGTGAGTGTGATGGTCTGCGAGCCTATTTACAGAATAGAGAAGTCCATTGACCGAATCAATGGCTTCTGCATTCATTTCCTGGGTTCGATTAAACCTCTCTATGATATCTTTATCAAATTCACTGATATCTCCTCTTCCCAGAAGGTATTGTACGGGCTTTGAGCTAAGGCTTTTGGTCAGGGTTCCTCCTAATCCCAGCACGATAAGAACTATGATTGCTAAGACAATCTGCTCAAAACTCAGTGCACCTACTTTTTTCATTGTTTGCTATCCAAATATCTTATCCAGGATTGTGAAGGACTTTTCGGAAAATGCTCCCATAATAAAAAGGATGATTACAAGAGCTATCAGGGCAAGGACAAGCCAGCCCATGTAGCTCCAGGCTATTGCTTTTCTGTTTATTCCAGGGTGTCGCATACGGTTTCCACTTCGCTGTATTTTACTATATCCATGACATTGATGAAGTCTCCTTCATCAGCGGTGTTCTGCAAATGATTTTCTGAAATAAAATCCCATGCACCATCAATGAGGCGTGTAATTTGGTGCTTGTTCATTGCGCGAAATACAACCGCATAGGGTTCTTGTAGATTATAATCATAATACGGAAATTTATAGGCATCGAGAGCATCAAGGGAAAATTCATAATAAGAAATTTTGTGATGAGGAGGATTATGGGATCGCATATAATTATCTAGCGTGAAATCCGTTTTCGGGGTATCTCCTCTGAATGAGGTGAATGCTATTTCGCTTGACCCTATCTCTTTGAATCGCTGCTGCACATCTTGGCTAAACTCGAAACGTGCGCATAGTACGCATTGCCTGTTCTCTTCCCAAGGAGAGAGTACTTCTACCTGGCCTGCTGCAAACTGATCCCAGCAGTCAAAAATCAGATCAGCAATGACTTCGTTCGATTTTTTCAGAAAACATTCTCTATCTCTGTTATTATTGAGGTTGCCACACGTTATTTTCTTTTTTCCTTTGAAGTTTCTTGATTCGAAATTCGCTTTGTCCTTTTCGAAGGAGACGTATCTTGTTGGGCAGTCCAGGGGATATACCTGCTCATTTGCAACCGGAAGACGGTATTTGGAGTTTTCTACTACCGAGAATTTGCAGAGCTGCTTATCATAGGATTTCGTTGTTCCCTCTCCTACTTTATTGATAAGGAGGGTTCCGATTCCTAGTCCTGAAAGGGATAAGATTAGCATAATGATGAAGGTGGAGCTTATTTCTGCTTTTTTATTAAGAGGGAACGATAAGGACATTTTCTCCTGCTTTAACTATTGCTACAATTACTAATGAGACTAAGAGAACTATAAGAATTATCAAGACAAGCATGTTTTGGGACAACTCTGCCTTTTTTAATAGGATATTCTTCATTTTAATCAAGACAATACCTGCTCCATCGGTATATAAACATTATTGTTTTGAGAGAATAAGAAAGGGAAAAAAAGAAAGGAAAGATTAACTTGTGGTTTTTTTTACACAACAAGTTTTTCCGGGATTATCTTTCGCATCCACGAAATTGCCGTAGACTGGTTTATAGTCTGGATCGCAGGCGCCTGCTGTCCATTGTCCGTCCATTTTAGCTGAATCCGGTGTTTCAGATGGGGCTTTTGAATTCTCACAATACTGTCCCTGAACTGCATTATCCAATCCTTGTCCAAATAGGCCAATCCTGCCGGTGAAGACAGCAATCAAGACCACCAGAACGATTAATGCGATAGCTGCTATAATAACGGTATTAATAGAAATTCCCTGAGCTTTTTTGTGTATGTTCATAATATCGACCTCTTGGTTTTTCCTATATAAAAAGAATATTTAAAGGTTACGGATTGTATTGGATTTTTAGTTTAGTCACAGATAAACAATTTCAAATAAATGGACTGGCCAGGGGTATTTGTGGGAAGGGGCTGGATTTTTACTTTGCGGTTGCCTTTGCAGACCTCTTCAAGGGTATTTGGTCCAGAAAGAGGGATCGGGTCGAGATTAGGAATGGGGTTTAGGTCGTCAATATTTGTCGTTACCATGAAGAAATAGTTCACATTCCATTGGTTAAATGTGTCTGCAAGAATTTGTTCTATTCTGGATTCGATGTGGTCACAGGTGTTGAGCGGGCTGCAGGGGCCATTGTCGTTTTCATAGCATGCCTGAAAGAGTGTAGAGTATTTGATGTCAGAGCACTGTGGATCGTTGGTGTCCAGCAGTGCATTAATGAAATTTCCCGCAAGCTCGCTCTGCTGATAATCCTTACTTTGCTCTGTAGGCTCCTTGAGGATAACAAATTTGACTGCAAAGAGAAATGCCAGGCTGAGCAGAACCACAATGATTGCAATACCCATAATTTCCATTTGAGATTTCTTCATGTGTACACCTCAACAACCATCAACGCAAAGGAATAGGTTTCTAGCTTGGGATCATATAGGGAGAGAGGAAGGAAGGTAAGCCGTTTGGATTGGTACTCTAGCGGTTGTTTGTTATAGATGGTCCATTCCTGTGCCCCTGAGGGATAAATTTGTTTCACCGTTATATTGCTAAAGGAGAAGAGATCAAAGTAGTCATTGCTATTGGAGAAGATGAGCCTGGGTCCGGGGAGTATGGGCTGCGGTATTTGTTTTGATGATGCTTTCAACTTGAGCAGATCCACGCAGTTTGCCCGAATGATGTTTTCCTGTGCACATTGTAATTCAGGGAGGGTGGATGCAAGCTGTGCTATCTGGATTTTGGAGAGCTCCTGGAAGGTATCAATTTTTTCTGCGGTGTTTGCTTTTGCAATGTTGAAATAGAAAATAATTGCAATCGTTACGATAATGAAGAATATGAAAAGTATAGCAATGGTTTCCATCATCTGAATCTGTGCTTTTTTTGAAGCCATGCTAATAGATAAGTGCGCAGGAACCGCTGCGTGCGTTTTGGTTTTCACTGATGAGATCAAAACTATGACCAGATAGTCCTGCAAGAGTATTCATATCTGTTGCTGCAATCGCATCAAGTGTTGTTAGTGCGTTGAAGTGAGGAGACTCGCAAAATGATGAGAGTGAGAAATAGTATGCTTTGAGTTCTTCTGATCTCTGCTTGTAGAGCTGGGCGATATTGTTGAGCCTGCTTAATCCTTTATTCATTGCACAGACATAATGCTCTGGATCTTCAGTAAATAATGCACCGAGAAGTGATCCTCTTGCAAATGATGTTGAGGATTCTACTGGAGATGCCCATCCGGAAATGGGGTCTCCTACTGGTTTTTTTGCATGAAAGGTTAATGCAAGCGATTCATCAATTGTTGCTCCGGTAATGGTAAGTGCAGTAATATCCTCTGCAGAGTATTTCTTAAAGGGCGCAACATCTGCATCGTCCACCCCTTGATTTGCATAAAGAAAACGTACCTTATAATTATTCTCGTCCTCGATTGTCGGAGGATTCACATCGAGCTGTAATTCAGCGGGAAATATATCCTGTATTTCTTCGAATAAAAGATCCCCTGATGATCCTCTCAGGATGTATCGGATGTTTGGGGAAGTAACCATCAGAAAGTTCGTTACCCTAAAGGGCACGTTCCAGCTTGCTGACCAGGTAATCAATTCTGCTCCTTCGATTCTGGTGGGAGCAAAAATAATTTTATTCCGTATATTTTGCAGGCTTGCAGCGTTATTGACCCTGTATCCATTACAAGTAAAGGTGATTTGTTTTGCCGGAATGGTTACCTGGTTGAGTGTTTCTTCCTTGACTGCTGATGCAGTAAGAATGGAATCGAAATAGGTCGAAATAGTGGTTGAAGAAGATTCTTCGTTGCTTTGCTTTGCCCAGTTAATAATCCCAAAGAAGAACAGGAAGAGAACTGCTCCGGCGACTAAGACCAGTATCCAGTTGAACTGTACTTCTATTTCTCCTCTTTTTTTCATTTTTTTTGCAGTTAGAATAGTTACGAGAGAAAGCGGTATATAAATTATTTGCTAGCTGTGGTTAGGGGCCCTTATGAGATCATCACATGGTTTCCTTTGCCTTGGAGGGTCATGTTAAGTATGCCATCAACAACGACATAGCATTTTAAGAGAGGATCTCCTGTTCCTGTAAACTTTACTTTTCCAATCTCATAGCTTTCTTCTATCTGGTTTTCCCTATTTATCAGGAAGATGTTCTTCTGTGTATCGGCATCAAAGGCATCTTCAATAAGAGGATACCCATCCCAGGGATCAGGCAGGGAAGAGAGGACATCACCGGTATCATATCGTATAAAACATACTTCTTTAAAGTCGCTAGAGATTGGAATTTCTATTTTTTTAAGTGATCCGAATTGTGGCGCAAGGGTTTTGATCTGTGATTCGAGATTTTTCTGAAATTGAACTAAAGCAACATCATCTGCGCGCTGCTGAAATCCCTTGATGGATTGATAACCAAACAGAAAGATTACCCCAATTATTACGGTTGCAAGAATATAGATAAATATTTGTCCTGTGTTTTGCGCTTTTTTGCTCATTTTGGATTGCAGATAGTGCAGGGCTTGAGTTTTTTCTTTTTTGCTTCCTTGCTATCGGCGTATTTCTTTAGTTTTGCCTTGGATACTTTTTTGAGAGAAATGCAGTTTGCGTTATGGTATTTTGTTCCGCTTTGGGTCGTATACACTGCGCTTGGCTTTGCAATGACTGCTACTTTCTTTTCGATCTTTTCGAGTTTTGAGTCAATTGATTTTGCATGGGTCTTGAGGTCTTTTTTAATCTGATTTGTCGCTCTTTTTGAGAGTAATGCGGTGTCCTTTGCTGGTCCGTTGCTTTTTTTCTCTGAGAGGATTGTTTTTGACATCTCTTTTGCAGTTTTTGGTGCTTTTGTTGTCCCTTCTTTTCCGATTAAGGAAGAGAGCTGTTCGAATACTTCTGCTTTTGGTTCTTTGAGTTTTTCTTCCTTTTTTGTTATTGTTGTGAGGTCTACATAATCAGTATCTGAGGTTTTTGATTGCGGCTCTGCCTTTGATTTTACAGAGGATTTCTGTGGTTGCTCGTTTACTTTTATTTTTGCAGGCTGCGAGCTGTCATCAGAGCCAAAACCACTGAGAAGAGAGCTTCTTTTCTGTGATTTTTTATCTTGTCTTCTTGAGGATGGGGAAGGCCCCGGTGCCGGCCTTTGGGCTGGGCGCTGCATAGGTACTCTTTGTCCCGGCAGCTGCCTTCCTATCATTGCGCGCTGAGGCGGCTTTGATGACCCTAGCGATTTTATGGGAGGAGTCTTTTTCTGGAAGTACTGAATATACACTAAGTATCCGATTCCTGCCAGGATTGCAAGAATGAAAATAATAAGGAGGAAGGTTCCCAGGAATCCTCCTGGCTTATCATTAGGATCTGTTGGATTTGTTCCCTTATCTATTTCTTCTTTATCAGGATATCCGTCTCCATCAGTGTCTGCAAGATTTGGGTCTGTTCCGAACTGATATTCTTCGAAGTTAGTCAGTCCATCTCCATCAAAATCTAATTCTGCATCGGAAATGTCCTGGGGGTCAAGGCCATTTTGGCTTTCCCAGGAATCCGGAATGCCATCGTTGTCTGAGTCTGGGTCTTCTTCCAGTTCTCCGAGCTTGCAGATTCCCGTAAAGCAAACTAAACCTGATTCGCAATCAGAGTCAATATCACAGAACTGGTTGAGCTTGCATTTTGTGCTGCATATCCCGCCGCAGTCCAGATCTGTTTCTCCTCCATCATGCTCTTGATTTTTGCAGGAATCTTCATCTGAGCAAATATTCTGCTGGCAGTTGAGGGTGCCGCAATCGCTATCTTTTCTGCACTTGTCCCCTAGTTCGCATTTATCGCAGTTGCCACCACAATCAACATCGGTTTCGTTGCCGTTCCTTATATTATCCTCGCAGGTCGGCGCGGTGCAGAACCCGTCAACATCACAAAAATCGCTTTGGCAATCATTTTTATCTGTGCACGCCTTATTTGCCCTGCAGGTTGGGCCGCATGCGCCCCCGCAGTCAACATCGGTTTCCGTTCCGTCCTTTACACCATTAAAGCAGGAAGAGGTTCCCCCTGTGCTTGGAAGAAGTGAGAAATCTGTTGTTACTCCGTCGCTTTCTTCTGCGGTTTCTGTCCAGATATCCAGTGCATTTGCTGCCTTTACCTTGAATACGTACAAGGTGTTATCTGAGAGGTTGAGATCGTCTCCATTATGATCTTCATCAATGAATCCTTCGAATTTTCCATCGTCAATATCCAGACCATTAGAGGGTGTCCAATTAATCACGAAATCGCCTGTGCTTGCCTCTACAAGAGAGTAATTGAAGATTATTCCTTGCGTTCCTGATTCGTTGTCTACTGCTGACCACGCTACATAGATTTTATCTTTGTAGGAAGTAAATTCCGGATTATTTTGGTCTGTACTTGTATCATTTACGTATTCGATGACAGGAGGAGTCTTATCTATGATGAAATCAATTGTTATACTTGCCTGCTCTCCGGGGCGCACGCATGTTACATAAAGGGAATGAGCAGCAGATTCTGATGCAAGGCTGTGCAGGACTGAGGAGTGCTCGTATTGTCCTGTTGAGGTAAAGCTCCTGTCTGCCGAGGATTCGTTTTCCCCATAGAAACATTGTGCTCGCTTATTTGTGGTTACTTCAATTTTCGGGGCAAGTTCAGACTGGAATTGCTCTGTCTCATCTGTAATGCTCAAAGGAATGGAAGTGTCTACTACAATAGAGAGAGGGTACAGTGCGCTTTTTTGGCCTGCCCTGTTTTCGCATCCGATATAATAGGCATATTCTCCCCGGGTAAGCTGGATTTCGTGCTGGTGCTCTTCCTTAAAATCTGCACTGTCAAACCCATCAAAGGTTGATGAAAGATTCTCGTAGACCGTTGCATCTCTCCCGTATTTACAAATGACTTCATCGTCTGCTTTTACTGAGAGGATAACATCTGCAGGAGAGTCTCCGATAGGGCTCCTTGGAATGGTTTTTACTTCTTCCAGGGTTGGTGCAGTTGGTGTAAAACGAATATCAAACTGACGGTCAATATCAGTGTTTGTAAGATGGTCAATACAGCGAAGATAGAGCGTGTGTAGGTTCCTGTTTGGAAGTGTTACTCCTGGCTGTTTATGTAGCTTTTCTCCTGTGATGTTGAAAGTATTCATAGATTCGAAAGAAGAGAAGAAATCTATTCTGTATCTGCACTCTAAGTCTACTCTTGAGGAGAGTGAGAGGTTAAATGTTTGCGTAGGAGACTCGCCAAAGCTTGGCTCTTCGAGGACAATAATGTAATCCGGTGAGAAGTCTGCGGTGATGCCGTCACTTTGCATGGCTTCTCCCCATAGCTCCACAATATTTCGTGACCTTACGCTAAAACGGTAAGTCTTATTGTTTTCTAAATCAAGAGGGGAGCCTGTATGATCCTGTGTGATCCATGTTGCAACGCTATTATCCTGCTCAATCTTGCTGTGGTGGAGTTCTGTCCATTCGATGATTTGCTGATCGTTATTGTCCAGAAGGGAAAAATTATACGATAGTCCCTGGCTACCTGTCTGCGGGTCTTCTGCGCTCCAGCGTACAAAAAGTTTGTCATTAAGAGTAGTTACTTGCGGCCGCAAGGGGTCTCTGCTGGTATCATCAACATAGCTCATGAGCGGGCCGGAGGGGTCTGCGATGAAAGAGAGGGACTCTGTTTTTTCTTCTGTCGGTGTTGCGCATTTTATATGCACTGTATGCGTTCCCGATGAGATTGCCGGGGTGGTGCCAATATGGAAAATGCTTTGAGGCTCGCCAAGTGCAGGAGAGTTTCTTACCTGTGGGTCGGAGTAGCTGTACCAGCAAGATGCCTGCTTATTTGTCTGCACGCGAAGTATTGGTGCATTGGCATTGACATATCTGTCCGTGCTGCGAATAGTGATCTGAAGGCCTAGGCTTGGATCAATGATGACGTCTTTTTGTTCGAGCTCAGAGATGAGCTCTGCTTCGTTTTCGCATGCTACTTTAAAATTGTATGTCGTTCGTGCTGAAGGAGACAGGATAATCGACCCTTCCTGACGCTCCCTGAAGTCATAGTTATCAAACTGGTGTTCCATTGCAGGATAGGCTGTTTGGGTTTGGCTATATCTACACTGCACTGGCTCATCAGTTATAGCAATCAAAGTCATATTGATAGGGGACTGGGCAATAGGGCTTTCAGGGAACGTGAGCAGCGAGGTGATTTGAGGAGGAGTCGTGTCCACCCGTATATCGAAGGTGTATCTGAATGGACCGCGGGTAATGATGTCCTCCCAATGAGAGTCCTTGCACCAGACATAGAGTTTATGCGTTGCCTCGTCGCCAAGCGTAACTCCTGTCTTTCTATGTTGCGTGGTGTCGGTGCTTTCGAAAGGTGTCATGGTATTGAAGTGGCTGTCTATGCTCACTTCATCATCGATAGTGTAACGGCAAGTTGCTTTATTATCCGTTTCCAACACTAAATCAAAGGAAAAGGCTGAGGAGACGCCGTGGCTTGGCTGGACAATTTTGATTTGTGGCCTTTGTACTGCGTTCAGGGTGAATGAAGAAGATGTTTGAGCAGAGTTTGAGTAGAGATCTCGAGCTTTTACTAGAAGTGTGTGCTCTCCGTCCGGGATGTCCAATGATTCGCGGAATGAAGAGTGAAAATCTGCGGAAAAATTTTGTGTGTAGTTTATTCCGCTAATACTTACTTCGCTTAATTGGATAGCTTTATCTGCTTCTATCGATATGTTTACTGGAACGGAATCGAGCAACTCATCTTGAGGAGAGAGTGTGATTTGCGGTGCAGTTGAGCTGATTCTAATGACAATTTCTTCAACAAGCGGGCGGTTAAACTCGTTTCTTGCCCTTACTCCCACCTTATACGTTTCTTCTCTAAGTTGTGTGCCTGAAGGAAAAGCAAGGATATATTGCGTTCCCTGGTTCGATGGTTGTGGCGAGATAGACCAACTCTCAAATGGCACGGCAGGGTTGTTTGATTGATCTCTTAATGTGGAAGAAGAGAGTAATTCTGCTCCGGGCTCTCTGAAGAAGAGAGTGATCTGAGGATTTCTGTTGTTGGTGTAATATGCGTTATTGTGGATTGTTGCTCCCTGTACTTCAACGTTGTATAGTTCCGGTCTTGTTGCATTTTCATATGCTTCAATCTGTGTTGATTGAACAATTCCCAGATTATTGTATTGGTCCCTTCCATAGTAATAGATCGTGCTTACTCCTTCCTGAAGAGAAACGATGTTTCTCTCCGTACTGGCATCGCTTAGCAGTAATCCGTTTACACTCAGTGCTGTGTCTTTCGTAAACAAGGTAAAATCTTTTCCAGCTGTATTTGCGCAAGTCGAGTCTCCCGGACCGTCGATGCAGAGGTACACACTTGCTCCCGGAGGATTGGTTGTGGTTCCTTCACTACTTTGATCGCGTAAGATAATATCGAATCCAATGATTACCTCATCAGAGTCACGGATTGGAGAGAGGAAGGTATACTCTGGAGGAAAATAGTCGAGCTCACAGCCGATATCTCCGTCTACGCAATCTCTTCCATGGTTTTCTTCACTTTCTATCCCTTGATCTCCATCTGCATTTTTTCTACACTTTCCATTGATGTATTGACAAACATTAATCCCGCATTCATTGATCGATTCTGATACAATCGAGTTGTCCGGATCGAGTGTAGGGGGAGAAGCAGGACATTCGTTTTGACTGAAGCTCAGACAACTTACCTGGCCACAACTTGCGACGCCTCCATTGATGTATTCGCAACGGAACTGAGGAGTGGATAGTGCCTGCGCCTGCATTTCAGAGCATAATGAATAGACTTGATTGAATCCGGTGGGGTCAGGCGTGTGGTGTGTGGTATGCTCTGATGAACCACAGAATCGGCAATTGTCCCTGTTAGGGTCAATACAAACCCCTACTCCTAATTCAGGAATGGTCTCTCTCCACTCGCACGTGCTCAGGCTTCCGATGTTACATTGATTCGTTTCGCATGCTTCCTTGGATTTGTAATTGTAGCAATCCATCTGCGGATTGCAGCTATAACATTTATCTACCAATGCAGGAGAGTTATCATAGTAGCAGTACCCCAAATCATGGCACTGGTCTTCTGTCAGATAGAGACCAAAGGGAGAGTTTGTGAAATCAGGCTCGCACTGTGATCCTTGTCTACAACTTGGTCCCTCATCGTCTATGACACAAAATGCCGGCTCTTCGCATTGAAGATCCGGAGCAGTAAGCCTGTTTTGATCTGTGCAGGCATAGGCATTATTGATAATATCAGAAAATTTGGTATCAACATAGTTCTGGAAGGTTAGTTCTGTATGTCCTGTTGATTCGTAATGTTGCTGGTTTTCTGGTTTGAGAATATGATCTTGGTGCGTGTTAAAGAAGCTGCTGTAGATACAGAATTGAGCAGAACTTGTTCTTCCCCAGCAGGCAATATCTCCTAAATTTGCCGTTCTTTGTGCCTTTGCTTCTCGCTCAAATTCATATTGTGCTGTTAGATTATACATAATATTCTTGTCCCAGAGGAGATTTGACGAGATGTCCTGTAGCTGTTTACTTGTTGTTGTTGCAATGGTAACGCAGTTTCCTCCTTCTTCATCGCAGCGCTCGATAATGTACTGCGTTGCGCTGCAATCATCACTCCAGAATAATTCGAATCCCTGCTGGCCTTTCAGGGGCCTTACGGTGAAAAGAGAAATGGCTGGCTGAAAGTCTGGGTTTCCGCATTGTGATGCAGGGGGCTCGGGATCTGTTTGTGTTTCACAGAAAGCCGGGCAATCATCTATTCCATCGTGAGCGGTGCCTTGCTGAAGAGTGCATATGCTTCTGGAAATTTCCAGCCCATCGTTTGATCCTCCGCAGCAGCAAGCAATATCCACACACTGAGGAAAAACACCACATGCCTGCCCTGGGTTAAAATAATTATCCTGGCAGTCTTGCTGAGTATCTGGGCCGTTTGGATTGTCTACTGAGCTGTAGAAGTCTGGGTTTTGTGCTGGGTCCGGACAACAAGATAGAAGATCCAGGAAACCTGTACAGAAGTAACCTTGGTCGTAGGAATTTGGATTAGTGCAGCAGCCCTCTTCTCCTACTGCATAACTTTCTGAAGAAGAGAGCATTACAGCAAGAAGAGTAAGCACAAGAAGTGCCGGCACTGACAGTATAGTTTTATTGCTCATGGTATTTGTGGAACATCAATAATGAATTGTTCGTGTATGTTTTGAGACTGATAGTCTGTATATTGCCCGTCACTCACTCCGATTTCTATTTGAAGCGGTGCTCGGTTCACATCAGCTAGCGTGAAGGTGTATCCGGTATCAGGCAATACTTTACCATTTATCCTGTCGAGCCAAACTAGAGAAGTTATGGTGTCTTCATCAGGGTCCACTCCTTTGATCGGCTCAAGCACCAGGTCAGCCCAGGTTACCTGTTCGTCCTTGATCACTTCCTTGTCACTGATACTGGTTAGCGAAACATATTCGAGAGCAGGTGGTCTGTTTTCTCTTGCAAAAGAGAGAACGAAATTCTTTCCATCTAGCTTTAAAGTATCTGATTGTATCTTGACAACGTCATCGTTTCCGTTTTGGTGTGTAGATACCGAAAAACCAGAAGAAGGAATTCCTGTTCTAATATCATATCGAGGGTCTGTAGAATCCTTAATCATGATTTCATTTGCAAATTCGTAGATTTCCTTTAGTGCGATCCGCACCTCTGCTTGGAAGAGCTCAACCTGCTCTGTTCGGCCTATTGATGGGAGCGTTATACTTATAGGATAAATAACCGTGAATATTGTTTTGAAAGCTGAAGGGTGTACCTTGACTGCTGGCTCTGCTGCATCAAATTCGTATTGAGGGAAAGTATCCAGCGTACATTGTTCCTTTATTTGCTGCTCCATGTAAGGAACGAGACTCAGATCGAGCGAGTTGTTAAAACTGAAGAGAATTGGCTTTCCAAAACATCCCTTTTCATCATATTTTGTTGCTTGTGTTGAAAGATCGGTGTAAGGGTATTGCTGGTTGAGAACAGGATAATGGGGAGCTTGAGTCATACATTCTCCCCCACCTATACTTACTTTAATGCGATAGGGAACAGTTATTTCTTCATGAGCAAGGAAAAAAGAAGAGGGGGCTTCTCTCTTGTTCCCGCCTTGTCCTTCATAAATATATCCTCCTTGCTCACCCAACATAAATATTCCCTGTTTTGCGACTGTTTCAATACAGGTCTGCATATAGGTCATGAAAGGGTTGAGTTCTGTTGGCACTTTTTGTGCAATCGTTGTTTGAGTATTCAAGTCTCCTTCTCTTTGAGAGGAAAGAGTAAAGAAGAGTGCTATGACTATTAGGATTACGACTACTCCCAAGATCAAAAAGAGAGTTACTTGAGCATGTTTTCTTTTCATTTTTCTTTGTGTTGTGCTTATTGTAGTCGTAGCTTTCCTGTTAAATCTGTCCAGATGACATTGATATTGATGTTTGCTGTTTGTTTTGCGATAATATTTGCAACTGTCCCACCATCAGATACCATACACTCTATTCCTATTTCCGTTCCTTCTACTGTCCCCTGTCCCCGTGCTGCCCCGAAGTGGTCGATAAAGGTGCACACGTTTTGTGCGTCAAGGCCCTCATAGCGTGCTACAATATATTGTCCCGTTGTATCCTTATCCCACGTGGCGAAGATTTTTTTGTCGGGTGTCTCTTCAATGTATAGATGATCCAAGTCTAGACCGCTCTGTACAAAGGTCTTGTTTATTGTTGAAGAAGAGAGCACATTAAGCGTGGTGTTGAGTTTTGGTTCTATGTGCTGTTCGTAGAGAGTATGTTGATCCACTGGAGTTAGGTTGAATTCTTGGTTACTATAGATAATAGTATTGGTTGCGTTATTCCACCAGGCATCATCCAACCCTTCCCCATTACACGAGCTGAATGAATCAGGATCTCCCTGCTGGCAATCGGTGAAGGGGCCTAGTACTGCTGATAATGCTGAATCACTGGAAGGGGCTTTATTAAGTGGTGCAGAGAGATAAAATGTACCTTGTGTTTTTAGCAGGCAGAGTTGAGGAATTGAAGGTGTTGAGCCTTGCGTGAGTCCAAAGAGCTTGTGAACATCTAAACTATAGTCAAAATAATTGAGTGTTTGCTCATGAGAGCCGCAATAGAGCGTGAAGTCCTGAGGAGTTGTGAAATTCAAGAGAGGCAGGCCTGCGCTCCTTGTTCTGGTGGACCACTTACCTTCAACACAATAGCTGTCCCCGATAAATTGTCCTTCTGTGATACATTGAGGGTCACCTAATGGGTTATCGTTGTCTTGCGCTTTTCCCGTTGTAGAAACCAGGCATTGTTCTGGACGAGGACAATACCCTTGTTCGGTATTATCCATTGAATTTTTTACTGGTGATATTTGCCAGTGCCCCTGTACACACCTATAATCATCTTTATACGGAAGTCCTTTAGGAAGTGTCTTTTGATCGGGGTAGCAAGAATCTCCAGTCCAACAGGAGAAATCAGAACAACAGCTCCTTTCAGTGTTTGATTCGTTGATCCAAGAGAGAAGTGGAATTTGGCTATGGCCTATGTTATCCGATTCCCCTGAAGGAAGTGGCGTCCAATTGCCCGTCAAGTCACAGAAATGCCCAGAGAAATCATCATAAGTACAGTATGGTTTGCTTTTTACTAAGGGTTGCTGTGTGTGGTTATCCGTCAGATTGAGAAGATAGGTGTTTTCTGGGAGGGTAATTCTATTTGTTGCACACCCCGAGACCGTTCCGTTTATAACGAGCAACTGTGCGTAATCTTCAACTCTCTGTCCGTTATAAATCGTGTGTCCATCGAAGCAGGCCCCTCTCTCTTCGTGAACGGAATCGTCAAGGTCTGTTCCCGGATCGTTATAGTATTCTGCTCCATCATGGGGCTCTGCACAACATAGAGTTCCTGTCCAATTAAGCCCTAACGGTGTTCCATCTGGTGCCTTTGCTGCCTCGCATGCGTATTGCGCATCAAGCTGATCAAGATCAGAGGTGAAATTTGATCCTTCTGTACAATAAAAATATCTTTCATATAGTGAGACTGAATCTCCCAAGAATTTTCCTAGGCTTGGGTTAAATTCGTCGTTGCAAACGCTATTTTCTCCAGGGGCTGCACCACAGCACTCATATATATCGAAATCCTCTTGATCATCTGTGCAAATATAATCATGTGCTTCTATTGATAGAGGATTTGTTCGCCCTTCATCGTAGAATGTATGGGGGGTTTCTCGATTGATATCTTTTGGAACATAGTGAGCAATTAAAGAAGTGTCAAGGACGTTGTCTCTGTCTGCACCTTTTGATGACCCACAAATTACTTTATATTCTCCGTTAAAATAATAAATTTCATTTTTATCTCGGCCGCTTCTCCCAGGGAACTTATCCTTCCAGCCTGAGTTTTTGCTGACATCTGTATAAGTAGTTGCTACTGCACCTCTCCCTGTTGATACTACTAAAGAAGTTTCCGTGACCGTATGGATAGAATGGCCTCGATCGTTTCCTTTGTCCGTTCTTTGAACAATAAACGGATCATGAGTTTCATCTTTTCTGAAGAGAACCGAACACCACGCAGGGATTTCATTTAAATTGTGCTCTATCGGATAGTTCTTATTTCTTTTGGCTTCAAACCAATCCGAGGCATGAACGATTTTCGCTGACGTCTCTTGTGGTTCGGCCCTTCCACAAATATTTTTGTGATATCCATTGAAGTACCCGACCCAATTAAAAATCCCCCTGCCCGAAGAGTTATGTCCCGGAAAGTTCTCCCTCCATCCTTCTTCTCCATTATTAGCCATGGAAAGTGTTACTGCACCATTGAATCCTGTTGAGTGAGTGAAGGTGTCTTCATTGATATGGTGATATGATTGCCCGTGCTTTGCACCTCCCTCCATTCGTTCCGATTTGATTAGTAAGTCGGGGGGGGGATTCGGTTTGAAGTATGTAGTACACCAAGTAAGTTCTGTTCCGAAAATGTTAGGTATCTCGTAATCTTTGTGCCTCTCGACAGAGAACCAATCTGTCTCGAAAGTATTATGGTCACTTTCAATTTGGCAAATAACTTGATAGTATCCTTTATGATATCGAATTTCGTTGGCCCATTGAGAATCGCGTCCGGGAAAGGGCGCTTTCCAATTCTTTGTTGTTGTGCTTGCCAAGGCAGTGGCAACCGCGTGCGACCCCGTCGAGATAGTAAGGTGGGTTTCGTCAACATGGTGTATAGAGTAGCCTCTATACGTTACCGGCTCTACTAATATTCGCTGCTGAGGGTTGTTCAAATCATCGCTTTCATCATCAATAAAATAGACTGAACATATTGAAGGTATCCTGCCTAAACCGTGCTTTATTACGTAATCTTGGTCCCTTTCTACAAGGAATGGTTCTTCTGTCTTGAATGTTTTCTTCTCTTTGTTTCTGATGCACTTTCCATTCACACAGCCGTTTTCGCATTCATGCATAATATAGTTTCCTTTTCCGGAACTGCATTGAGTCTCAAAGAGCAACGTTCCATCAGGACTGCAATAATCAGTAAGGGAAACCTCTCCTTTGCCGATTCTTTCGGTCGCGTAAAAATTAGTGCCTTTGTCTTCGCAAATAACCTGGCAAGTTCCGCCGCTGCACCCTTCTGGGCAATCATAGTCACCTAGGCTATACTCACCATCTTTACAATAAGTTTCAATAAGGAGCCCTTCATATTGTTCTTGCCCGCAACTGCCTTGGCCGCTTGAATCAATGTCATATGCTGTTCCTGGCGCATAATATTGGTAAACCTCGCTCCCCGAGTAATCTTGGTCTGTACAGGAAAGAGACTGGCAAGCCCCATTGCTGCAACTGTTTTCACACCTAAACGTTGTGTTTTTCACCACAAACCCCTCACTGCAAGAATATTCGAGAAGATTATTTCCGTCGCAACTATCTGTATGAATAAATTCCTTGTCTGCTACAGTGACAGTAACCGTTCCTTGGTTTTCATAATCATTCCCGCTATCAGTATCCGTACAACCAGTGGGCAAGATAGGGGGAGTACAGGCTATCCAGTCGTTTCCGTCTGAGACATAAGAGACCGCAGGTTCACTACAGAAAGATCGAACAATGTTCCCTCTGCTTTCGGAGGAGTCCCCCCAACTCCATTTTGTGGATCTGCCTTCTGCATCGCTGCATAAGTATATTTCGTCCTGAAAAATCCCGCACTGAGAAACATTATCAACACCGCAGCAACCAAGAGTTTCATGCCAAGAGCGGTGCCCAAAACTATCTCCCAGTGGGCAAGATATACAGGCATCGTCGGATATGCCTGGATCGTCGCTTGCATCGTCGCCGCAGCAAAAATCATCAGATTCTTGATCAACATCTATATCAGTAACCCACCTGGCTCCTTGTGGATATTCCTCACAAGCAAATTTGCTAGAGTCTGCTTCCACTTCTTCAGTTATAGTGAAAGAGAATTCCTTGAGCTCGAAGCCAGCATACCTTCCTTGGCCTGCCCTCCCTTTTATTCCGCACTGTATTTGATTCTTCCCTATTTTGAACAAGCTCGGATCAAGATCTTCTGGATATTCATTATTGCATGTTGTGGTCGTAATTACGTGAGTTAGAACTGTTTCTCCATTTAACTTGCACTCTAATTGCTCGCCAGACTGCACCACAAATTTTGCTTTCTCAATAGGGAGTGACTCTAAATCGAATTCTAAAATTGTTTCCCAGATCCAATTCCCTGCATACCCTTTACAAGTTCCCTTCCCCACATCACTATTAGTATAGTGTATCTTGCAAGTTTCTCCACCAAAATCCTCACACGCCTTGGAGTCGCCAAAATCATACGCTATATCGTACTTGTAAGCCCAAGTAAACGAAGAGAAGACTACTACTAGAACTATACTTATCCAAGCGACCCGCTTTATTCCCATCTTTTTTCTTTTGTAGTGGGTTCTAATACATCTATTCTTTCTTTTCTGAGTGCCAACTAAATTATTTCTTTGTTTTTGGCTATTATTTTGAGATATTGTTACTCTCTTTCCCCTCGAATACAATACCCTTAAACGTGTATACAAATTATCCTATTCACAGTATTTAAAGCTTTTCAATTTTAGAGAATATAATAGGAAGGAAAAGACTACTTGTTTTTCCTTATGTCTTAATCAATAAAATACGTAGGAGATTAAGGCATACCTGGAGGATCTTTCGCCCGTTTTGAAGTTTACTAAATATCCTCCACCTACCCCTTAATTTCCTATAGAGAATGTATATTTGTGTTTTTGTGTTATTTTTTGGCATCTTTCATACTTAAAATGTGCACATTGTTCTCTTCATTTGGGTTGTTTGTTTCTTGCTTTTTCTTTTTGATTAGAGTCAATAGTATATTATTTATTATTTTCTATATTGAAATATAATATATATAATTTTTTTATACGGACTATTATTTTTATATGGACATTCCACCAGAAATTAAGGGGTGGGGCAACACTAAGACAAGCTCTATTTCTAAGTATAATAACATTTAAAAACCTGCGTTTCTCATGGAACACAATGGCAAGTAAAGATCTCGCAGAATTTTTTAATGACTATCTTAAAACCGAGTCGATCTTTAAGGATAAGGGCGTGTTTCAAGGTAGCTACCTTCCGGAAGCTGTCCACCATAGAGATGAGCAAATAAAACATATTGCGCAAATCCTGGCGCCCATTCTTAAAGGAAACAAGCCATCTAATCTTTTTATTTATGGCAAGACCGGAACAGGGAAAACCATGTCTATTAAATACGTTATGCGCAGCATGGAGCAAACCTCTACTGACAATAAGCTCTCCTTTAAAATAGTGTACCTTAATTGCAAACTGAAGCGTGTTGCTGATACAGAATATCGTCTCCTCGCACAGCTTGCAAGGGAATTGGGGAAAGAAATCCCTATTACCGGCCTTCCGACAGATGAGGTCTACCGTATTTTTTTTAATGCGATTGAACAGCAAGGCAAACCTGTTGTTCTTATCCTTGATGAGGTTGACCAACTGATTAAAAAAGCAGGAGACAGCGTACTCTATAACTTAACACGCTATAACGAAAATCTTCAACATAGCTATGTTACTTTGGTCGGGCTGTCCAACGATCTTCTTTTTATTGATCACCTTGACCCTCGCGTTCGCTCATCTCTCTCCGAAGAAGAGATCGTATACCCCCCATACAACGCTCTTCAGATTCAGGATATTCTGCGCCAGCGATCAGAACTTGCTTTTGCAAGCGGAGCCCTGGAGCCCGGGACCATAGAAAAATGCGCCGCATATTCTGCAAGAGAACATGGTGATGCACGACGAGCCCTGGAACTGCTGCGCGTTGCAGGCGAGCTTACAGAGAGAGAAAGAGCAGCAAGAATTTCCCTTGCGCATATCGACCGAGCTGAAGAGAAGATCGAAAAAGATAGACTGGTAGATATTGTTATTCAACAGCCGAAACAAAGCCAATGCATCCTTTACTCTATCCTTGTCCTGTCATCAAAGAAGCAGGGCACTATTTTTACTGGAGAGATCTATGACTACTACAAATCTCTTTGCCAGCAGACCGCACTTCGCCCGCTTACACAAAGAAGAATATCTGATGTTTTAGCCGAGCTCGACATGTTCGGAATCATTAACGCAAAGATAATCTCGAAAGGCCGCTACGGGAGAACAAGGGAAGTAAGCCTGGGCATACAAACAACCTCTATAGAAAATATTCAGAAGTCCCTGCAGAGAGAACTGGGGCTAGGGTAGAACAGATACAAGAATGGAAAGCGAAAATACACTTATCAACAGGAAGAAGGCTATCAATACCCTGCTTCAAAAAGGATACTTAGTTTCTTCAGACTGGCCAGCAGAATCCTTTGACAACCCATTGGCTCTTTCTTTGCTCGCTGAAAAAGCCATTCCTGAACTTCTTTACGTAAATCAAGATATTTACTCTTTGCTTCAACACAGCCAAGAAGAAAAACACCACTGGGAAGAAATTGAAAATGCGAAAGTTCTTAGCGAGAAATATGCAAAAGAAGAAATGTATCGGCGGCTTCTTCATTTTGCATCGGATGACGAGCCCTCAGAAAGCAAAGAAGTACAAGTCCTCTCGTCATACGAAGAAGAAGCAACAAAAAGAGAAGTCAACGATTTTACACAATATTTTACTGCACGCTTCGAGATGCTGCGAAAAATTCTTTATTCACGAGAAGACCTTAAAAATGCGCTCCCCATCACCCGCATTCTGGCTAAAAGAGAGAGAGAGAATGTGTCCATTATTGGAATCGTTAAAGATAAAGCGGTGACAAAAAACGGGAACATTATGCTTACGCTTGAAGATAATACTGGAGAAATTAAAGTGCTTGTCAGCAAGAACAAACCAGAACAGTTCTCTGCTTCAAAGGATATTGTTTTTGATGAAGTCCTGGGGGTGAGCGGAGTCAATGGAGAAAACATTATCTTTGCAAATACGATTATCTGGCCGGATATTCCCTTATCCAACGAGCTTAAAAAAACAACAGAAGAGGCATATGCGCTTTGCCTGTCTGATTTGCATATAGGCTCTGTTGATTTCCTTGCGGATGATTTTAATCGTTTTCTCGATTGGATCAACCAGAAGACAGGAAGTGATAAGCAAAAAGAAATTGCCGCTAAAGTGAAGTATATCTTTATTGTCGGAGACCTTATTGATGGGGTAGGTATCTATCCTGGCCAGGAAAAAGAATTGTCTATTGCTGATGCCTATGAGCAATATGCTGAATGCGCAAGACTTCTCTCACATATACCTCAACATATTTCGCTTATCATTTGCCCGGGAAATCATGACGCCCTTCGGCTTGCAGAACCCCAGCCCCCTTTCTATAAGGATATTTGCCCTGAACTCTATGCACTGCCCAACGCGACTATTGTTTCGAACCCTTCTCTGGTTAGGATACACAAAAGCGACACCTTTCCCGGCTATTCAGTACTTCTTTATCACGGCTACTCTTTTGATCACTACGTCGCAAATGTTGACTCGATCAGAAATAATGGAGGATATGATCGTGCTGACCTCATTATGAAGTTTCTTCTTAAACGCCGCCACCTGGCGCCAACCCACACCTCAACTCTCTATGTGCCGTATAAAGATAAGGATCCTTTAGTCATTGACACTATCCCTGATTTTTTTCTCTCAGGACATATTCATAAGGTTGCCGTATCAAACTATCGCAACATTACTCTTATTTGCGCAAGTTGCTGGCAGAAAACAACACCTTTCCAGGAAAAAGTGGGACACCACCCCGAACCTAGCAGGGTTCCTTTGATTAATCTTGCGACACGAGAAGTTAAAATACTACGATTTGGAAAATGAGTACCGACAGGAGCGAGCGGATGGAGAAATACTTTTCAGATATTGATAAGGGGGTTAAACAGCTTTATGATCTTGCAGGCAAGGCCCGCGATCAGGGGCTGGATCCCGAGCCAACAGTCCCTATTCCTCTTGCAAAAAACATGGCAGAGAGAGTAGAGGGCCTTATCTCTGTTACACAGCCACAAATAAAAGGCTCAGGAATTTCTAAGCGTATTGAACAGCTGGAGGAGCAATACGGAAAACTTCACTGGAAAGTGGCGTTTACGATCTCGCTAGAGACAGCGAAGCAGAAATTCTGTACCTTTGACAATGAGCTTCTTGCTATGGAAACAGGGATCCGGGTAGGGCTAGCATATCTTACACTGGGAGTAGTAGCTTCTCCTTTAGAAGGATTTGTAGAATTAAAACTGAAAAAGCGCAAAGATGACGGAACAGAATATTTTTGCCTGCTTTTTTCAGGGCCTATCCGATCTGCAGGGGGAACTGCCGCTGCTGTATCTGTTTTGGTTGCGGACTACGTGCGATCGCAGATGGGGTATGCAGAATATGACGCAACAGAGAAGGAAGTGAAACGATCTGTTGCTGAGCTCTATGATTATCATGAGCGTATCACTAACCTGCAATACCTCCCAAGCGAAGAGGAGGTAGAATTCATGGCAACGCATCTTCCTATCCAGGTATCCGGCGATGCGTCAGAAAAAATTGAAGTTTCTAATTATAAGGATCTGGACAGAGTAGAAACAAATCTTATCCGCAGCGGATTTTGCCTGGTTATGGGAGAATGCCTGTGTCAAAAATCCCAAAAACTCTGGAAACAACTCTCTGATTGGGGAGAAGAATTTTCTATGACGCAATGGAATTTTCTTAAAGAGTTCGTAGACCTTCAGAAACGAAAAAAGGCCAAAAAATCGGACGAAAAATCCGATGGTAAGATTCAGCCGGATTATACTTATCTCAAAGACTTAGTAGCAGGAAGGCCTATCCTTGGCTGGCCGCTTCGTGCAGGAGGATTTCGCCTGCGCTATGGAAGAGCGAGAAACACCGGACTTTCTTCGGCAGCCATCCATCCTGCAGCAACATATATCCTTAATAAATTCATTGCAATCGGAACACAACTAAAAGTTGAGCGCCCCGGTAAGGCGGCATCTCTTTCCACCTGTGATACTATTGAAGGCCCATTGGTTCGACTTAGAAGTGGAGAAATTGTTCGGGTGAATGAGGTAGAGCTTGCAAAGAAGATTTACCTGGAAGTAGAGAGTATTATTTATCTGGGAGATATTCTTTTTAACTATGGAGATTTCTTTAATCGTGCTCATCCTTTAGTCCCTGCAGGATATTGTGAGGAGTGGTGGGTTCAGGAGGTTCGGGCAGCGGGAGAGAAAAAATTGCAATCAACGGACCTTTCATTGATCGCTAACCATTGCGGCATTTCTTCGGACCGTTTTACTGCTATTCTCTCTGAAGTAGCGGATAGCTCTATCACTGCAGATGAAGCACTGAAAATTACAACACAATTACAGGTTCCCCTGCACCCAAAGTATACGTACTATTGGAACGAGCTCTCTACTGAGCAGCTGCGCTCCCTTATTGATTGGGTAGCTACGGCGAGGAAAATCGAAGAGCAAGACAACATTGTCAAACTAATCCTTCCTTACAAGGAAGATCAAAAGCTAGCACTTGAGACACTAGGAGTAATACACTCTACTATGTCCAAAGAATATGTTATTGTTTCTAAGGATGATGCTCTTATCCTCTCCCGATTTCTTCTTAATAAAGGGCTGCCTGCTTTGACTTTGAAGGATCCGCAAGAAGAGCAACTCACCAACCAGCTAAGCACCTTTACGAAAATTCCCCTTAGAGACCGATCCGGTACTTTTATTGGGGCCAGGATGGGGAGACCAGAGAAAGCAAAGGTTAGGAAGATGGACGGTCAACCCCATTGCCTGTTTCCTGTTGGAGAAGAAGGAGGGAGGCTTCGCTCTTTTCAGTCTGCATTAGAAAAAGGGAAGGTCACTTCTGATTTTCCGCTTTACCGGTGCAGTTGTGGTAACGAAACTCTATTTGGCGTATGCGAGCGATGCGGCAGCAGTACAACCAAACTGTATTCCTGCAAAGCATGCGGAAAAATGGAAAAGGAGAAATGCCCCAAGCATGGTAAGAATTTTCCGTACTCCAACCGGAGCATCGCAATCAATGATTTGTTTGACCATACTCTGCAAAGGCTAGGAATTGAAGACTGCCCGGATCTAATCAAAGGAGTGCGAGGCACTTCAAATAAAGACCACACTCTTGAACACCTTGCGAAAGGAATTTTAAGAGCAAAGCATAGCGTGCCGGTAAATAAAGACGGAACAACCCGATATGACATGACACAGCTAGCGATTACTCATTTCAGACCTAAGGAAATTGGAACCTCCCCTGAATCCCTGCGCAGGCTAGGCTATCAACAGGATATTTTCGGAAACGACCTCGTATCTGAGGATCAGGTTGTTGAATTATTTCCCCAGGACATTATTCTTCCTTCCTGCAATGAATCTCCGGAAGAGGGGGCTGATGAGGTTTTGCAGCGCGTTACCCAATATGTTGACGACCTACTTTCCCTTCACTATCGCACGGACTCCTTTTATCATTGCTCCTCTAAAGAAGGACTGGTCGGGCAGTTGGTAGTAGCGCTTGCGCCCCATACTTCTGCAGGAATAGTTGCCCGCATCGTAGGGTTTTCCCAGACGCAGGGATTCTATGCCCATCCTGTATTTCATGCGGCAACCCGAAGGGATTGTGATGGAGATGAGGCATGCGTAACACTTCTTCTTGATGCGCTGCTCAATTTTTCACGAAAATATCTTCCTAATACCAGGGGAGCGACACAGGATGCACCGCTTGTCCTCACTTCACAGCTTACCCCTTCAGAGGTCGACGATATGGCTTTTGATGTCGATGTATGCTCTTCCTACCCACTAGAATTTTACGAGGCTGCACTCCAATATAAGCCACCCTGGGAGATCGAAATAGACCAAATAGGAAAGAGACTGAACACAGAGAAGCAGTATGAGGGGATGCACTTTACCCATGATACTTCCGATATTAATAAAGGAGTTCGCTGCTCATCTTATAAGCTCCTTCCGTCAATGCAGGAAAAAGTACACGGCCAAATGAACCTTGCAGTAAAGATTCGTGCTGTCGAGGAATCCGGCGTATCCAGGATAGTGATTGAAAAACATTTTATCAGGGATATTAAGGGTAACCTGCGCAAGTTTTCCCAGCAGCAGTTTCGGTGTGTTGAGTGCAACACGAAGTTTCGCCGTCCTCCGCTTATTGGCAAGTGCTCTTCCTGCGGAGGAAAAATACTCTTCACTATTTCAGAAGGATCCATTATTAAATATCTGGAACCAGCCTTGAGCCTGGCACAGCACTATGATGTTCCTGCCTATCTCAAACAATCTCTTGAACTTACTAAACGAAGAATTGAAGGGTATTTTGGAAAAGATAAAGAAAAGCAAGAAGCACTGAATAGGTGGTTTGGCTAATTTTCGTTTCCGACAATTACCTGAATATGGGGCACTCCCCCTACAATACGTGCATCTTCTTTATTAATCAGATTAAGCGACGAAAGAAAAGAGAGTGTCTCTTCTCCTACTGCATTGATGAGATATGCCTTTTTGATTTCTTGTCTGATTTTCTCTTCAGATTGTTCTTCCCCCTTATAAAAATCAGAGGAGAGGTCCAACTGCTTTTTTCCCTCTTCAATTTTCTTTCCAACCAGGCTATTGTCACAAATGGCGAGAACACGTTTTCTGTCAGCCCGGTGCTCTTTGAGGATCATTTTATATCTTTGACTTTATAGAATGGCGCGCACCACACGCAGCGCATTTTAGATATGCGAACTGCCCTTCTTTTTCGATCTTGGTATCCGGCTTTCCGCATTCCTGACAAAGCACATACTCATTACTATACTGCTTGATCTTTTCATTAATTTTAGAAGCAGAGACCTTTGTCCCTATTAGCAACCCTTTTGGCTTTAAGTCCCCTGGCGCAGCCAGCTCTTTGAGAATGTATTTTAACAAGTGCTCAGGAGGCCTTCTGAGTGTCAGTGCAATTTGCTTGAAATTGCTCACTACAGTCATATTTCCCTGCAGATGCCCCTTTACTTTCGGAATCTCAAATCTTTGTCTTTCAAACGCTGCTTCAGGTAAATTTTCATGTGCTTTTTTTAGGAGTTCCTTGTAATCCATCTTTTTCAGGAATAGAGGAGCCTTTATAAAAGTATCTTTGGAAATATGCTCCTCTTATTTGGAGCAATCATTAACAAATTTTAAATACTGCCCGGCAACAGGAAGACCATGGTCCTGGAATCGCTGCTTTACCCTAACAAAGCTCAAGAGAACCCTTGGTCAATGTTTTTCATAGGGATTCTTTACCACAGTGTCGCTGTTTTTCTTGCACTATGGATTTTTGAGAAGCAGGCAAGTTTTGTTGCGGTTTTCTTTACGGTTCTTGCTGCAACCCCTTTTGCTTATAATACTATGAGGATGGAGGAAAAGAAAGATATTGAACTAGACTCAGAGAAAAAAATACTGGGAGAACATAACAAAGCGATATTTTTTCTTATTCTCTTGTTTCTTGGCGTTACTGTATCCGGCGTATTCTGGTATGCTGTTCTTCCTGCGCAAACAACCGGGCATTTATTTGAACAGCAAATCACTACGATTGCTCAAATTAATAATAGAGTAAGCGGAGCTGCAACAGGATTTGCAACCAGTACCGATATCTTATTCAAAATACTTTTCAATAATGTAAAAGTAATGATCTTCTGCGTTATTTTTGCCTTTATCTATGGGGTGGGCGCAATATTCATTCTTACCTGGAATGCAAGTGTAATCTCTGCTGCTATTGGCAATTATATTCGCTCTAATCTTGCTACTGCTGCAGAACTTGTGGGAATATCCAAGGTGACAGGGTACCTTTCTGTGGTTTCCGTAGGCCTTCTTCGCTACTTTCTGCATGGAATCCCTGAAATACTCGCTTACTTTTACGGAGGTATTGCAGGAGGAATTATTTCCGTTGCTATTATCAAGAATCATTTTTCAACAGAAAAAGCATCACAAATACTTCTAGATGTTGGAGAACTTTTGCTTATCGGATTTGGACTTCTCATTGCTGCGGCAATTTTTGAAGTTTATCTTACCCCAGTCTTATTTTAGTACTATTCGAGAATTTTTAATCTGCCAGGCCTGTTTTCGAACAATTCCCCTTCTTTGAGCATATGCTCAATGACTTCCTCTGTATTATTGTCCTTTATCGTATCCGTAATAACTTCGATGCCGACTCCACCTCCCTTATCCATACTACGAATTACCCCCAATACCTGCTCGTACTTATTACTATCATTATCGCTTTGTTCAACAGAACTGTCCATGATTTCTTCTACTTCAACTTGAGACTCCTGCTCAATCAGCGGCCCCTGCCCGAGAACCTCCAGTTCTTTTTTTCGCAGCACCATCCATTCTCTTGATGTTTTTGTGATAATTTCGGGCATAAGGTATCGCTGTCCATTATATTCCCTTATTCTTCCAATAACTACTACTAAGTCGCCGATTTGCACTGTTGATAAATCCAGTTGTTCAAATCCACGAACTTCTATCTTATCAGAGCCATCATCAATAATGAGCAGAGAAGAGGAGGATTCTTTGGAAACGATTATGCCAACGACGTTGACCCGAGATATCTTTTTTCCCTGAATAGAAATATAACTTGGAGAAAATTCTTCCTCACTTTTTACGAACTCGCCCTGCAGTATTGTCTGAATAGGGATGCGGTATGCAGTTGATCGCTCTCTTGCTGTACTTTTCTGCTCACTCATTTTCTATTGTTTTATTAGATTCTTGAAATAAACCCTCTTCTTGGCTCGAATATATCTCCTGCACGCTTTAACTTTTGGATAGTCTCATCAATCGCATCTTCTTCGATTCCCTTTTCTTTAGCCACTTCGACAATATCATCAAGAGGGATCGTTTTCCCCAGTTTTTTTTCTAACTCGCTTATGACTTCCTTAATGGTCGAGATATGGCTCCTCTCTGATGCAGGAATACCAGTAGAAATCCTGTCAATATCTATTTTCCCAGTCTCAGGGTCAAGACCGACCTGACTGAGGCAATGATGCATCAGATCAATTGCTTTTTTTGCATCTGCCTTTGTGACTTCCTTGCTTAGTCTTAGGCGCGCATGCGCCTCTGCCATCCGAATCAGTGCTTCAAGCTGCCTTGCAGAGATAGGAATTGCGCTCAGATCTCCTTCTTCTGAGCCGGAAGATCTCATCTTGAGATAGTATTTTTTTATCTCGTCAATTGCCCCGTCACTGAGCTGAGGGAAGACTTTCTGTCTTGCGTACGCAAAATATTTTCGCAGCAATTTTGAATCCAGTTCAGGATCGACAAAGTCCGGGCTTTGATGAAGGTTAAGCATAAACCCTGCAATCTTTTCATCTTTTTCTTTGCTTGGCAGGTCCCGTACCGGAAAAATGAGATCAAATCGGTTGACCAAGGTAGAGGGCAGCTCGATTTGCTTTGGAATAATTTCGTAGGGATCAAATCTTCCGAATTTTGGATTTGCTGCGGCAAGAACAGTCGTCTCTGAGCGCAGGGTTGCCTGAATATTTGCTTTGCTTATGGTAACTGTCTGCCCTTCCAGTGCTTCGTGCATTGCATCACGATCATCACTGCTCATTTTGTCTAACTCATCAATACAGCATATTCCTTTGTTTCCAAGGACCAGCGCTCCTGCCTCCAGCGACCAGCCAGACATGAACTCATCCTTTACTACTGCGGCAGTAAGTCCGGCACCGGATGCTCCCTTGCCGGAGACAAACCTTCCTTTGGGGGCGATCTTCGAAATTCGCTTGAGTATTTGCGACTTGCCTGCCCCGGGATCACCGATTAACAGGATATGAATATCTCCTCTGGAAATCGACCCATCATCCCTTACTTTTCTCACTCCTCCCATCATCAGGATCATTACCGCTTCCTTGATCCGATCATGTCCGTATATAGAAGGAACAATGGAGTGCGAGAGTTTTTCGAATAACTTTGGATCATTCCCTAATTTGAGTATTTCTTCTTCTTCTTCTGGTGAGATTTCAAGTGATGAAAAGTCTTCTTCAATACTCTCAACAGAATTTACCTCGATCATTAAATCGAATCGTGTCAGTTTTCCCCCGTCTTTTGCAAGAATGGGTACTTCTTTGAGGATGCCGCAAATCCTGATCTTGCTTCCAGGGTTTGTCTTTTTTTCTGAAAGCGGGGAGACCAGATCGTTTTTTAGCAGAATATTAATCCGCTTAGGCTGCTCTCCTCCTTCCAGGTCATCAGTGGCTTCTTCCAGAACAATCCCTTGAGCGTCCACCATCTCTTTGTCCAGTAGCCTGAACCTTCCTTTTCTTCCGCACCCACATTTTGTAGGCTCTCTGAATTTTGATTCTAACTGAAGAACATTGATGATATTGCCACAGCTTGGGCACTCGAATTTTGCAGAAGTTACCTGCGGACGCACATCTGATTTCTGCCGAACCGCACCTTCAATGAGAAGAAACTTATTAATATTTCTGCTTCTGATATTTCTGATCATTACTTTCTGGCTCTGGGGGAGGTTATAGAACCGTGCTTTGAAATTTTTGACATCTCCGAGGGTGTCGAATTGCTCAACGGCAATTTCCGCTGCTTTAATGATTTCTTCCGGCTGTTCCAGAAGGGCCTGGGCAAGTTCCGGCTCTAACCTGATGAGTTCTGAATAGCTTATAGGAAGAAACCTATTGTCATTTTTTATATTCTCAATTAATTCCTTCTTATACTGCTCTTCGATGATTTCAACGAATTTGTTTATTTGCTCCTGTATGTCCATGGTAAGAGAGTGCCCTCTAGCTTAGTAATTTCTCATAAGTAAAAAAGGTAACTATTGCTATTTTAATTTCTTTAGGTTAGCTACCAGCATATCAACTGCCTGATACACTTCGTCCTCGCTTTTCGTTCCTGTGCAGACAATTTTCCCATTACTGAATAGCAGGAACGTTGCCTTTGCTTCTTTGAGCTTGTAGACTAATCCCGGAAATTGTTCTGGCTCATATTCGGTATTCTCAAGCTTCATGGTTAAGGTGTTGAGGTTGAGAACCATCCCCACGGAACCGGAAGCAACAATATTCTGAATATTGAGTTCAGGAGTGATTTTGATCTTGATGTTGATTTTTTCAAGGCTCTTGATGATCTTCTTCATTGATTCTTCTACTTCTTTGATTGTTCTTGCCCCAGTGCTAACAACCTTTCCAGAACTAAAAATCAATGCAGAGGTTTTTGGCTCCTTGATCCTGATGACTAATCCAGGAAACTGCTCCGGATTATACTCTGTATTAGAGAGCGTTGCAGCCATTTTTTCTAGCGGAATATCATGCTCAAGCGACGTAGAAACAACAATATTAACGATCTTTATGTCTCTTTTTGAACTGCTTTTTTTCTTTGCCATGGTTATTACCTCCTTACGGTATCTCTAAAAGCTACCCCCAATTTGTTTATAAATACGAGGGAGTATTTAAATACTCCTATTTATAAATAGATATATTGTGCTTCCTAAATCCCCTTCATTTCCGATGGAGATTTTTTTATCATTAAATAGTAGCAAATATCAAAACCTTTATAAATGAAGATTACTTCTTCTCCTCTATCATCAACTATGTGATACTATGATTGTACAAAAATCTTTCATTACAAAACTTCGTGATTTAGGACTTAATACTTACGAATCTAAGTTATGGACCGCACTTCTTTCCCGAGGATCCTCTACGGCAGGCGAGCTCTCTGATATTGCGAGCGTTCCTCGATCCAGAACGTATGACGTACTGGAAAGCCTTGAGAAAAAAGGATTTATTCTGCGAAAGCTCGGAAAGCCTATCAAATATCTTGCGGTCTCCCCTGAGGAAGTTATTGATCGCATTAAGACGAAGGTTATGAGCGAGACAGACCATCAGCTTAAAGCTATTGATGACATGAAGCAAAGTGATATCTTAGAGGAACTTTCTTTATTGTATTCACAGGGAGTTGAGCTTATTGACCCTTCGCATCTTCGCGGCTCTATCACCGGCAGGGATAATCTTCACAATCATATCGAGTCCCGAATTGGAAAGGCAGAGAACACCGTTTCCCTGCTGACTACTCCAGAGGGGCTTGTCCGAAAGGCTGAGTTTTTATTGCCGGTACTGAAGAAACTGAGCAAGAAGAATGTGGCAGTTCGCATAGCAACCCAGATCACATCTGACATTCAATCCACTGTTGATTCTTTGTCTGCCTATGCAGATGTACGGCATACCTCTGTTAGAGGTCGCTTTTGTATCATTGATGGCTCTGAAGTGACCTTCATGCTTTTGGATGATAAGATTGTTCACCCAAGCTATGATGTTGGCGTATGGGTTAATACAGAATTCTTTGCTTCTGCATTTGAAGATGCTTTTTCTTCTAAATGGGAAAAGATGAAGAAGAATTAGGTTTGTTTCTGGTTTAGAATTACTTCGAAGGCTATGTATTTGCTTATATTACGAAATAATTGATTTACCTCTTCTCTAAAGTTGGCTACGGTATCAATTGTTGGTGCGATGCTGCTAAATGAAACTTGCTCCAAAACATCATCTAATGAACCAACAACTACTTCACCTATTTCTCCTGTCAATGAGGTTCCAGTTCGACCTCTATGAATAACTAACCTCCTTCCTTTAAAGATGTTGTCTGTAGAAAATTTTTCATTGTATGGCCATAACTCATACGTCTTCCCTTGGGAGTACCAATCGTATTTGTCCCTTTGGAGATAGATTTCAAATGGACCCATAACGGAGAAGAATGAAGGAGAACATATAAAGATTGGCCAATACAGCTAAGAGAGCATAACCAGAAAAATTCTCTCTAAATAGTGCTCCTCTTCACCCAAAGATTTAAATAGCTAAATAGTTTAAAAGAAGTGTTAAGTTACTAGAGGTGTATAGCATGGGATTAACACAATTGGACATTGTACTTGCGATTATCATCGGTACGCTGGCGGCTATTGTTTATTCGCTACGGGTTCTTGTAGCAATGGAGAGACGGGTTGCGCGCATCGAGATGCATATTGAAAGGGTCGTTGAGAAAATGATCAAGGAAGAGATCAAAATTGAAAAGGCCCTGACAAAGCGAAAACGGAAGTAATCACTTTATTACTTCTTCAAATAGCAACCCTTTATTTTTTGCTATCTGCTCTGAGGCAAGATAGCTGTTTTCTGTTTCTTTTAAATCTTCAATGCTCATAAAATACCAGTCTTTATTGTTGAATTTTACAGCAATCCACGGTTCTGCTCCGAACAGACCTGAGAACTCCTTGAGTGCATGAATCTCATTTTTTGGGAGATATTTTGACTTATCCTTGGTTACTTTGCACTCGATAGCAAGCTTTCTGAGGTTATTTCCTGCCAGAATATCTGGAGAGGGATATTTTTGCGATCCTGACCCGGCGGTTCTGATTGCAGCCCACCGCTGAGCCCAGAATTTGTGGATGAGCTGGCGCTCTGCATTAGTTCCTTTTGCTTTTTGCGACATTTTTTCTATGGCTATCCTTGAGAAATACTTTTGAGAATTGTGCGGTAATGCTGGAGAGTGCGATACTGTAGACAATCATCATGATAGTGATACTGGCAACAATATCCACTCCCTCGATATGGCTATGGAGCGTCGTTTTCAGAATTACTACCACTGCAACATCAATCCCTTTTGGCACGTTCAATGTAAGGAAAAGCAGCTTTCCCAGAGATAGCTTTTCTTTTAAGAATGCAAGATAGACGGAAACAAAGCGGATGACCAAATAGATCAGAAAGAGAAGGGTTCCTTTTAGTATTAGATCAGGCTTGATAAAAACGATAGTTCCCAGGATCATAAACGTAATAATTTTTATGCCATTAGTGAAAATGGATTCGAATTTTTCTATTTCTATCAGATGCGAGATGTGAGAGTTTCCAAATATGACCCCAAAAACAGCAATGGCTAATACCCCGGACCCCTGAAGATACTCGGTCACCACATAGACGATTATTGCAGAAGTCAGTACAGAGAGATGTGTTGCTTCACCAAAATAGTTTTGCTTTAGAATTTTTATGACGATAACAGAAAAAACGAATGCTACGGCAATTGCAACACCACTGACCTGCAGGATGGAAAAGAGAGGGGTTGCAACATGATAGAAAGTGGGAGCAAAACTGCTTTTTAGCCCTGCAAGAATAAGAGAAGCGAGGATTAATGTTATCGGCGTGTTTATGATAGATTCAATTTCTATTATTTCCATTATTTTATTTTTAGAGCCCTTAAAGAAAGAAAGAACTACACTAGGATCGCTTCCATACGCAAGAACCGCAACAAGCAGCCCAAGAAGCAGTGCGTGCGTGCTGTACCCAAAGTCAAAAATGTATACTGCTGCGAGCGTAATTCCTATCGTGCACAGGATAAAATATATCACATTGAGCTTCATTGCAGGCATGAAATATTTTTTGAGCTCTTTTACTTTCAGCTTGACGCAACTATTAAACACGATAAAGATTAATGCAAGAATACTAATCATAACGATAAAAGACTCTTCAAAATGAAGGACCCCGAAATTGCTCATTATCATTCCCGTGAGCAAAAGAAGGAATATATCTGAGGTTTTTAGCCGGTATGCCAAGACAGATGCAAGCGACCCGATTAACAGAACAATAGAGATATAGGCTAATTGCGAGAGATATTCCATAGTAGGAACTGGGTCGAGACGTTATATAAATATTTGTGTTGCGACTGGTTACACCTTAATCTTCATCAAATCGAATGCACACACTGCATTTGGGAAATAATCTTCTGCATCATCGCTGAGTTCGAGAACGGACTTATAGCGGGCACTGAAATGTGTGAGAACAAGTTTCTTTGCGCCTGCGTTATTTGCTATTAATGCCGCATCTTTTGCGGTCATGTGATTGTACTTTTCGCTTTTTTCTTTGAGTTTTGAAGAATAGGTAGATTCGCAAACTAAGAGATCAGCATCTTTTGCTATTTTGTTACAGTTATTGCAGGGAAGGGTATCTGAGATTATTCCGATCTTTTTCCCTTTTATTACTCTGGTTACGTCTTTTGCCAATACTTTTTTTCCTTTGTATGTTATATTTTTTCCTTCCTGCAGCTTTCCTAACAATGGTCCTTCAGGTATTCCTTTCGTTTTTACTTTAGAGAGAATGATTCTGCGCTTGTCTTTTTCCTGGAAGACATAGCCGAACGTTTCAATACCATGTTTCAATGGATAGGCATGCAGACCGAATTCCTTGTTTTCAAAAAACATCCCTTCATCTATTTCGGTTATTTTGAGATCAATCTGACGGTCAAACACGAATGCCTGAAAAAGGTGCTCGAACTGCTTTTTCGTGTTTTTTGGCCCGTAGATTTCCAAGGTCTTTCCGTATTCTGATGCTGCCAGACTTTGAATGAGTCCAGGCAGGCCTAGCACATGGTCGCTATGCCAATGCGTGATAAGGATTTTGTTGATTCTTGTCAAAGAGATATTTGCATGCTTGAGCTGGCGCTGGGTCCCTTCTCCGCAGTCTACGAGAATCCCATGAGTCTCGTAACTCATGAAAAGTGCGCTTTGATTTCTCTCTTTAGTTGGCACCATTGATGAGGTCCCCAGAAAAGTAAGTTCTATCATGAGCAGTGAAGTGAAAGAGTGATATATAAATTTACTTTTTAGCAATATAGAAAATAAATAGGGAAAGGAAGGTTTTTAAAGCCTCGGGGAGTTTGGCTGTTTATGGCAAAGAAGAAGAAAGCAGCAAAGAAATCAGTAAAAGAAAAGGCCTCCGTTACTGCGCTCTTTGCAAAAGAGAGAGTTGTTACGGAGAACTCTAATGAGGCACGTGAATTGTATAACCAAAGTAGATTTGGCGCTGTTCTTGATGATTCTAAAGTCCAATTGTCCCTTATTGAGGCATTGTACCTTCTTGAAAAGGGACGGATTGTTCTTCTGGATGGCCGCAATACCCCTTTTGATGTAGAGCGCTTTCTTAAAAAAGCGCGGTCTTTGGAGCCTAACTTCTGGATCCGATATAATGTGTTCAAGGACCTTCGCAACCGCGGGTACATTGTGAAGACAGCCATGAAATTCGGCGCTGATTTTCGTGTGTATGATCGCGGTGTCAAACCCGGTGAAGACCATGCTAAGTGGGTTGTGTTTCCTGTTCATGAGACTTCTTCGCTTACCTGGTATGAGTTCTCTGCAAAGAACAGAGTAGCGCATTCTACGAAGAAACGCTTATTGATAGGCTGTGTTGATGAAGAGAATGATGTCACCTACTGGGAAATTCGCTGGACACGGCCTTAGCTTTTCTTTCCTTCCTTTCGGTACATAAAGTATATAAATATTCGGGCGTTAATTGACAATCGATATGAAAGATCGCATTCTTCAATTTATTCGTACTAAGGGCCCCTCCCTTCCCACAGCGATTGCCAAGGAGATGGGGATAGATAGCCTGTTTGCCTCTGCGCATCTCTCAGAGCTTAAAGAACACGGTAAAATAAAGATCTCTCACCTGAAAGTAGGAGGAGGATCTCCACTGTATTATCTCGCAGGCCAGGAAGATCAACTTCAAAAATTTGCAGAGAATCTAGGAGAGAAGGAGAAAAAGATCTATGATCTGCTTTTAGGAAAAAAAGTTATTCGGGATAGCTCCCTTGTCCCTGTCTTTCGGGCGGCTATTCGAACCGTGAAAGATTTTGCGTCTCCTTTTCAGGTGAAACTGAACGGCAAACCAGAGCTTTTCTGGAAATGGTACCAACTTTCTTCCGATGAGGCTTCTGCAATTGTCAGAAAAATGCTTGGTGTTAAAGAAGAACAAAAGCCAAAAGAAAAAGAAACGGTCAAGCCTCCAGCTTCCGAACAGAAAAAAAAAGAAACCCAAAAACACTTGCCAGCTGAACCAAAACCTTCAAAACCACAAAACGAGAAAAAACAAATTCTCCGGGAACCAGGCAGTTTCTACGATGAGCTGCTTTCTTATTTTGAAAAGAATAAGATCCGGGCTATAGAAGAGAAAATTATCCGTAAAACGGAAGCAGAATTTGTCGTAGAGGTGCCCAGCCCTGTCGGAAACCTCCATTATTTTGTGAAAGCAAAATCAAAAAAGAAAGTGAATGACGGGGATTTGAGCTCTGCATTTATTCAGGCGCAATCACGAAGATTGCCTGTGTTGTTCTTATCCAAAGGATCACTTACCAAGAAAGCAGAGGAGATGATGCAAACAGATTTTAAAGGAATGAAATTTTCCACACTTTGAGAGTTGATGATAGAAGATGGGTGTTCACATATCTGAATTATTGGTTTCAAAAGAGATAGACAGTGCTGATCTTAGAGATAAAATTATTGCCGTAGATGCGCATTTGTTTCTCTATCAATTTTTAACAACTATACGGCAGCGAGACGGCAGCCTTCTTATGGACTCAAAAGGGAGTGTTACTTCTCATCTTTCCGGACTGTTTTCCCGCAATGCCCGATTCATGCAGCAGGGACTGAGGTTGGTTTATGTGTTCGACGGAAAGCCACCAGAACTGAAACTACAGGAAGTAAAGCGCCGCACTATGCTCAAAGAAGCAGCAGCACAAAAATATGAGGACGCAAAAGCTGCAGAAGATCTTGAAGCAATGAAGAAATATGCTTCGCGAACCACAAAGCTTACTTCTGATATGATTGAAGAGGCGAAGGTACTCATTTCAGCAATGGGCCTTCCTATTATTGAGGCTCCCTCTGAGGGAGAGGCTCAGGCTGCCCACATGGTAAGAACGGGAAAAGCATACGCGGTTGCGTCTCAGGATGCGGATTGTTTGTTGTTTGGATCACCCCGTCTTCTGCGAAATTTGTCGATTGCGGGAAAGAGAAAAAAAGCAAATAAGCTTGCATTTGAGACTATCAAACCAGAGATGGTAAACCTCAGTTATACCCTGAATAACCTTAGTTTGGACCAGGATCAACTGATCGTTTTGAGTATGCTGGTTGGGACAGATTTTAATTATGGAGGGATCAAGGGGATAGGACCCAAGAATGCTTTGAAGCTCCTTGCGAAATATAAGGATGATTTTGAAGGACTATTCGCTGAAGTCAAATGGTCAGATTTCTTTTCTGTTCCCTGGACTGAAGTGTTCTACTTGTTCAAGAAGATGCCGGTTACGGATGATTACGAACTGGAATGGAAACCGGTTAATCGTGACAAAGTCTATGAGATTATGGTTGAAAAGCATGAGTTTTCTGAACAACGGATTAACTCTGCCTTAGATAAACTATCTGAAGAGAAAGAGAAGCAGACACAGAAAGGGTTAGGGGAATTTTTTTAGAAAGTCCTTAGGGAAGTAGTTATACCGATAATCCTGATAGATAGGAATGGTTTCGATTTCTTTGACAATGTCTGAAAACTGATCTCTTATATTCATAAGTATTGCCTGAAACTCCTTTCTTGTTTTTGTTTCAACCTCTAACTCTAGGTCCCACTGACCTACTACTCTCACAATAAATGTAACATTTGGCTGATTGATGGCATATTCATACATGTTCTTTTCTTTTTCCAAGGTCACATTATGCAATTTGATGAGTATTTTATTGACGTTGATTCCAATATTTTCTAGATGGAGAAGGGGTTTGAAGCCCTGAATAATCCCTTTCTTTCTCATTGAACGGATCCGGTTTGTCACCGTATTGGCGCTTACCTTTAATTTCTGGCTTATTTCTATCAGCTGTTTTCTTGCTTGCTCTGAAATTTCATTCAAGATAGAATAATCAATTTTATCTAATGAAATTATCTCACTCTCCTGTCCAAATGCTTGCACTCTTCTTTTTGTTTTGGACACTTTTCCTTTGAGATACTCTCTTCCAAGATGCAAAACCTCAATAGTTGTAAGGACAGTATAATTTTGGATTTGTCTTGAAAATTGTGAACGAAGGGTATTGAAGAGAGTGTTGAAATGCCTAATATTCTTAGCCATCATGTTTATGACGAAGTCGTATCTCCCACCACAAGATGCTACCCAGAGGATATTAGGATGCTTCTTTAGATGTTCAACAAACTGCTCCGTTGTTTTGGTAGTAGAATTTGACAATTGAATCATAACACGATAGCTCGTGTATCCTATTTTAGCAATATCAATTACCGTGAAATAGTTAGAAACGATCTTTTTCTCATGAAATTTCTTGATCCTATAATTAATAACTTGCTCTGAGAGATGAACTTTTTTGGATAGCTGATGCAGAGACCTCCTGCAATCTTGATCTAATTCATAGAGAAGCTCTTGATCCTTTTTATTCATAGTATTTGATAAAACTCAATATATACATATAAATATTTCTTTTTATAAAATTTTTTTTGAATAATTTTGATATATCTTATTTTGATTCTTTCCTTTTAGTTGGAGGATCATTATGAAGAAACAAATTGCATTTTTATCTATTGCTGTACTGCTCGTAATCGCTTTTTCTTTTGTGTATTTATACCCTGCTACTACGGGCCAAGTTATTAGGGAAGAGCCTATCGCGTTGGGTTTTATTGCACCTCTTTCAGGAGAATTATCTAACTGGGGAGAGTCTATGAGAGTGGGAGTAGAACTTGCTGCTGCTGAAATTAATGCAAAAGGAGGCATAAATGGAGAGAAACTCGTAATTCATTATGAAGATGACCAATGTGATGAAGCTAACACTATCCTTGCCTACAATAAACTAGTCACAACCAAGAACGTCGAAGCAATTATTGGACCCCTATGCTCAGGAACAGTCCTTGCTGTTGCACCTCTTTCCCAGCAAGACAAAGTTATTCTTTTTTCACCTGTTGCTACTGCAACTGCAATTTCAGAAGCAGGAGATTACGTTTTCCGAAATTCTGTATCTAACGGCTATCAAGGAGAATACTTAGGTGAGGTAATACAAGACAAACTCGACCTTAATTTTGCCGCAGTAATTTACGTCAATAATGATTATGGGAATACTTTATCAACCGCGTTTACTAGGAGCTTTTCAAGAAAAGGAGGAGAGGTATTACTTCAAGAAGCGTATAATCCAGATACTACAGACTTTAAAGGAATTCTCACTAAGATTAAGGCTATGAACCCTGATGCTTTGATTGTCATATCATATGGAAGAGAAGGAGGAATAATTGCCAGACAGGCTAAAGAATTGGGTCTTGCCAAACCAATCATTGGAAGCGATAATTTCGGAACTGAAGAAGTTGTTGAGACAGCTGGAAATGCAATTGATGGTTCCTATTTTGTTAGCCCTGGTCTTGATGAATCGTATCCTCTTATTAGCTCTTTTGTCGGAAAGCATGTTTCGGCTTATGGCTCGAAACCTGCAATTTTGTGGGCAAGTGCAAATGCCTATGATGCTGTCTATCTTATTTCTCTTGCGATTCAATCAAATGGACATGATGCTGATTCTATCAAAGAATATTTGTATCAAGTAAAGGGATATCAAGGAGTAGGGGGTATCACTGCTATTGATAAGAATGGAGATGTTGACAAGCCCCTTAACCTAATGAGAATTGAGGGAGGAGAGTTTTCATTCTATGAATAAGTTTATATAGAATTTTTTTATTCTCCCCTTATGCCAAAACCATCCAAGCTCAAAGATCTCCTTAAAAAAGAGCTTACCAAGAAAGAGTTAGAAGTTATGCCGACATCCTTTGACGTAGTGGGAGATATTCTGATCTTTTCTGATTTTCCTGACTTGCTTGAAAAGAAAGAGAAAAAGATTGGTGAACTCATTCTTTCTTCTTTTAAGAATGTAAAGGTGGTGTGCAAGAAAACTGCGATGTATGGAGGGAAATATCGTACGCCTACTCTTCGCATTATGGCAGGAGAGCGAAGAAAGGAGACTATTCACAAAGAGAATGGTATCCGGGTAAAACTACATGTGCAGGATGTGTACTTCTCTGCCCGCTTAGGGCATGAGCGAGAGCGCATCAATGCATTAGTGAAAAAAGGAGAAGAAGTATTAGTGATGTTTTCCGGGTGCGGAGTATATCCTATCAATTTGGCTAAGAATACTTCAGCAAAGAAAATCTATGGTATTGAAATTAATCCGAAGGCACATCACTATGCATTAGAAAATCTTTCTTTGAATAAGGTACAGAATGTTGAGTTATTTAATGGAGATGCCGCATCGCTGCTGCCTACCATTAGAAAAAAGTTTGATCGAATCCTGATGCCGCTTCCTAAATCGGCTGAGGATTTTTTAGATATTGCTCTGTCTAAACAGAAAAGAGGCGGAATACTGCATTTCTATGATTTTATGGATGAGACGGATTTTGAGCAGAGCAAGGAAAAAGTTATTACTGCCTGCAAAAGAAATGAGCGAAAAGTAAATATTATCGGTTTGTTTCCTTGTGGACAATTTGGACCGGGAAAATATCGGGTCTGTGTTGATGCTAAGATTGAGTAAAATGCGAGAGAATAAATTTGCCAAGCTGCTCAGTAACTAGTGGGTTTCTCATGACCGTTACTTTCACTTCAGTTTTTCCTCGTAGGATCTTGATTAATGCTGCATTGTCAAATGTTTCGAAGCTTTTTGTTTGCTGATAGATCTTTTCTATATCTGCTACGAGGTCATCAGGATACGTTGTTTGAATGATTAAGTCTTTGTAAATGGAGAAATATCTTGCTGGATTTTCTTTTTCTTTTGCTATAGCGAATTTGCAGCCTAGTTTTTCATAGTAGATTTTACACCAGTTGTCAAGGAACGTGTCTTGTGGAGCAACAATGTAGAAATCAATATTGTGCGCACGCATTTTTTCAACTATTGCTGTTTCTTCTTGCAGTTGACCTAGCACATACCACACATGTCCTGACAACTGCAAATAATTTTTCTTACTTTTGTCAGCGGAGTCATCTTCAAACCATTTTCCCACAACTACATTCCAGAACTTGTCTAGATCAATGAGATTGTCAAAAGTGTAGATCTTTATATCGTCACCTAATGATTCAACATTTGTGACACCTGAGCTTTCTGAGAAATAGGAGTTTTGAAGTTGCTCTACGACGTTTCTCAGGGACATAATCCAGTCTTTTGAAATTGCATACTGTTTGTCGTTTTTTTCGAGTACCCCTTGATCTACTAGTTGAGTAACGGCTTTCCTGACACCTTGAAATGTAACAGGAGCAGAATGCTTTTTCTTTATACTATTCGTAATTTTGGCAAGATTTAACGGGTGCTCGTACATTAGGGTGCTGATAACGAGATCCCTAGCCGTCATTTTTTTGCTTCCTAAATGAGGTACGGTAACATCTATTGCCATTGAACTTTTAGTATAATTTCTCCTACTATTAAACTTTTCGCATCTATGAATTAAACTGAAAGTTCTACTTAACTTTTTTCTAAACCTTTAGTTTAATATAGCTTAACTTTTAGTTTAATAATTTGTTAAATTGAACTACAAGTTTAATTTTCATTGTACCTCATTTTAATATACTAAATGACACTACCTAATAGTAATGAAAAAGATACATGCAGGAAGTGACGAGTTAAATTTTGCACCTTCACCCAAGGTGGTTGAAACAGTACGTGAGCTAGATCTGGGGCTTATGAATAGGTATGACAGAGATCCTAAACTCCTTGAGAAGTTGTCTGAGCTGTATGGTGTATCAAAATCTCAAATCTTTTTGGAGCAAGGTATTATTGGAATTATTCATCGCGTCTTTGAATCTGCTCTAAATAAGAATGATCGAGTTTTGATTCCCGAGCTGGGTTATCCTTATTATCAAAAAATATCGAAAAAACGAGAATTAACTGTTGATACGTTCACATTTAAAAGAGAAGGAAACTCATTTTGCTACGATATAAAAGACCTTCTTGCTAAGCTTAAGAAGAAACCTAAAGTTTTAGTTTTAATTGACCCTGAATCCCCTCTTGGTTTTTCAACACCTCAAAAAACAATTGAGCTTATTTTACGTAAGGCGCCATCACAAACGCTTGTCATTTTAGACCAAGCACATGAAGGATTTCGTGATTATGAACTTGATGTCGGAATGCTTGCAAGAACGTATCCAAACTTGCTAATCGCGCGAGGGTTATCAAAATTTTATGGTCTTGCCGGCCTTCGTATCTCATACGCTCTTTGTGGTGCAAATGTTCTAAGCAAGATGAATTTTTTTGAAAAATATCTTGGTTTTAATAATATGGCACAAAAGATTGCCATTGCTGCACTTGAGAGCAAAGAACATTATAAAGAAAACGTAAGACAAATTAGAGTTGAAAAAGAAAGATTTACTGAACGCATTAACAAACTTTCAGGATACCAAGTAATGAATACTGATCATATGGCTTGTATTGTTAGAGTCCCAAAGGAGCACATTAGCACTCTTACTGAATATTTTGCTGATCAGAATATCTTGGTTCGAAATTTGAGAGATTACTGGGAAAAACTTTCTGGTTTTGTCAAGGTATCTATGTGCAAGCCTGATGAGATGGATAGAATTATCGACACGTTTGATTCTGTCTCGTGGCTCTATGAGCTTAGAATTGAAAACACGGATGCGGAAACTTATCTTGGAAAGAGAGAAGCAGGATATATGGTCCATCGAAAGGAAATATCATGCAAGAAGTCAAGACTGCTCATGGGAGTTCACCGTGTAATTATTCCTCCCGGTAAGTTTCTTCCAACCCATACTCACCTAGACCAAGATGAACTTTTTGAATTTCACTCTGATGCTATCTTTGAGCTTAACGGTCGACGATTTAACGTAAAGTCTGGTGACTGGATTACTATTCATCCGGGAGATGAGCACTATATTGAAGCTCTTCCTCATAAGTTTGCTCGATTTATTCCATTACGTTTTCCTTACGGGCCAGAAAAACCACAAGGAGAGTATAATCCAGAAGAATGATACCTAAGAACATACAGGCAGTTATCTTTGACTTAGATGGTACACTCGTTGATACAGAGAAATACGCCATAAAGGTTTTTTCAGACGTTATGAAAACATATTGTGGTATCGATGTTACGCCTGAAGACCTTACTTTGTTTTATGGTGTTCATGATTTAACATCATATAAAATGATTATAGAGAAATATGGACTTACTGTTAGCGCTGCAGAACTTCTCAAGCACCATAATGCTGAATATGATCGTATTGTTTCCGAGGTTAATGAACTTTTGCCAGGAGCAGAGAATATATTCAAACGATTTTCACATCTTCCTTTGGTGATCTGTTCAGGAAGCACTAGGCAGCAGATTCAAACTATTTTGTCCAATCTTTCTATTGTAGATTTGTTTGACCATATTGTTAGCTGTGATGATGTAGAAAAGCATAAGCCTCACCCTGAGCCGTTTTTGCTTACGGCAGATAAATTGGGGATTGATCCGGTTTGCTGTCTTGTTTTTGAGGATTCTGATGCCGGAATCAAGGCAGCAAAAGCTGCAGGCATGTATGTTATTGCGGTTAAGAATGGTAATTCTATACGCAGAAAACTTGAACAGGCAGATTTGGTTGTTGATTCCTTAGATCAAATTAAATGATAGAAAGCTTCTCTGCTGTTCTCTCTTCTTTCTTGTTCTCTTATATCTTTTGCTTAAAGAATTTGTGCAATGCTCAGCAGTTACTTCCTTCCGCTATTGTCAGCGATGGTGTTCACTTCATCCTTGCATTGATGCACTTCTGAAGATAGTTCTTCTACGTATTAAGTTGCAGAATGAGTTATAAAGGTTTGGATGAAAGTTGATTACTCTTTCCTAATCAAATAAAATATAGAAAGCCCAACCCAGATAAATTCCAGGATAACGAAGATAATTGCATTGTTGTAGATAGCATATACTCCAAGCATAAATGACCCAATAGCATTGAGGACATTAAAATAAAAACGGCTTTTTTTCCGGTGCAGGTGCTCAATAATAAAAGCAATGAGAAGAATGACTAACCCTGCTGATCCAAGGAGAAGTACATAGTCCATTCTAACCAAACATACGCAGGTAATCTCCTTTGTTTAATTCTTCTTCTTTTCGAACTTTTGCAATAGCGTTGAGAAAATCTTTCTTAACTATTTCTGTACGGCTTTCTCTTATGGCAAAATACCCAGCCTCAGTGCAGGCAGCTTTGATCTCTGCTCCGGAGAAATCATCCATTTGGTTGATAAGGTTTTCCACATCAACATCCTTACATAAGCACATTGTTTGCGAATGAATCCTGAAGATCTCTTTCCTTCCTTCTTTGTTTGGTGTAGGCACTTCGATTAACCTATCAAGTCTTCCCGGACGAATAATGGCAGGATCAAGAATATCTTTTCTGTTGGTTGCCCCAATGATTTTTACATCATCCAATGATTTGAATCCATCAATTTCAGCAAGAAGTTGCATAAAAGTTCTGTTTGCTTCCCGCTCTCCTGAAGTACCTACTTCAACCCTTCGTGCTGCAAGAGAATCGATTTCGTCGATGAAAATGATAGTTGGCGCTTTTTTTCTGGCAAGTTCAAATATCTCTTTTACCAGCTTTGCCCCTTCCCCAATAAACTTCTGTACCAGCTCGGACCCGACTACTTCAATAAACGTAGAATTTGATGATGCAGCAACTGCTTTTGCAAGCAAGGTCTTTCCGGTTCCTGGCGGCCCGTATAACAGGAGTCCTTTAGGCGGAGTAATTCCAATTTTCCTGAACAGCTCGGGCTTTTTCAACGGAAGCTCTATTACTTCTTTGATCTCATTTTCCTGATGCTGCAGACCACCTACAGATTCCCATTTGATGGTAGGCTTTTCAACAATGACAAATTTCTCTACATTGAATTTTTTTGATGTATCAATCTTTTTGACAATGTTGAGATTTTTCTGATCACATAATACACTCTCTCCTACGGTCAGCTTCAGTTGATGATCATAGGTAACATAAAACTGATTACCATTTGGAATTCGTATCACTGCATTGTTATTTATAAGGTCAAGAACTTCGCACACCATTAACGGAGGCTGCTTGAGCCTATCGAGCTCATCCTTCATCTTGTTAAGCGTCTCTTTAAGCATTTTGTTCTCTTCTTCGAGAACACTAGAATCAGAAGTGTAACTGTAAATGACAGAGTCGATAATGTTTTTCTCTTTGCTAGTCATTGATACGAGGAGATAACTTGAACTTTATATATATTTGGGTCTACAATAGTAATTTCCCTTTTTTCATTACCAGGGTACCATCAAACCAAATAGAGGGCTTCTTAATAACACAATCAATATGGAATGGCACATCTACTTTCCCACCAAATCCGATATTATTGCCCATGGCAATATGGCAGGTGCCATACGCCTTCTCATCCTCAAGAACAGTTCCGGTTACTTTTGCTTTCCTGTTGAGCCCTATACCCAACTCTGCAATATTCCTTGCTTTGTCACCAACCTTGCTGATCATTTGCTCAATCTGCGTTGGTTTCTTTCCATTTGTAATTCTTACTACATTTCCGCTATCAACAAAGAAAATAATAGGATGACTTACCTTTCCTATTCCTGCAATGGACCCGTCAACAACAAAATGCCCCTGAGCAGTTCCTTCTAATGGTGCAATAAATGCTTCTCCCTCCGGTAAATTTCCCCATTTCCCTTTTTTGGTGAATATTCCGGCTGAGAGCCCATGGCCCTTTCTTCCTTTGATACTTAGCTCAATATGCGTTCCCAGGGCGGTTGTTATTTTGACCTTCTTTGCCTTATTCATTGCCAGGGCAACCTTTTTCGTATCTTCTTTGAGCTGGGGGTAATCAATATCGATACTTCTTCGGATAATGGATTCGGTTATTCCAGGCATTGAGCCTATTCTGACTCCTTTTGCCGTTGCATCCCTTCTTGCTTTCGTATGAGAAATAGATTTGGAAGTGAGAATTACCGCCGTATTGCATTTCTTCAATGCCTCTGCAGCCCTCTTAGGAGGCTCCTGCCCATTTATTTTCAGTTCTGCGATTTTGAGCATCTCTACTTTCTCAATGGTTTCATCTGCAACTTTCTTGAATCTATTTGCAAGACGCTCTCTTGTAGGATCATAGAGAATGAGAAAATGCTCTTTTTTCTTTACACCAAGATTGGTAGTAAGAATGGTCTGTATTCCTTTCTTTAATTTTTCTAATGCCATGCTTGATCTTGTTAGACGTACTCATATTCTTTTTTGCTACTTTACAGGCGATTAAGAGTTTTAGACATATTCTTAAATCTTTCTTCTTTAGAATCAGTGGCTACCTGCCTTAATAGTAATTAACTTCCTGGGCACTTTGGTGAGTACTTCTCTTTTTCCGTTGTAAATGAGGATATCATCCTCTATTCTCATACCCCACTTTCCCGGCATATAAATCCCCGGTTCGATAGTGAATACCTGGTTATTTTGATATTTTTCTTTAGAATTTGGTGAAATGTTCGGCAGTTCATGGATCTGTAATCCGATGCCATGGCCTAGCCCATGGGTGAAATATTCTGCATACTCTCCAAGTATTTTTTGGGTCTCTTTATAACTCCCTGAGCAGAGCTTTCCTGTGCGTATAGAACGAATGACTTCTCTTTGCGCTTGCAGCAAGAGACTGTATACCTTGCGCTCTTCCTCTTTAGGATTGCCCAAATAGATAGTTCTTGTTATGTCAGAGTGATACCCTTTGTAGTTAACCCCAAAGTCAATGACGCAAAACCCCTTTCTTATGGTGACTTCCTGCGGCTCATAATGCGGCATACTTGCCCCCTTTCCAGAGGCGATTATGGGATCAAAAGCAAGAGTGCATCCTCTTTTGATTGTTTGCGTGTGCAAGAATACTTCCACTTCTTTTTCTGTTTTAAATGTGTGAAATTTTTTGATGCATTCTTTTAGTATGCTGTCTGCAATCCTGCAGGACTTTCTTATCAGTTGGATTTCTTCTTTTGTTTTTTGAGCTCTTAGTTGAAGACAATCCTTTGTAATATCTCTTACTTTTATTTGTCTGAGATGCTTTCTTAGTGATTTGTATAGGCTTATGCTAAAGATTGATTGATCTACTCCTACGGTAGCATGGCTTATCTTTTGTTTTGCCAGCACTTCTTCAAGTGCCTCAAATAACTTTAATCCTTTTTTCCACTCTATTACCCTGCAGCGAGAGGCTTCCTTTGCCCTCTCATATTCCATTTGAGGAACCAGAAGAAAAGGCTTTTTCTTCTTTGAGACTACCAAACAACCCATCCCTTTATATCCTGAGAAGTAGAACATATTTTTATCAAAACTATCGGAATCAAGCGTGCAAAAGAGTGCAAGATCTATTTTTCTTTTCTCTAGCGCTTTCTGAAATTTTTTCGTTTTCACGTATTTTTTTATTCTTCAGCGTATAAAAAAGTATTTGTTTGGTGAATAATCAAATAAAAACATTTTTAAGCTCTACAGTAGAAAAATAATCATGAGAAGATATTCTTTGGAGAATGGTCTTACTGTTATTGAGGAAAAGAGAGACTCTGATTCTATCACTCTTCAGCTTACCGTCAGAGTGGGGAGCAATTACGAAAATTCAGGAGTTAGAGGGATTAGCCATTTTATTGAACATATGCTCTTCGAAGGCACTACGAGCCGAGCCGATGCAAGAGAGATTAGCAACGAAATAGAATCTCTAGGTGGAGAAATTAATGCGTATACAGACAATGTCCGAACCTGCTATTATATCAAAGTTCCCACAAAGCATTTTGAGAAAGCGGCAGACATTCTTTCGGATATGATTATCAACCCTTCCTTTGCTCAAAGCGCGATCGACAAAGAGCGTCAGGTTATCCTCAAGGAAATCAACATCTTTAATGATGAGGCCCGCTATTACCAATGGATACTGTTTCAGCAAGCCCTCTATAGGCGCCATCCAGCACGTTTTCCTGCTTATGGAACGCGAGAAGACGTTCAATCGATAAGCAGGGAAGATATTCTTTCATTTTTCAATCGCCACTATTTTGGCTCAAACTGTATCCTTACTGTTGTCGGAAATGCGCCCCGCACACAACAAATCATAAAGAAATATTTCTCTGCTTTGCAAAGAGGAAAGGCGAAAAGAGTTTCCTTCCCTGCAGAACCCCTCACCACAACGAAGAAAATTTCCAAAGTTCAGCGCAATATTATGAATTCGTATCATGTGCTCGGATTTAAGAGCGTACCGCGCATACATAAAGACTCCTACGTCTTAGATGTCATTCAGGCTGTTTTAGGCAGGGGACAATCCGGAAAAATATTTGATGAAATCCGCAATAAGCGAGGTCTTGCTTATGAAGTAGGAGTGCACCATGAGGCTAGCTTAGACTTTGGCTTTTTCTCTATCTATTTTAGTGCAGATAGGTCAAAATTCAAACTTATCGAAAAACTGATCAACGAGGAGTTGGTTTCTCTTTCGAAACTTACCGCAAAGGAACTGAAGGAAGCGAAGGGATATGTTGAGGGAAAGAACATTCTTGATGCTGAGGATACCCACCATAAAGCTGATGCACTGGGGTACTGGGAACTGATGAGCAATGCTGCTTTTGAGAGAGAGTACGCATCTAAGATTAGGAAAGTGACCCTTTCAGATATTAAAAGAGTTGCAAAGAAGTATTTTTCTAAGAATTACACGCTTGCTGTCATTGAACAAAAGAAATAAGCCTAAACTATACTTAACGCGTTACCGTGAATTCTTTAATTTCTTCTCTGAGTTTTTGCGCGGCTTTATTACTCTGTAGTTTTTCACGAATAGGAGCAAGTAATTCATTGAGGTATTTTGCAGCACTTTGCTTAAGATCCATCGGATGAACTTCCTTTTTCCCGAACGCCTGCTCTAAGTCTTCATAGCTTGAAAACTGTAGATTTCCCCCCCATTTTTCAGGCCTCTCTATGGTGAATGAGTCAATTCTTTCAAATATAATGTATTTACAATACTCCAAAATAGGGTTTTCTTCAACAATACCTTCCGGACAATATGCTTTTTTTATTTTTCTCTTAATGTCTTCTTCTGAGTCAGTCATGAAGATTGCAGTATCCGGTTTTGATTTAGACATCTTTAGCTCGATTGCCCTATCTGCACCTTTAAGATCAGTGTTAGGGGGCTGTCCTAATCCCATGAGCATATGGTGTGAAACTACTATTGGTTTTTCATAACCAAGCTTTGGTGCAACCTCTCTTGCGAGCATGTTAACTTTTCTTTGATCCATTCCTAACTGTGTGATTGTTGCTCCAAGATGGAAGATATCTGCTGCCTGCATGCAGGGATAGAGAATTTGCGATGCCTGCAGGGATTCATTTTCTTTCCTTCCCATTATCTGGGCACATCTTGTTATCCTTTTGACAGTATTTATTCGGGCGATCTGCATAACTTTCTTCCAGTATTCTTCATCGTTAACAAAATCTGAGGCCCAAACAAACTCTACCTTGTCCATATCCATTTCACAGGCCTTCCACACTTCAATGAGATATTTTCCTACTTTCTGAATATGCTCCAGGTTGCCCCCCATCTTATTGTTTGCCCAGGCGTGCCAGTCTGCAACAAGCATTTTAAAGCTGCAGCCTGCCTTAGTCATCTTATTGATATTGATTGCTCTGAGAAGCCCCTGCGCAATATGAATATCCGTGCCGGAGGGTTCAAAGCCATCGTAGCAGATGGGCTTCTTTTTTGATTCCAGCAACGCTTTAAGATCCTCTTCAGAAATAATCTCTTCTCCTACTTCTTTGATTATGCTTATTTTTTCTTCTGTTTGCATTATGCTTTGAAACCCAGCAAGATATTAAAAAGTTATGGTATACGCCCGGAGAATCTTTCTCATTTTGTCTCTACTAGAGAAAAACAAAAAGTTTATATATGCCCCTGCCCCATCGGATTCTGATAGAAATCTAAGGTGGTTACTAATGGCTGATGATGATAAAAAATTTGCAAAACAAATTCTTTCAAAGACTGTAGTGAGTAAAACAGGAAAAAAATTCGGTGAGGTAGGGGATCTTGTCTTTGAGACCCGATCCGGCGAGCTCATTCATCTCGTTTTGACTAACCCTACTTCTTACACTGAAAAATTAGAGCTTGAGAAAGATAAGGAAGGCAACCTTCTGATACCTTTTTCCTCTGTCATTGCTGTAGGAGATTTCCTGGTTATCTCTGAAGAAGATATTATTTAATTGCGTAATTGTGCCTGACAGATTTTGATTCTTTCTTTATTCATTCTTATTTTTTTCTCACTTCTTTTGTCTTTCCTCTTCGTTTCATTAATTATATAAAGCGATTCTTCTTCTCTTTTTATCATGGAGCATGCAATCTGGACAGAGAAATACCGACCTAAAGCTTTCTCTGATGTCAAAGGCCAAAAGGATATTATTGGCAGAGTGAAATTCTTTGTTGAAAGCAAGAACATGCCTCATTTAATGTTTGCAGGGCCAGCAGGTGTAGGCAAAACGTCGCTTGCTTTGGTAATTGCCAGGGAGCTTTTTGGAGACTCCTGGAGGCAGAATTTTTTAGAGCTCAACGCCTCTGATGAGCGAGGTATTGATGTTATTCGGATCAAAGTGAAGGACTTTGCACGAACCCGGGCTATCGGAGATGTCCCTTTCAAAATTATTTACCTTGATGAGTGTGATGCACTCACCAGAGAAGCGCAGCAGGCGCTTCGCCGAACAATGGAAAATTATACTTCTACCTGCCGATTCATTCTTGGCTGCAACTATTCAAGCAAGATTATTGACCCTATCCAGTCACGGTGCGTTGTCTTTCGCTTTAAGCCACTTGAAAAACCAGAATTAGTGGCGCTTATCAGCTCTATTGCCAAGGAAGAGGGCCTGCATATTGACGATAAGGCAATGGATGCCCTTATTGCTGTAAGCGAAGGAGATTGCCGGAAGATGGAGAACCTTCTTCAGGCGGCATCGGCAATGGACAAAAAGGTTACTGAAGAGAGCATCTATTCTATTGCTTCTTTTGCCAGGCCCAAAGAGATTATTGATGTTCTTACTCTTGCGCTTGCAAATAAGTTTATTGATGCGCGCAGCAAGTTGCTTGATACCATGCTCAAGTATGGGCTTTCAGGACTTGATGTTATTAAGCAAATCCAGAAGGAGATACTTCAACTGGACCTCTCTGGTAGAGCGCAATTGGACCTTGTCAGCAGATGCGGTGAGGCAGAATTTCGTATAAGTGAGGGTAGCGATGAGTATGTTCAATTAGAAGCATTTCTTGCTCAAGTAGCGCTTGCAGGAGAAAAGAACACTTGAATTTCTCTGTTTACTCTTAGCTTAGATCATTGACTTCTCTTGATTTACTTTGAAGGCACTTTTCATGATTTCCTGTGTATACCCTTGCGGCACCTTTCCTTTCTCTGCATAAAGATATAGAGCAACATTGAACACTGTATTCGCAACAGAGAATGCAAGCAAAACTATGGCAAGATAGACAATACCGAGCAGTATAACGATCCCCACTCCAATTATGCCTAACGGAACTAACAGAAAGAAGAGAAGAAACACCATAGCTGCTCCTGCTAAAATGAATAGGAACTGGATTATGCCAAGGCCATAGTATCTGATCAGGCTCTCGCCCCAGGTTTTTTTAAGCACCTCTACCGATTTTTTTATGGCCTCTTTAGGCCCTAGGTCATGGTATACCATTGCAGGAACTACGAAGATAGTGATAATGCTCCATACCATCCCTAATATTCCGTTGAGAAGGCCAAGTATTGCTTGCCCTGCTCCTCCTATTCTCTGAGCCAGCCTGTCGATTATTCGCAATATGATGCCTACGGTTGCAGCAAGAAGACTCCAGGAAAGAATTAATCTCAATTTTGACATAGCATAACTTAGGCTTTCTTTGAATGTCGCATTCCCTCCTTCAAATCTCTTTTTTGTGGTATACACTACACAGACATTGAAGAATGTTGCGATGAATGCAAGACCCAGGTATATGATAAACATAACCAGAAACTCGATACCTGACAGCTGAGAGCCGCCTGTGGCAATTGAGGAAAGTATCGTCGGCAATACCATGCTTATGAGAAACAGCAGAGAGAAAAACCCTGACAACAAAGGAAATAAAAGGAGTTCTTTATCCTGCTTAATAATATTGAAACTGAGTTTTGTTATTTCCCAGCTCCTTGAGAATACTCCCAGCATTTTCTAATTCAATTGATGCTTCACTAACACAGAAGTCTCTTTGCTGTCCTTATAGTCATACGTTAGTTTGATGACTACGGGCTGCTGATAATCTGAGTTTGTGGTGATCGTTTGGGTGCAGGTTATGGGCTTTTCATTCGAGAAAAGGGTAATTTGTCCTGTGGTTGCTCCTGCTCCTGATGTCTCATCTCTAAGACCTGAACACTCCAGCGCTCCTTCAAGACCGGTGTCGATTTCAATAGAGACTCTATCCTCGAACGCTCTGGAACTGGTATCACAGCCACTAGATTGTTCAAAAATTCTTCCATTGCCTTTGTGTGAGACAGTGAATGAGAACGCAATTTTGTCCTTTCCTCTTGAGGATTCCTTGAATTCTGTAACCTGCACAGGAGCGCCTGAGCTGAATACCTGCTTATTTTCATTTACTTTGCAGACACTATCTTCAGTGTCGAGATTATCTTTTAATACACAAATTTGAGAGTTTGCTGTTGTCTGGTACTTATAGCATGCTTCTGCTCTGAGTGTATAGGATTGCTGTGCAACTAATTCAGAGAGGTATGTAAAATCCCCGAAGTCAATAAATACCGGATCGGAATCCCTGATTTTTCCGTCTGTATCCTTTAGTTTCCCTTCAATGCTATCTTCAGGGACCAATTCAAGATCACTTTCCTGTTTTCCAAACTCAGAGGCAAGAATTCCCGAGATAGTAACTTTTACATCTTCCTTCGGAACAGTATACTCTCCTTCGTTCTTGAGCTTGACTACTACTCCAAATGGAAAATCCCCTCCATCGAATACTTCTGCCTGGGGTGCATCTTCTTCAAAAGAGATAATAATTCCGTCGGTCCCGCCGATCCAGGGATCAGAGAGGCTTGTGCCGGTATCGCCTGAAGTAGTGCATCCTACTGCCAGTACAGAGAGAATGAGGATCATGAATAGTGTTTTTTTCATTTTACTTCACTTTTACACGCTTTATCTATATAAACCTTATTGTCTCTTACGGTTATCTGTTTATATTGGTAATCTCTATTTTCTTTTCTATAGAATCAAGGTAGCGATAATCGAGCTGAACCTGCAGGACTGTTTCAAATGCTGATTTGGAGTCTGGTTTTCTGAATGTGCAGAAAATATGGCCTCTTCCACTCTCATCAAGCCGTACTGGATCGCGGTGATCTCCTCTTGGTTGACAATTAGGAGAAGAATCCCAGGGAAGCTTGGCACTCACCAGCACTTTGTCTATATCGTTAAAATCAAGGTTTAGTGGGCAGTCATTTCGTATATTTTCATCCACTACTTTTCCATTTCCTACATTTTTTATTTCGATGCTAAAATGAATATTATTGCTGCTGATTTCTTCTGTTACCCTGGTTACGGCAACCGGTGCACCCTGGCTCGTGAGGGTGTAGGTCTCTCCGTTCCTATCTATAGTGCATACTTTTTCCTCATCAAAGACAGAGAAGGGCTCCGGGTCAATACATACTAGCGGCTCTGCGATTGTTCTGTATTTGTAGCAGGCTGCGACGATAATTCTTGGCTCATAGAACTCAGAATTGAAGAGTGTTGACACTCTGTTTACATGGAACTGCTTGCTCTGTCTTCCACCCTGAGGCGCAAACTGGCTTCTTCCCTGCAATTCCGGGGTGAGCAGTGGCCCACCATCCCACCGTTCTCCGGAAAACGCCTTGTCATCATACCCATAAATTTCCAGTTTTCCGTCAAAAGAATCTGTTGTCGGATAGGCACCAACGTTTTTTACATCAATAATAATATCTAAGTCGTCCCCAGAGTATATCCTATCAGGAGGAGCATTCCTGACGAATTCCATCTCAAGGCCTTTTGTTCCTTTTCGATAGTCCTTTGCAGAAATTCTCTCTCCTTCCCTATTATTAGAACTGCTTGCGCATGACGCAAGAATAAAAACTGAAATAATGAGCAGTGCTATAAGATGGATTTTTCTCATTTTATCGGTACTGGCTTATTCATTCAAATTTTGTTATATAAAAGTTTTGTTGAATTCAATCGTCTTTTCTTCTTAGGACAATTCTTCATTATCGTTGAGTATCTGAATTTCTGATGAGACTGCTTCTTTATATCCGTAGGATAGCTCGATTACTATAGGGGTCTCAAAGGTGAGCCTGCTTTTCGAGATCGCATTTTCATCTTTTGTAGCGCACCTTATTACGAAGCCTTTTTTTGTCTCCCTTACCGGGTTAGGGGCACATTCCATGTCTGAATCTCTTCCTCTTATGTACTCGTGTCCGGAGAACTGCAAACGCTCCAAAGAGAGAGCATTAAAATCTTCTTTTTCTGCACTTCTCCCCAAACAGATTTCCCTGTATCTTTCATGATTAGTTACGATCCCTTTTCCCTTGTTTTCCGCATGAATGGTGAACTCAATCCCTATGCTTTCTTTTGTTTTCCCGGGGAGTATTTTCTGCTCTACTTTCGTTACAGCAACGGGTGCCCCCTGACCAGATGAGGAGAGGTCTCTTGCTTTACATGTTTTCTCAGCAATGCTCACTCCATGGGGGTCGGTGTCAATACAGAGCGTATCTGAAAATACAGTAGCATAAGGATAACAGGTATTGAATACGATTCTCGATTCAACTTTATTTCTCGTATCATCGATGCTCTTCGCCTTAAGGATAAGAGAGGCTACCTGCATCTCTCCTTTTGTATTAGCAAGCGACTTTCCTTTCAGATCATAGAGCAGTGTTTGATCCGATTGCACCTGCATATTCACAGAATAATCCCATGACTCGATTTCAACGATGTCCCGCTCAACTGCCGGTATGAGGATTCCCTGACGGATATCATAGAACCCTTCATTGCGTATTTCAAAGGGAACTAAGACTGTCTCTCCTTCACGGATCTGATCTGATACTCCTTGTTTGAGGAAGTCTATGGTTAACCCTTTACTTCCTTTCTGCAACTCTACCTGCGTTGCCCCCTCTCCTGAATTAGTGTCGCACCCAATAATGAATACAAAGCATACGAATATCAGAGGGAGGACTATTTTTTTCATATTTGTGCCTGCGGAATTACAATCGAACTTGATGCAGTGTGCTCGTTACTTGAATCAGTACCATCATAGGCTCTTGCTTTACACGTAATGGTAGAGTCAGTATCAATATCTTGAGTGGGAATTTCGATGCTGCACTTTTGATTGCATTCTTTTTGTGTTGGGGCAAGATAAATTCCTTCATAGTCAAACCGAACAGTGATAATGTCTTTATCCGGGTCTTGCACCTGAACTGTACATACCGCATTATCTCCTTTATTGTACTGTTGATACTCGAAGGCCAAAGAAGCGATTTCAGGAGGAGCATTTTGAACAGTGACATAGGACTCTGCATTTTCATAGTTCTCCTCTCCCGGGATTCCCATAGTCGCTTCACATTTTATCACATCTCCCTTGGAAGGCCTGTAACTGAAGAACTGCCTGCATTCATAGGGATCCTCGCTACAAGCGTTACTTTCTTCACTGATCTTGACGTCATTGATATAAAGAGCAAAATCTGCGTTTCCTTCTAACCTTTTACCGTCTTTTGCGACACATTCGATCGCCTTATCAGACTGTACTTGTTTACCATCTGAAGAGAGAATTTCTACCCTAAAATCGATAGGCTCTCTAATATCAATTGCAGTCTCCTCCTTGAGCGTGTACTCGTATTCAGTAATCATCCTGAAATAGCGAGTAGTAACATCTCCTGGCTGCAGGATGTTCTGTGCCTGACCCTTTTCAAGCAGTAATCCACACGTCTGCCGGATGTCTCTTTCGATATTTTTAAGATCAGGATGAGTGATGTCCTGCAGCTTATATCCTGTATAGTCTGCGAAGTTCTCAGGATCTAAGATAGAGGCGGGCTCCATCCTATAGGTACAGTGATTTACATTCCCTTCTGCTTTATCCAGCACGATTCCCTTAGGCAGATAGAGCTGTATGTCCTTTACTCTTTTTATGTCCCCTTCCCACTCATTAAATAACTGAATACCGAATAACTGCTTTCGATCCTGGCTGCTATCAATTTTTATAACAGAAGGAATCCTGTCCGATGCTTTTACCTGGACAGGACCCACACTGTTCTGTACTTTAGGCTTTATTTCATTGATCTTATTTAACTTGAGAATATCTATGTCTTGCTGTATGAGCTGTCTCCTTCTTAGTGAATCAATAAGCTCTTCTGAGACGAAATATCTTTTCAAATAGGACTGGGTCTTGAAATTGAAGGTTGCTTCAAATCGAATGGTATACCTTCCTTTGTCTAGCTGCCAGGGATCAAAAATACACTGCAGGTTCTCAATATCAAAACTTTCAATCTGGTATACTTGTTGGGGATACACTTTTCCTTTTAGAACGAACTCATCTCCTTTGTAGGCAGAGCATTCCACTTCTATATTAAGGCTCTCGTAAAAGGGATCTTCCTCTTCAGCTGCAAAATTCTGTGCAGTAAGAGTAGCGTCAAGGACAATTCTTTCATTATCAAAATGAAGGCGGGTATTATCATCCAGCCCTTCAAGGTAGACTCCAAGGTTCTTTTTTGCATTCTCGTCTACCTGCCCCGCATAGTAATCGTGGCCAGCACCGAGTTTGACGGAACGATCAGTCCACTCCCTTACCCTCTCAGGGATCCACTTCCAGAATTTAATCACCTCTGTTCGGTTTTCAACCTGGTCGGGATCGACGTTTCTTCCCGGCAGGATGAGATTGTACTGGTCGGTTGCGCTTGCAAGCTGAAAGAAATAGAACGCAGTAAATCCAATGATCATAAATACCGTTAGTGTCGAGGGTTCGTAGGCCTGGGCGAAAAAAATCGTGCCCAGTGTTAAGAAGGGAAGCGCATCGATCGGAAGATTAGGAAACGCGTTTGCGAGCAGCTGCGGGAGGAAAAAGTCGAAGAGAATAATGATCAAGAGCCACCATTTTATCTTTACCCGATCTGCTTGGTACTTTGATCCTGTACAAAAAATGATGTAAAAGAGAACCACATACAAAAAATGAGCAAGTCCTGATAAGAATCCTACTGATGCAATCCCAAACATCCATAAATTGTAGAATACCCAAAATAATACCACTGTTGAGATGAAGTCTTCTTTTGTGGTGTAATAAAAGCTGAGATGAAAGGCACTTAAGAGCAGCAATAACAGTTCTAATCCGCTCTTTATGCCCATGTAAGTGTTCAATACAGGAATCGCACTGAGCAAATAGAGGATGAGTATTAGACTCAACCAGACTCTAAGGATATGAGGGTCCCTTCCTCTTAGGTTAAAGAGCGCGAACACCAAAATGAGGAAAAATATGTTAAAATGCAGCACATTGTAGAGTGTGAACCAGTCTCCACCAAATATTATTGCGTTAAAATAAGTGAAATCAAAACCAAGAAAGCCTCCACTCGATTTTCTGTCAATCCAGTAGTTTACCACCATGGCAAGAAAAATGAATGCCAAACTTGTAGTTCCTTTTTTTCCTTCCCCTACTGACCTGGTGGGAACAAATCGATCAGCAAACCCGTCGGCGGTTCTTTTCAGTATTTGTTTTACCAATTAGCACCTTCTCCAACTTTCTGTCTGCGCCTTATTCTTGAGCCAGTTGAATACCATAATGCTGTTTCCTCTTTTTTAGAAAAAGCTCTGCTCAATCATCATCCTTGTTGACAAGACGAATCTGAAGCTTGCGGATTTCCAGACGTGTTTGAGGGATGATCTTGATTGAATTTGAGCCTTCTTCCAGATGATCTTTAATAAGGGTAACACTCCATTTCGCATCATCATGGCGCCGCATAGACCGCTTTCCCAGGCCGCCATTGATAATAAATTCTGCTTCTTTATCCTCATCATCATCAACAAAATGAAGCGTAACATTTACCACTTTGTCTTCGTTTTGAATATCTTCAAAGTCGTCTTCATCAAGATCAAAAAAGTACGTAAATGAGGGAGTCTCTTCAAGCTCGGTTGTCACCCTGATTCTATCAATAAGATATCTTCCCTCTTCTGTTTTGAAGGTAAGGGTGTTTTCCCCTTGTCTGATGAGATTTGGTGAGAAGTCCAGTGGCCTGGGATTGCCGCAATCGGGAATTGCGGAGAAGATTTCTCTATTATTTAATTCGATATCAAGTATGCCTACCCTTTCTGGCTGACATTCCGGAACGAACCTTAACCTTGCCTCATCAATATTATTTGCTTCTGATTTGGGTACCACAAAGGTAAGCTCTGACTCTGTTGCAGATAGGTCCGTTACATCAGCGGTTATCTTTACTCCTTCTAATAGGAATTCATTGGTTGCCCAGAACGCAGCCCCAACTCCCGAAACCTCCAACTTGAGATCATTTTTTTCCGCAAGCAGGCTCTTGGGGAGCCTGATTGGATCAACATTGACTTGTGAAATCTCACTATTATAGATCTCTCTTCCGTTAAGTGTGATCATTAATCTTCCTTTGTTCTTTTTTGCAAAGAAGCTCAGAATGACATTCTCTGTGTTGCCTGGATCGTCAATGGTGAAGGGAATTTCCTTTGACTCCTGTTCAAAAGCGCTGCTCTTCACATAGATAGCATTTTCTGAGACTATGTTTTCTGCGCCTGTTTTTGTGTACAGATTTACAGAGGGAAGGTCATATTCAATTTCATCTTCCTTGAAATGCTCCATGATGATTTCGGTATCCTCTACCAGTAGCTTTCCTCCGTTATCATCGTCATTGTTTCCATTGGTGTCATTTTCTCCAATGAGTTCCAGGCGTTCATCAGTTGGGAGAAAGACAATGTAGAGAATGATAAGTGCGGAGATGATTGCGATTAGAATTGCTGCATTTGTGCCAGATTGAGATTTTCGCTTCAATTTATGCCTCGGTATAGTATTCTCTATTGTAGAGTTAAAAAATGAATATGTTTATATATAAAGTTTTGGTTTTCCTCTACTACTAACAGCTTCAAAACTCCAGTAGTTGTAATAGAGGGTTCTGCGTTCACGAAGGGACCAACCCCTCGCGACGAACCAGGAAGAAAGCCAGTAGAGTTTTGACTTTTGGCTGTTAGTAGTAGTGGTGCACATATGAAAAAACTAGATGTGAACTTTCGCAAAGGATATGCGAAGGTACAGACAGAGAATGCAGATGACTTATGGTATTTGAGCCAGGTTATCGAAAAAGGAGATTTGGTTAGTGGCAAGGCTCTTCGCAAGATCAAGATAGGGGGAGAGACGGATCGCTCGTCTAAGGTGGTTAAGAAAGCACTTTTTGTAACGATTCGTGTTGAACAGGCAGAGTTTTCTGAAAGCCAGCTTTCTTTGCGCGTATTGGGAACAGTTGAAGAAGGGACAGATGATGTTGCAAAGGGAGAACATCAGAGTATTACAATTGAGGAGAATACTACTCTTACGATTACAAAAGAATGGCTTGGCTATCAAAAAGACCGAATGGAGGAATCTTTTTCCTCTAAAATCTCTACTATCTTGTTAGTAGTGTTTGATCGGGAAGAGGCACTTTTTGCTTTAATGAAGAAGTACGGATATGAGTTACTTGCTCAATTAAAGGGCAATGTGGCAAAGAAAGATATGGAGAGCGGCAAGATTACTAATTTTTATGCAGAGATTATTGCACAAATATCAGAGTATGATAAGCGGCTTTCCCTGGATTCTGTTGTTCTTGGCAGCCCTGCATTCTGGAAGGATGAGCTTTTGAAAAACCTCAATGATGATTCTCTCAAGAAGAAAATGGTTTTGGCTACTTGTTCTTCTGTTGACAAGAGCGGAATTACAGAATTATTGAAACGTGATGAGGTACAGTCCGTGCTGTCCTTAGATCGGACTGCTAAAGAATTACTTCTCGTGGAACAACTGCTGAAAGAGATTAGCTCAGACGGAAAGGCAGCCTATGGCCTGAAAGAAGTTTCTTCTGCAGCATCTTCCGGTGCTATTGGAATATTGTTGGTTTCGGATGCCTTTATTCAGAAATGCCGTGCGGAGAATTCGTTTTATGTTCTTGAGGCAGCTATGAAAACCGCAGACCAGTCACAGGCAAAGGTGCATATCGTTTCTTCTGCCCATGAAGGAGGTAAGAAGCTGGATGGTCTTGGCGGTGTTGGCGCGTTGCTGAGATTTAAAGTTTAGGTTTACCATTTACCTTATGCAGATCAGCGAAGAATTCTCGAACAAATTCTCTTTCTTCTTTGGAAGAAACCTTTCCCCATATTTTTCTTAGCATAGAATGGTTAGGTCTAATGGTATTGAAATATAATTGTCTAAATAGGGTTGAATTTGTTATTTTGCTTCTTCTACTAGGATAATAGAGTTCGTCAACAACTTTTCTATCTTGCTCAACTTTCCTAGAATCTAACCGAGAACTCAACGACATCGGATCTCTTCGATGAAGCATTCCTACTTCGGGGACATAGGAAATTATTTTCTTCATCTTGTCTACTAAGTAAATCATTAGTTTGCCCACTGCCCGATCCTCTCCATAGCATATATCCGGGGGGAAAATATCCTCTTTCCCCTGTTCTGATTGTATGTATTTTTTCATTTCTTTTACGAAATCAAGAGCCAACACCGCAGAAGTGTGATTCAACCCAGCTATCCTTCCTCTTTCAATGTATTCTTGAGGGTTGGTACTCTTTACTTTCTTTCTCTTAGCGTAGAACTCTCCTTCAAAAGTTATCAAGTCAGAAACTGAAACTACAGTATCAGGAGAGGATAGCGTCTCAACTCTGCTTTTTAGATTTACCATGACATCATCATAGCTTAAAATGGTTAAGTACTTTATTTCTTCATCTCCTCCGATTGCTTTGTTTGATCCATCAAGAATACTATTTATCACCTGGTTTAGTGAATTTGATGAAGTATGCAGATCGTTTTCAGCACGATCTCTCTTATATAATCTAATTCTAGAGTCAGAATAAGAGTTGACTGTATCCTGCGGATCTATAGGCGATCCATCAGCAACTACTAGGTGTACTACATCATCTGTTAGCCTAGTTACGCTATTGATTGCATCATCTAGATACCCCAAATGCGATTCGGCGGGGATATATGCAGGTGTGATGATAAGTGTCGATGACATCTAAAAGAAGAGTCGAATATCTTTTAAAAAGATTGTTTTTACTCCAATGTCCGTCTTTTATACCAAACATATCCCTTCTGCCATCTAAATCTTTATATATGAGAATGAGTTGATTTACTAAAGTGTATTTACTTTGAAGTAAAAAACACTTGTACCTTATTGAAGGTTAATATACTACTACATGGTAAAAAATAGTAATATATTAATAGTAGTAGTTTTTGATTACTCCTTAATAACAAGAAACATTTTTTGTTATTAAAAGGGGGGTAGATAGAAAATGATTGTAAAAGATGAATTTTTAGCTAAGCTTCGCCGTTATTTTGGGCTTAATCTCTATGAGGTAAAGATCTGGTCTGCATTGCTCTCGCGAGGAGTGTCTACTGCAGGAGAACTTTCTGATATTGCGAATGTCCCACGTTCACGAAGTTACGATGTTCTGGAAAGCCTTGAGAAAAAAGGCTTCGTTGTAATGAAGTTAGGCAAGCCTATTAAGTATATAGCTGTTGAGCCAAGCGAAGTGCTTGAGCGCGTAAAGAAGAATGTGCATAAGGAAGCACAGGAGCGGTCAAAACGGCTTGAAGAGCTGAAAGGAACTGATGTTATTCAGGAGCTTAATGCACTTCATAAACAGGGAGTTGAGCTTGTTGAGCCTTCTGATCTTTCCGGAAGCATTCGCGGACGGCATAACCTGTATAATCACCTTGAATTAACTATCCGGGATGCTGAAGAGAGCGTCAGCATCATGACGACTTCGCAGGGCCTTATCAGAAAAATTGAAGGACTGAAGCCTATTTTTGAGAAACTCAAGAAACGAGGCGTGAAAGTACGCATTGCAGCTCCTATTACAAAAGAGTGCATGCCTGCTATCAAGGACCTTGGGGGTCTTGCAGAAATTCGAAATGCAGCAGTTGATGCCCGATTTACTCTTGTTGACGGAAAAGAGATTATCTTCATGGTAATGAATGATAATGATGTTCACCCTACCTATGATGTGGGCATCTGGGTTAATACGCCATTCTTTTCCTCAGCTCTTCAGAGCCTCTTTGATCTTGCATGGAAAGACATGAAGCCAGTTGCTAAGAAATAAAATGCGCTGGTCTGATCAACGATACTCTGAATATTTTTCTTTTTTCCCTTATACCTGTACTATTGATTTTTTTGATGATGTAACTCCGTGAAAGATTGTAGCGCTTTACCATGATAATTATCCTGCGAAAAGGAGCAACGAAGGAACAGATTAGTCATATCCATGATAAAATAAAGAGTATTGGATTAAAGCCGCATGTTTCTGTAGGAGTGGACCGGACAGTTATTGGTGCGGTAGGTGACGAGAGCCTCATTAATGAGGAGCAGCTTGGCACTCTTGACTATGTTGATGAGGTGGTTGCGACTTCTAAATCCTATAAGCTGGTGAGCAGAGAGTTTAAGAGCCAGAATACCGTGGTTAGTGTTGGCGATGCGAAAATAGGAGGAAAACAATTATCCGTGACTGCCGGTCCCTGCGCTGTTGAGAGTAAGGATCAAATCCTGCAGACTGCACAGGCAGTGAAGAAATCCGGCGCTTTGATTCTTCGCGGCGGGGCGTTCAAGCCGCGCACCAGTCCGCATGATTTTCAGGGACTCGGAGAAGAAGGACTGAAGTACCTTGCTGATGCTGCAAGTAGCGTGAGGCTTCCCTGCACTACAGAGGTAATGGATACACGTGATGTTGCATTAGTCTCAGAATATGCTGACATTCTTCAGATTGGTGCACGCAATATGCAGAATTATCCTTTACTCAAAGAAGTGGGAAAGAGCGATAAACCGGTATTATTGAAGAGGGGAATGAGTGCCGATGTTCATGAGTTCCTTCTTGCAGCAGAGCATATCATGAATGAGGGGAACCGAAATATTATCCTCTGCGAGCGAGGAATACGCACATTTACCCGATTCTCGCGTAATACCCTTGACCTGAATGCCATACCTTTCATTAAGCAGGAAAGCCATCTGCCGATCATCGTTGACCCCAGTCACGGCAGCGGAAAGCGACTTTTTGTTCATCCTCTTTCTAAGGCAGCTATTGCCTGCGGTGCAGACGGCCTTCTTGTGGAAGTTCATCCTAATCCTGAGGAAGCATTAAGCGATGCTGAACAGACAATCAGTACAAAGGAGTTTTCGGCTCTTATGAAGGAGCTTGGCCCGGTTGCACAGTCTGTCGGCAGATCCGTATGAGGTAGATGGAGTATGAACCACGTGCGCGTTGATCTTGAAAAAACAGTAGATCACTCTTATGATATTGTCATTGGAAATGATTTATTTGCATCACTTGCTGAGGGCTTGAGTAAACTGAATCTGAGCAAGATCGCAATTGTTACGGATTCTACGGTTAAGAAACTGTACGGCAAGGATCTTTTTGAGCTGTTTAAAAAACAGGGCCTAAATAGTGTACTGGTGACTATTCCTGCAGGAGAAAAGTCAAAGAATAGAACGGTTAAGGCGCGTATAGAAGATATGCTTATCAGTGAAGGTTTTCGGCGCGATAGCCTGATTCTTGCCTTAGGAGGGGGTGTAGTAGGAGATATTGCCGGGTTTGTTGCCTCCACCTACATGCGCGGAATACCTTATGTGTATGTTCCCACTACCTTGCTTGCTATGGTGGACAGCAGTATTGGAGGAAAAAACGGAATCAATACTGCGTCTGGCAAAAATATGATTGGCACATTCTATCAGCCCAAAAGAGTATTCATTGACCTTGCAGTTCTCAAGACACTTCCCGAAAAAGAGTTTCGCAATGGCATTACTGAAATGATCAAACATGGTATTATTTCAGATGAGAAGTTCTTTATTTTTATGGAGGATTATCTTGAAAAACTCCTTTCCGGCGATGAAGATGCACTGAGCAAGGCGATTGAATGGAGCAGCACGATCAAGCGCGATGTTGTTGAGCAGGACGAACAGGAAGAGTCTATCAGGAAGATTCTGAATTTTGGTCATACGATTGGGCATGCTCTTGAGAAGGTTTCTGATTATGCGCTTGCGCACGGAGAGGCAGTTGCTTTAGGGATGGTTGCTGAGGCAAAGATTGCCAAAGCAATGAGTATTCTGAATGCAAGGGATTATCAAAAGATCATTGATCTGATTGAAAAGCTTGGCGTTTCGCCTGCTATTCCGTATAGTGCCCGCAAAGTCCTTGAGCACACTTCTTATGATAAGAAATCTTCAAAAGGAGTGGTTCAGTATGCGCTCCCAACCAGTATCGGACATATGGAGATAGATGTTGAGGCAGGGGATGATGTGGTATTGCAGGTCCTCAGTGAGATGCAATGATTTGCTGTTCGCTTACTTCTAGAGGGAGGGAAGAGGCAGCACAGGATATGCAATTTGTTCGTGGCCGTGCTGATGTGATCGAGATTCGCCTGGACTATTTTGAAGAGCCCAGTTCTGATGATATCTCTTATTTGCTGGATCGTAAGCCTTGTGCTTTGCTGTTTACTTGTCGAAGTAAAGCAGAAGGAGGAAGGTTTTCCGGTAGCGAGAAGGAGCGCATTGCTTTACTTAAAGAATGTATCTCTTTAGGTGCTGATTATGTTGATATTGAATGGAGCAGTGGTGCTTCTGAGGTTTCCTCTTTTGTGAAGATGGAGAAGTCAACGAAGATTATTGTTTCCTCTCATCATTTTGAGCAGTTTCCTTCCGACTTGGATAGTGTGTATGCTTCTTTGAAGTCTTCTAAGGCGGATATTATTAAGATTGCCAGCATGGCTGATTCCCTTTCTGATAACCTTGTTCTTTTTGATTTGCTGAAAAGAGCGAAAAAAGAGAGCGTAAGCATGATAGGGATTGCTATGGGAGAGAAGGGAGAGATTTCCCGTGTCCTAAATGTTGCTTATGGCTCGTATTTGACGTATGGTTCTTTAGCTCGCGGCAAGGAGACAGCACCAGGACAAATTCCCATTGAGCATTTGAAGAAAGCGTATAGGGTTAGCTCGCTGAAACCTGAGGGTTTGAAAGTTTATGGTTTAGTGGGTAATCCAGTGTCCAAGAGCAGAGGATTCCTACTGCATAATTTGCTGTTCAAGGAAGAAGGAATTAATGCGGTGTATCTGAATTTCCTGGTAGACGATATTGATGCGTTTGTTTCCGATTTTCGGGATTTTTTTGACGGGTTGAGTGTGACTATGCCGTTTAAATCTTCTATTGTTTCTTCTCTTGATGAGCTGGATCCTCTTGCACAAAAGATTGGAGCAGTGAATACAGTTGTAAAAAAGAAGGGCAAATTGGTAGGATATAACACTGATGCACAGGGAGCGCTTGATGCTTTGCTGGAGAAGACTTCGCTGCAAGGCAAGAAAGTTGTGCTGCTGGGTGCTGGAGGGACTGCACGTGCTATCGGATATGCTTTAGTGGGTAAGGTCTCTGAATTGATGATTGTTAATCGCTCTGCAGACAAAGGAGAGGAATTGGCTAAGGAGCTGGGCGCGGTTCATGCGTTTCTTTCCAGTATTGACTGGAAGTCTGTTGATATTCTGATTAATGCCACATCAGTGGGTATGTCCCCGCGTATTCATGATATGCCTATCGATAGAAAGTATTTAGACCGGTTGATAGTGTTTGATGTGATCTATAACCCCTTGGTTACGAAGTTATTGCATGAGGCAGAGCGAATGCGCTGCAAGACGGTATCCGGCTTGTCTCTGTTTGTTGCGCAGGCAGCGCATCAATTCACGCTGTGGACCGGGAAAAAAGCAGACCCTCTGTTTATGGAAGACTGCGTCCTGCAGTATATGGTGGAATAATGAATATTGTTTTGATCGGATTTAAGGCTGTGGGAAAATCGACGGTAGGTTCCCTTCTTGCTCGCCTGCAGAAGATGGAATTCATTGATTTGGACATGGTCATTGAACAATTGTATCAGAGAGAGCATGGCAGGAAAATTCCTTTTCAGGAGATTTATTCCAGGCATGGAGAGAACTATTTTCGGGAGCTTGAGTTTACTGCCTTGGAGTCGATGAAGGAAAGGGACAATTGTGTTATTGCAGTAGGAGGGGGTTCCCTTTCTCTTTTGAAGAGCCGTGAACTCATTCGTTCTTTAGGTACTGTCGTATATATTAAGGAAGAAAAATCGGTCTTATTTGATCGCATTACCCAGTTAAAGACGTCCCTGTTTTCAGGTGCAGACGCACCTGATCGCTTTGAAAAGCTTTTTAAGGAGCGATCGCCTCTGTATGAGCAGGCAGCAGACGTTACTGTTGTTGCACATGGGAGGTCAGCACAGCAGATTGCAGATGAGATTGCTGCTCATTTTTAGGTTGAGGCGATGAGGATATGAGTAATACATTCGGACGATTTTTTCGGGTTACTACGTTTGGCGAATCGCATGGCCCAGCTGTTGGAGTAGTGATTGACGGTGTTCCTGCTGGGATTTCTTTGAAGAAGCAGGAGATTCAAAAGGAATTAGATCGCAGGAGACCAGGACAGAGCAAAGCAACGACTTCCCGCTCCGAAAAAGATAAGGTAGAGATTCTTTGCGGAATTTTTGAGGACAAAACAATCGGCTCTCCTATTTGTTTGGTTGTGTATAATAAGGATGCAGACCCTTTTGCATATAAGCATATCAAGGATTTGTATCGGCCTGGTCATGCGGACTATACTTTTCAAAAAAAATATGGCCACAGGGATTATCGCGGAGGCGGTCGTCAGTCAGGTCGCGAGACTTTGGCTCGTGTCGCTGCGGGCGCAATTGCAAAGAAAATTTTATCACTGCATGATATTCGTGTAATCGCGTATACTTTACAGGTGCACGAGGTCAAAGCAGAGACGATTGATTATAAGGTGATTGAGAAAAATCCTGTTCGATGTCCGGATAAGAATGCTGCTAAACTGATGCTCTCTGAGATTGAGAAAGCAAAGGAAGAAGGTGATTCTTTGGGGGGCATTGTGGAGTGCGTGGTGAATAGTTGCCCGATAGGTTTAGGCGATCCTGTTTTTGAAAAGCTTGATGCAAAGCTATCGCACGCTATTGTTTCTATTGGTGCGGTCAAAAGTATTGAGTTTGGCATGGGCTTTGGGTCAGCGGTACTTAAAGGCTCAGAGAATAATGATGAGTTTGATATCGGTGAAAAAGGAAAGGTGCATTTGAAGACAAATAATGCCGGCGGTATTTCCGGCGGCATTTCTAACGGGGAGCAGATTGTGTTTCGTGCTGCAATTAAACCCCCTTCTTCTATTGGCAAAGAGCAATCAACGATTGACGTGAACGGCAAGCGGAAAAATATTTCCGTGCAGGGGCGACATGACCCCTGTTTATGTCCGCGCATGGTTCCGGTGATAGAGAGCATGACCGCGATTACTCTTGTTGATGCCCTTTTTGCACAAAAGCTGATATCATGAAACTTGCTGTGGAGAAGACCTCTGGTCTTAGTGGATCTATTGCTATACCTTCGTCTAAATCGCACACTATCCGAGCACTTGCATTTGCTTTGCTGAGTTCTGAGAAGTCTGTTATTCATAACCCCTTGGAGTCTGCAGATACTTTGTCTGCTTTGTTTGCTGCTCAGGCTTTAGGGTTGAAGGTAAGTAAGAGAGGAAATAAATGGGAATGTACTGGTGTTGGAAAGGACATTAATTCAGTTGATTCCATTGACCTTGGCAATTCCGGAACATCGCTTCGCATATTTAGCTCCATTGCTGCGTTGGGTCCTGGGACTACAAGATTAGATGGAGATGAGTCTCTTCGATCCCGTCCTATGCAGCCTTTGCTTGATGCGTTGGAGTCGTTAGGAGGAGCTGCTAAGAGCGTTAAGGGGAATGGCTGCGCTCCTCTGAAAGTAGGGGGTCCTTTAAGAGGTGAAGAGGTTACGGTTTCAGGAAAGACGTCACAGTATCTGACGAGTTTGCTGATGGTTGCTCCGTTACTTTCAGATGATACAGTGATTACGGTTACTGATTTGCATGAGAAGCCGTATGTGGAGATGACGTTAGGATGGTTGGATGAGTTGAATATTGCTTACTCTCACAAACATTTAACGACGTTTTCTGTGAGCGGAGGGCAATCGTATCCCGGGTTTTCGAAAACAATCCCTGCAGACTGGTCTTCTGCTGCGTTTCCTCTGTGTGCTGCTTTGGTTACGGGCTCATCACTTACTTTTTCAGGTCTTGATCCTGATGATTCGCAGGGTGATAAGCGAATAATTTCTTTTTTGCAGCAAATGGGAGCTGATATACGGTGGGTTGATGGTTCACTTGCTGTTACGCCTTCTTCGCTTAAAGGCGTTGAGATGGATCTGAATGATACGCCTGATCTGCTGCCGGTGATGGCGGTTTTGGGATGCTTTGCTTCCGGCGAGACCCGATTGATAAATGTTGCGCAGGCGCGCATTAAGGAGACGGACCGGATTTCGGTTATGTGCTCTGAGCTTCGAAAACTTGGTGCTCAGATTGAAGAGAGAGAAGATGGGCTAGTTGTTCGGAAATCTTCTTTGGTTGGTACTTCCGTTGATGGCCATCTGGACCATCGGGCAATTATGGCACTGGGCTGTGCAGGGCTTGGCGCAAGCGGAATCACTAGTATTAAAAATGCTGATGCTCTTGATGTTACATTTCCTTTGTTTGTTTCCAAAATGAATGCATTGGGGTGTTCCTTTCGGATTGAAGAATGACTACGATAAGCATTATTGGCGGGACCGGTGCAATGGGTCAATGGTTTAAGCATTTTTTTGAGCGACACGGCTGCACGGTTATTCTGAGCGGCCGAAAAACTGCTGTTTCTATGGAAGAGGCTGCAGCAAAGGGAGATGTGGTGATTATTTCTGTTCCCATGGATGCTTTGGAGTCTGTGATCAAGCGTATAGCTCCTCATGTTCGATCTGATGCGTTATTGACAGACTTGACTTCTATTAAGGAAGAGCCTATTGAGTTGATGCTTGAACATTCCCCTTCTGAGGTGCTCGGGCTTCATCCGGTGTTTGGCCCGAGTGTATCGAGCATGCGAAACCAAACCATGGTGATTTGTCCCGGTCGCGGCAATAAATGGCAGGGGTGGCTTACTTCTCTTTTCTTGAAAGAAGGAGCGAAAATCAAGGTTACTTCTGCACAAAAGCATGATAAGATGATGTCGGTAGTACAGGCAGTTACTCATTTTAGCTCGATTACTATGAGCCACGTATTGAAGGAGCTGGATATTGATGTGATGGAGAGCGAGGACTTCGGCTCTCCTATCTATAAGCTGCGTATGGATATGGTTGGCCGAATTTTGAATCAGGAGCCGCACCTGTATGCGCATATCGGAACGCATAACCCGTATAGTGAAAAGGCGATTAAGACGTATATGGACACCTGCAAGGAGTTGTATTCTGTCATTAAGAAGAAGGATGTTGACGGGTTTATTGATTATTTTATGGTAGGTGCTAATTATTTAGGCGAATTTAAGGATGAGGCGCAGGAATATAGTGACTATATTATTGAAACCCTTGCAAAGAAGAAAAGGAAGAAGGGTGAGTTGTTTATTGACCAATTGGATAGTACATAAAAGATTGTTTATTATTTTTTTGGCAACAATAATATAGATATGTGGAGAGTTGTTATGTTTTCGTACGGCAACAACAATAATGGCAGGTAGGCCAATTTTGCCGCAGGCAAAATTTCGAGCTTAGAGACTAAGCTCGCCTACGCCATTGTTGTTGCCTAACTAACTGATTTGAAAGTTAATCTTTTAAAGTGAAGTGAAATATCAGTACGTACAGATGAGTTCGGATATTCAGAATATTGCAAAAAATCTACATCCTCTTGAGCGCAAGGTAGTGCCGTATTTAGCTACAGGAATGTCCCTTGCTGAGCTTGCGCAGAAATCCAAATTGAGTATTGTGGAGGCTATGCGGGCTTTGCAGTGGCTTTCGAATAGGAAAGCATTATCCATTACTGATGAGAAAAAAGAATTAATTGAATTAGGGAAGAATGGTACTGATTATCAGAAAAAGGGTCTTCCTGAGCGTAGGTTTTTGTCTGCACTGAGTTCTACTCCTTTAGGAATCTCTCAGATTAGCAAGAAAGCAGGGCTGGATTCTGCGGAAGTGAATATCTGCATTGGGCTGCTTAAACGAAAGGCTGCGATTGATATTTCTAAAGAAAAAGAAATGATGATTTCTCTTACTGATGCTGGTAAGGGTTTGGTTTCAAAGGAGACGCTGGAGGAGAAGTTTCTGAAGAAAAAATTTCCCCTTGACCCTTCTTCGCTTGCTGAGGAAGAAAAGTTTGCTTTTTCTGAGTTGAAGAAAAGAAAGGGCATTGTTGCGCTGAATGTTAGCTCACAGAAAATTATTACACTCACTGACCTTGGAAAAAAACTGAAGACGGTAAAAGTTTCCGGCAAAGTTGAAGATAAATTAACTTCCTCTATGCTGAAGACCGGCAAGTGGAAAGGAAAGACATTCAGAGAGTATGATGTTTCTATCAATGTTCCTGCGATTTCAGGTGGCAAGCGGCATTTCGTGAGCCAGGCAGTGGATTATATCCGAAAAATCTGGCTGGAGATGGGATTTGAGGAAATGAGCGGAAACATGGTTCAGACGAGTTTTTGGGATCTGGACAGCCTGTTTGTTCCGCAGGATCATCCTGCTCGTGAGGAACAGGATACGTTTTATATTAAGGATCCTGCATCAGGTACTTTGCCCCCTATTGCTAAAAAAATCAAAGATGTGCATGAGAATGGAGGGGATACCGGAAGCTCCGGCTGGGGCGGGAAGTGGTCACCTGATGTTGCCAAAGAGAACTTGCTGCGAACGCATACGACAGTACTTTCTGCACAGACTATTGCCCGATTGAGGGATTCGCAGATCCCTTCGAAATTTTTTTCTGTGGGGAAGGTTTTTCGTAATGAATCGCTTGACCCCAAGCATTTATTTGAGTTTTATCAGGTAGAAGGAATCGTGGTTGATCCTGATGCGAATTTTACTCACCTGAAGGGATACTTACGGGAGTTTTTTACGAAGATGGGGTATCCTGATGTGCGGATTCGCCCGGGGCATTTTGGCTATACCGAGCCTTCGGCAGAGATAGAGGTTCTGCATCCGGTAACGAAAAAATGGATTGAGCTTGGCGGATGTGGTGTTTTTCGGGCAGAGGTCACGAAACCGTTGATGGGAAAAGAAGTTCCGGTGCTTGCCTGGGGCCTTGGGCTTGGAAGAATTATCTCAGAGTATTGGAATATTTCTGATATTCGTGAATTGTATAAAAATGATTTGAAGCAATTACGTGAAATGAAAGCGTGGATGAAATAGAATGCCTACTGTAACCCTTAACAGAGCGGAATTTGAAAAGCTGGTTGGGAAGAGCATTCCTGATGCACAGCTTCGGGACCGTATTAGTTATCTGGGTACTGACCTTGATGAGCTGACGAAATCGGAGATTAAAGTAGAGATTTTTCCTAACAGGCCCGATATGCTCTCTGAGCAGGGATTTGCGCGTGCATTTTCAAGCTTTATTGGTGTGAAAACAGGCTTGCGAGAATATGCAGTGAAGAAGTCAAACCATAAGGTTATTGTGGAGAGCTCGGTTAAGGCTGTTCGTCCGTATACTGCTTGTGCTTTAGTAAAAGGTCTTCGTTTTGATGATGAGAAAATAAAAGAGATCATTCAGATTCAGGAAAAACTGCATATTACGTATGGCCGTAATCGAAAAAAGGTTGCAATTGGGGTGTATCCTTTCGAAAAGATCCAGACGCCTATTCGCTTCAAGGCTTTGGCACCAAAGGATATTCGTTTCAGGCCGCTGGAGTCTTCGAAGGAGATGAGCGGGCTACAGGTATTGTCTTCGCATCCTACTGGCAAGGATTATGGGCATTTGCTGGAGGGGAAACCCAAGTTTCCTCTCTTTGTTGATGCTAACGATCAGATTTTGTCTATGCCTCCTATTATTAATTCGCATGAAGTGGGAAAGATCGGATTGGATACAAGGGATGTGTTTATTGAATGCTCTGGATTTGATTATTCGGTTTTGTCTACGTGCCTGAACATGATTGTGACTGCGCTTGCTGATATGGGAGGAGAAATTTATTCCATGGAGATTGAAATGTACGGTAAGAAAATGGTTTCTCCTGATCTTTCTGCTACACCTCTTGCTTTTGATTTGGGTTACCTTAGTAAGCGCCTTGGTATTGAGCTTTCTGAGGCTCAGGTGAAGGAGTTATTAGGTAAGATGGGGCATGGATATTCCAAAGGAAAAGCCTTGGTTCCTTCTTACCGCGCAGATGTACTGCATCCTATTGATTTAGCAGAGGATATTGCGATTGCCTATGGGTATGAGAATATTCCTGAGGTTATTCCTAAGGTTTCAACTATTGGAGCAGAGAAACCGTTTACGATTTTTTGCCGCAAGGTTTCTGACATATTAGCTGGGGTTGGATTATTGGAGTGCAAGACCTATCATATTACCAATAAAGATTATCAGACTACGTTGATGAATTGTTCGGTTCCTTTAATCTCATTGTCTAATGCTTTGAATAAGGAGTTTAGTGTTTTATCTGCCTGGAATATTCCTTTACTTTTAGAGGTATTGCGCTCGAATAAACATCACGAGTATCCGCAGCATATTTATTCTCTGGGCAGTATTTTCAAGAAAGGCCAGTCTGATACGGGCGTGGTTGAGCAGGAGCGTTTGGCTTGTTTGCTTTGCTCAGAGCAGGCAGATTATACCCGAAGCAAGCAGATTCTGGATTATTTATTTCGAATGATTGGTGTTGAGTATTCGATTATTGCTGCTGAGCATCCCTCGTTTATTGCTGGCAGAATAGGTAGGGTTGTTGTTAAGGGTAAGAAAGTTGCCTATATTGGAGAGATTTCTCCTCAGGTATTGTCTAATTGGGAACTGGATGTTCCTGTTTCAGGGTTTGAGCTGAATTTGAGTGAATTGTTTGATGTGATTTGACTATTTATGCCCGCCGCAGCAACTCTTCATCTCATCCACATCACAGAAGGTCTTAAAGAACATATTGAGATGAGTTTCTAATTCTTTTTCTCCTTTTTTGGTTAAGGAATATCTTTTTTCTTTGTCTATGGATAATAGTTCTTTATCTTTGAGATCTTTGAGTGCAGGATAAATAGTGCCGGGACTAGGCTTGGTTCCTTTTCGCTTTTCTATCTCCAGGGCAATCTCGGTTCCGCTCATGGGTTTCTTTTTTACGAACCACATAATGAGGAAAGAGAGAAATCCCTTCATCTCGCAGGTTGTCATAGAGACTGTAATAGTGCTCACCTATATAAAACTTCTTCTTTTATCGGAAAACCGATAAGTTTAAATATAAGTATCGTATATCCGATATTGGAAACCCAATAAAGGGAATTCGGAGGTACAGAACATGAAATGCGAAACAAGTATGGGAGGCTGCTGCTCAGACGGCAGCTACAGCGGAAGACACTTTTTGACTAAGGAAGAGAAAATAGCCAAACTCAACGAGTATAAAGAATGGCTGGACAACGAGAGTAAAGGCGTTGATGAAAAAATAGCTTCCTTGCAGAAAGCAAGTTAAGTATTTGATTTTTTTATTGGCCCGGCAGATCAACACACTCCCCCAACCCTCATGCCGGGTCAAAAGTTTTTTTTAACTATTAACCATAATCTTTATAAGGTAGTATTTTTTCAACTCTTCTCATGAGATATGCCTTATTATCGCTCTTTGTTGTTTTTCTGATTGGCTGTGCTCAGCCTCCATCAGATGTGACGGTTGCACAAATTGAACCTTCTGCTGCTGACTCTTCAGGTAATATTGTTGCTGAAGTTGATAATTCTGATTCAGGTGATAGCAAGCCTATTGATGTTTCTGCAAGCTCCTTTGAGTTTGAAGGATTTGGCCCTGGCAAATCACATACCGGAACCTTTGATGAGATTTCTGGAACGCTTATTTATTCTGATGGTGTTGTTGTAGGTGCTTCTGGTGTTATTCAGGCAGCATCTGTGAATACCGGGATTGGCGGTCTTGATAAGCATCTAAAGAACGATGATTTCTTTGATGTGGAGAACTTCCCTGAGATTCGGTTTGCTTCTTCATCCTTAGCTGATGGCGTGATGAGTGGTGATTTGACTTTCCATGGTGTAACGAATGAGGTTTCGTTCCCTGTTGAGGTTACTGCTAACTCTGTAACTGCTGATTTCTTACTGGATACCACTCCTTTCGGTATGAAGCATACCGGTGTGAATAAGGACGTGAGAATTAGCTTTACGTTTGTTTCTAGCTAAATTTTTTTATCTTATGAAAACCTGATGTTTTACTTTGAAAGGTTTTTTTGCTTTTTTGATTTCTTTTTGTTTGAGAATGTCTATGAGTTCGAGTATTTGTGCATCATCCTCAAGGATTTGACTGTAATCTGTATCTAGTTCGTATTGCTCAATTTTCTTACCTGCTTGCTGAAACCCAATATTCAGGGGAACTTCTGAGTCAAAGTTCACCATGATATACACGAGATTTCCTTCAGAAGTCATTCCTAGTGGAACCCCATGATTGTTCTCTACAACCTTTTCATTGGAATATCCGATAAGTTGTTCTTGGCTAACAAGTGAATCGATTCGGTATCCCGTTCCAGAAATAGATTCTACTCTTTTAAAACTAGGATCTACAAGGAGTGGATCTTGATCTCTTATCTGATTGATGGTCTTTCGATCCTCTACCTGGGATTTTCCAGACATGAGATCGTTTTCATTTACTAGAAGATAGCAGTGTTCTTCCCCCGGCTTATTGAAGAAATCCGGGTGCTGCCCTATCACTTTTATTATTTGGAGATGAGGGTACGCATTTTTGATATCTCGACTGGCCCTATTCATCAGTTCAGTATCAGAGCCACTGGTTAGATCTCTGAGATGATGATAAAGAGGAGAAAAGAGAACTTGCTTCGTATCTGGATTCTGAAAAATCTGCATTCCATTTTGCACAGTATGTATAGGACCGTACTGATAATCTTTGATTATTTCTACTAATGGTGCAGCGTCCATACTAGGTGGGATTACTCTGTAGAATAAAAAGCTTTACTCTTTCTTTTCAGCAGGCTTTTTCGGGGCAGCTTTTTTAGCTGGAGCTTTCTTTTTTACCGTAGTCTTTTTTTCTTCTACCACTTCAGCTTCTTTTACTACCTTTGCAGCTTTTTTCTTGGTTGCAGGTTTCTTTGCTTCTTCTTCTTTTCGCTGCAATTTTTTCTTATTTCGAACTGGTTTTGGCTTTTCTTTTGCCTGCTTTGGCTTGGTTTCCCATACTTTAAAATCGAGCTTTTCGAATTCTGCTTTTACTTCTTCATGGGATGCGCCTTTTTTGATATCAATGGTCTTTTTAGTAGGCTCTAGATGCGATATATTGCATTTTCTTCTGCGTACGTTTCCATCAATAGTTACAAAATTCTTGTCAAGAACGTCAACAATTACTGCTTCACGCCCGCCATCTCTTCCGGCAAGCTTAATACAAATTCTTCCTATTTCAAACATTTTTACTTCCTCCTATACTCACTGTAGTAGTGTCGCCATCTACTCAAGAGATTGTGCTTTATCTTTGAATACTAAGCGTGAACATTTGGAGCATAGTATGCCTCCATATGGTCTTTCAGGTCTTTTCTGGGATTTCGGCATGTTTTTCATCTTCGTAGGGGTTGCTCTTGGAACTCCCTTTAGGGTTGAACCGCAACTGCCACATCTAGCAAGCTGTGGTTTTCGCTTTTTGAAGTGTGTAACTACCTTAGATCCAGGTGTTCTTACCTTTACTTTCCTTAGTGATCGTGATCGTAATGCTCTTCTAACCATTCACTAGAGGATTGTTGGGCCATTTATAAAGGTTGCTACTTGTGAAAGGGGGAAAATTTGGTTTTTTGTAGATGCAGGACATTGGCAAGCACCTAGTTATTCCATTTTATTAAACAAGGCCTTGGCAAAATAGAAACCTATGACGATCGAAATTATAGTGGAAAAAGACTCTGGAATATTTCGATCGAAAAGGATAAATATTATGTAAGAGGCAGTGAGCATGTATGCAAGCCCATGGACAACCATATGATAAAGAGTTAATCTTTGTTCTTTGGGCTTATTATAAATCTTTATGTTATTGCCGGTAAACTTAGATGAAAACTCATCTAATTCTTCTTTAAAGTCTTTAGTCATACTTCTATCCTCTTTATATCACCTCTTTAAAAACTTTAAATTAAATGCCAAAGACTACTTCTTTTTCTCTCTTTGTCTTCTTATTGCGGAGAATCACTTCATTTCCAGCTTTTTGTTCAAGATCCAAATATTTCCTCATCTTAAGGCTACTTCGAATTACATCAGCAACCGATCCAAGATTTAGTGAATCTCGTAATCCCTCGAGCTCCTTAACAGCGTCTTTAGATAGCTCTACCTGTACTCTCTTTTTGTTCACCATATTCTAACCCCCCGTTATTTATGTATATAAATATTTCTATGGATGTGTTAATTTTTAGCCAAAAAACAGTTTTTTTGACCCTTTTATTCACCTTTTCCCCTCATTTAAGCTGTAGTTTTTTGTCATATTTAAATTTTGTGTAGTAAAACTAAAATATTCCAATAGATTATGCTGAATATGGAAGATCAAAATATGATGCTCTGTAGGAAATTAGAAGAGCTGACTGGCAGAAGGACAATAGCAATTATTTATAATCCAGAATATGAAGAGGGGATAATGGAGGGTGATGAAAACTTCCTAATGTGTGCTATTCAACAGGAAACCAAATTTCAAAAACTAAACAATTGCAATGTTATTTTGAGCGGGTCAGGCGGAGATTTCAGGACAGCATTGCTCATGTCATACTTACTTCGAAACAAATTGGCATACTATAGTTGTTTTGTACCCTCTGTTGCTGGCTCTTCGATGTGCTATCTTATACTACATGCTAATAAACTGATTATGGGGAAAGAATCATTGCTAACTCAAATCGACCCAATATTTGAGCATGATGGAGAAAGCTACAGAGCTTTAAAACAACTGAGTAGTCCTATAAAAGAATTAAGTAACAAGGCTCACGATATCTGGCAGTTTGTGTATGGACAGCTTGAAAAACTACTCTCTCACAAACATAGTTTACTAGGCAGTCGCAAAGTTAACTTAGGGGATTTGAGTCCACTCATCTATCTATTTATGGGAAAAGAGTGTCATGAAGATGGCGTTCGTTATCAGGAAATATCTCGACTAAACCTCAATCTAGATCTTGCTCCAGAAGACCAAATATTATTGGGAAAAAAACTTGTCTCAGGATGCTGGGATAAAGCAAGTGAGGAAGGCAAAAGGTTGATTATTCAAACAAAGCATGGAAGTTATGTTCTTGACAATTAAATAGTTTATAGTTGATGACCAAAACAACTCATAAAGCATAATACTTCTCCACTTTTTCTGGTTTTGTGAAGCCCAAAATATTAGCAATGAGCAATAATGAGGACTTTGCCGTTCGATTATAGGAGCAATATTTGAGTATCCCCACAAATCATAGAAAAGTATAAATAAATGGGTAACATATGCTTGAATTGATGTCAGATAAAGAAAGATACAATCATCAAAAGGAAATTGGCCTTTTAATTGTTAGTACAATAATAGTGTTAGTATCTATGTGCATAGCAGGATTCTTAATTTATAAGGCAATTACTCTAAAACAAGATATTCCAGAATATTATATCTTAATTTTTTCATCAATAGCTACATATACAATCGGACATACTTTAGGAAGAATGGGTAAATAAAATGGCAAAAGAAAAATTATCAGAAATTGTAAGCGGTGTTGTTGTAATAATTTTTTTAGTTTACCTAGTTAACTTTCTTGCGGACGAATTAGGTCAGAATGCTTTTATTAATCCAAATTTGTTTATCTTCGCCTTATTTGTACTATTAATTGTATTCTTATTTGAAGTATTTAGGAGATTAAAGGACCTCATCTAGTAGCTTTTTCTCAATTGAAACACACTATTAGACGAACTAAACACTCGCTTAATAGATCAACAACACACAGAAATCAATCCCTAATAAACCTTCATAATCTTCCTAAGCGACATACTAAATACAATAGAAAAAATAATATACGATCCTAACCAACCCCAGTTAATTACCGGAAGAACAATTCGCTTCTTATAATCAATGGAAATCGTTTTTAATTCGCTATTCTTAATCGGTTTGTCCTTTTCAGTATATTCGTAACCGGTGTTAATAATAACCTCTTTGAAGGCGGGTTTGCCGCGATGCTCGAACTTAATGGAATTCCCTTCTAAGTAAGATCCGGCAACCCCTTTAAACGTAAAGATTGCTTTATCATTCACCACAGGAATAACAGCGTCACCAACAACAGTAATTCCCAAAGGAACAATAGCTGTAACATTCCCAGTGGTTCCGCGCGCAAAGGATAATTCCATCTGAAACGGTTCCTGAGGAGCAATTGGCATAAAGGCATAGTGCGCATTCATCCAGGAAAACAGTAATATAATCGGAAGCAAAGTATACAGTGTTGATTTGAAAGACTGCATCATGTACTTCATGTTGGTTTCCATGGCTTTTTTCTGCACCTGCATCATTTTTTCAGGATGCTCACGCAGTTCTTTCATCTCTTTTTGCAGCTCTTTCATTTCGGTTTTCAGGCGCTTCATTAAATCCTGATTAGTTGTCAATTTGTAAATAACCGTAATAAGAAGCGAAATAATGAAAGACATTACAATAACAGAATATAAAGGATCAAGTGATAATAAGGGATTTAATATAGGGTCCAGAAGATCTTCGAATGCCATTGTTTACCTCTTTTTACTTACTTGCCCATGAATTTTCTCATCATTGGGTTCATGTCCATTGCGTGCTGTTTTGCAATATCTTCATATAACTTATAAATAATCATCACTGCTAACAATATTCCAGTACCACGGGACAGAGCACCGGTTAAATCCGCTAACGCTGCCATTAAACCAACGCTTGCACCGCCCATCACGGTTAAGGGCCAAATATACCTATTAAGCAAACTCTCTAATACTCTCTGGTCTTTTCTAAAACCAGGAATCTGCAGTCCTGAAGACATCATTTGCTTTGCCTGGCTGCGCGCATCCATGCCTGCGGTCTGCACCCAAAAGACGGAGAAAACAACAGACCCCGCAATCATAAAGAGGGCATACACGATACACTGGATATACAGATCAGATCCAAAGAATAATGTTTTTTGCTCAATGATTGTTCGCACAATATTCGGTGCCTGTACCCAGTACACAAAACCACCTACAGCCTGGCCGGTGGTCTCGGAAAAGCGACCGAATATATTAGGACCGATCCAGTTTTGCAGTAAGGTACCCCAAAGCTGTAAATTAGCTAAGAGGGCAGCAACCAAAATAACCGGGATATTGGACGTATAGATGAATGACAAAGGCCAGCGAATACCGTGACCTCGAACCCTGCCGAAAGATAAAGGAATTTCTACCTTCATTGCCTGCACATACACAACAACCACAAACACTAAGACAGTAGAAAGCAAAGCAGCTAAATTGATTCCAGCAGTAGTTGGATCGCCCTGACTTAATGCCTGGAATAATGAAGGAATCGCACCAGCAGAGTACGTCACCCCTTCAAGACCTGTTGGGCCGGGAAGCCAGTTAAAAGCCTGAATAAAGATAGATTGTGATACTCCTGCTGCAATAAAGAGGCTGATTCCGGAGCCAAAGCCCCATTTAGAGACTACCTCGTCCATGAAGAGGATCATGATACCTCCAAGTATTAACTGGAAGATCAATACTAACTGCAGCTGAAGAAATAACGGCGTTCCTGCATAATTTGCAGAAGGAGCAAGTCCGCCCATGAAGACGTAGATAGCGCCTTCAAAGACAATGAAGAAGAGTGATAACAATTTCTGCACGCCCTGAAAGGTCTTTTTTCCTTCATGTGAAGACAGATCAAACTTCACAATGCCGGATCCGTTCAATAGCTGTAAAACGATAGAAGAGGTAACAATAGGACCAATACCTAAACTAATAATGGATCCGAACTGTGCGCCTAAGATAATAGAGAGAAATTCAAAATTCTGCAGGGAATTCTGTCCCAATCCAAACAAAGGAAATAGCCCTAATACGAAATAAATAACGAGAATCAGCATGGTCCACTTGAGCTTTTCCTTAAAGGAGAGCTTTTTTTGGGTGGGACCACCAACCTCAGGAAGGTTATAGATGATGTTTTTGAACAAAGACATACCGTTATTCCTCTTTCTTGGTGATTACTTCTCCGCCGGCTTTATTAATCTTACTTTTGGCACTCTCTGAGGCAGAATCAACGGTCACGTTGACTTTTTTGCTCATCACGCCAGAGCCTAGAAGCTTGTTATATCCAAAGGAATTGAGGTCAATTATAAATGTATCTTCTTTTTTGGTTACTTTGTCCTGTGCAACCAGCTGTTCGATCTTTTCATTTAACTGATAGAGGGTGAGTGCATTAACATCAGCGGCTTGGCCTTTCTTCTTGAAGCCGAATTTTCCGAAGTATTTTCGTTTCCAGATCGAGGGCTTTTTGGCATCGCCGCGCTTTCCTGTTCCTGCCATACCTGCACCGCCCTTGTTACCCTTACCGCGGTGTTTCTTCATGGAACCCCATCCGTGGGTAGTCTTGGCACGCTGCCTGGTATTTTTTTTACGCTGATTAACGACCATTTTAGATCATCCTCTTGATAAGATCACTCATTTTCTCTCCGCGATTGCCCAAGGCACCGCCCTTTACAAAGGACTGCTTGATGCCTTTCGCACCATAGCCTTTTTTCGGAGGAGACAGACGGAAGAACTTCTTATACTTCTTTCCGTCTACTTCAACATATTTTGTCTTGTACTCAATCTTGCCCTTGCTGTCCGTTAACCTACCGGTGTATTCTTCACCGCGCTTTGAAACCATCTCTTTGAAGGTTTCCTCGTCAAGCGGGCCGAAGGTTACAAAATCCTTTACTTTTGAGATCATGCCTTTGTTCTGGGGAGTATCCTCGACCACTACTGCATAGTTTTTATTATGCAGATGAAGCATCTTCATGGTGGATTCTATTTCTTTTCGTGTATTTATGATTCCCCGTACTCGAACGATTGCGATTTTTGACATCTTACTGTTCTTCCTCTGCTACTTCTTCGAATTCTTCCTGAATTTTTTTCTTATACGCGCCTTCAACAACATTCATATCATCACTATATTTCATGGCCATGACATTTTTGAGCGCCTGATCGCATGCTTTGATGAGATTCATGGTAGTGTTCTTTTTGCCCAGTGTCCTGGACCAGACATTTTCTACTCCAGCTAATCGCAGGATTTTCTGCACTTCCTTGTGTGCGCACAAACCGGTTCCGCGCGGAGCAGGAAGTAATTTTACCTTTACTGATCCGGATTTGCCTTCAACGGCAAAAGGAATACTGTGCGGCTCATCTGAGCTGTCTTCCCAGGATCCGGATCCTCTTCTGATCTTAATGATGTTTAATTTTGCATCACGGATCGCTTTTTCACGCGCAGGAACGGTCTCTTTGGATTTTCCATACCCGATCCCTACATATCCGTTTTTATTTCCAATAACCACAACAGTGGAAAATTTAGGCCGGTTTCCTTCAGCGGTTTTTTTCTGGGTCTGCTTGAATACACGCCGCTGGCCGCCGCCGAACTTACCTTTGGACTGCCCTACTAAGAGCAACTCTGATTCCATTCCCGGAAGCAGCATATCAACGATCTGCGGCTCGAGGATTTTCTCGCCCTGATCGAGGATTTCATCAATATCCTTGATTTTCCCTTCCTTTACCCTTTTGCCTAGCTCTGTCTTTGGTTGCCAAGCTTCAGGATCGAAAGCTTCCTGGTTTCTTTGGTCTTGTGATCTTGATTTTCTTTCTTCAGCCACTTTATGCACCCATGATCTTATTTTTGACTTCTTCTACCTGTTTGGTAATCTGCGTTGGATCGCAATTGTTCTTAGTGTATCCGCTAAATTCCTTATTATACTTTTGCTCATCTGCTTTTAATTGCTCAGCGTATTGCTGAATATGCGCTCCTTTTACCCGATCATCGGATGGAAGAACAGAGTCACCGTGAGGAACCTGCAGGCCATTGTCTATCGCACCTTTCAATACCGCAAAAAGCTTTGATCCCGGAACAGACTTGTTGAGGCCAATATCCAAAATTGCCTCTGAGATGTTCAATTCCTTAGCCTTTTGTGCAATTAATACACCCGCTAGGTATGCGCTTGGCGTATTGGAATAATTGTAATTCCAGCCGAATGATTTGAGGCTGCTACTTTTGATCGTTGCCAGGATCTTATCGCCTTTTTCCTGATAGGTAACCAGCTGTACGGTTATTGCACTAATGGATTTTCGTACTACTAACCGGGGCTTTCCGGACATAACCAGCTTTAATCGCTTTTTGTAGTCAGTCTTGCCGCTTCTCTTTCTTCTGAACCGTACGGTTCGCGTTTTGCTTGTTTTCATTTTTGTATAAGATCGTGATCTTCAATGTAAATCATGATGTGCCTTCTGCTTCTGAAAAATCCGCCCTTGGATTTCTTGTAGAGCTCATTATAGGTTTCTTTTGAAACCTTGCTCTCATCACGCAGCTCTTTGATGAGCTTTCTTTGCGCTCTGATCTTACTCATCCATCGCTCTTTTTTGGAGACGGTTGCATTGATTTTTCCTTTCTTGGACCCAGCACCTTTTCGTCTTCCCTTACTTTTCTGCTCCTGGATCTTGCGTGCCCTTGCCCGGGATGTTTCCTGGCCAGCATCCTTTGAGATTGCCTTATCCTTGATCAGGCCTTTAATATCGCGCTTGGTAATAGACTCTTTGATCTCTTCTAACCGGGTGGAATCTAGTTTAACCTTCTTGGTCGAGCATTTGAGCAATTTTGCTGCAACTTTCTTTTGGGCTTTGACATTCATTTTCTTATTCCTTTGTCGTGAGTATCTTATCTTTTTCTTTCTTCTCAGCCTTGGCTTTTTCATCTTCGCTCAGGACTTTATCAGAGAGATCTTCTTTTTTCTTTTCTGCAGGTTTTTTCTTCTCTTCTTTTGCCTTTTTCTCTGTAGCCTTTGCGATGCGTTTTTTCTTTCGATCCGCCCGCTCTTTCATGTTCTTCTCAACTGATGCAGCGAATGCTTTTGGATCCTTGATATTAAGTAGAGTAATTCCCATCTCAGTTGCTTTTGCAACCAAATCTTTTTTCTTTTTCTGACCAACTGCGGAACTTATAATCGCTCCTTCTTTTTCCTTATTAACGCTCTCGAGCTCTTTTACCGAAGAGACCATAACCGGAAGTAACCCACTTTTATCCAAACCGCGCACATCCTTAGGTGATTTGAAGCCTACTTCAACAGACCGTGCATAGCCTTTCAACCCTAAACGCATCTTGGAGTCGATACCGCGCGGCTTTCTCCATTTTTGTGTTAACCGGGAGAGCTTATGAGAGTCCTGCATCTGAAAATGCGGCTTTCTCCTCTTGGTTTGTGCTCTCTTGTCTAGTAGTTCTTTCATTTTAACTCTTTACCGTCTTTATTGATTATGTAAATGCCATCCTGGAAAATTCTTGGATCAAAGTCAGCACGCTTCATCAATTCTTCGACTGCGGATGCTGTGGTTCCTGCTAATTCCTTACTGGTACTCTCGATAGTGATGAGATCACCGTCAACCTTTACCTGAACGCCTTCTTTTATTTTGAGGGTTCTTGGGTATTTCTCACCAAGGAAATTTTTGACAACCAATGAATCCTTATTGACCGCCACATTCATCGGAAAGTGGCTTGAGCATACTTTGAGGACATAGGAATGCCCTTCTTCTGCTCCTTTGAACATATTCCCGATATGAGCTTTGTAGGTGAAGGTAATAGTTTTCTCACGCTTTGATTGCTTGCTGGGCGCAATGATAATTTTGCCGCCCTCTACTTTGATGTCTACTTTAGGATTGTTGAAGGCTCTTTTCACTTCTCCTTTCTTTCCTTTAATGACTAGCTCTTTTCCATCCTGTCGAGCTTCTATACCCTCCGGAACGTCCATTTCAAGCTTGATTTCCTTTTTCTTAGCCATTTGATCAGTAATTAATAGCAGAATGCTATGAGCTTTCCTCCTATTTTCTTTTCTTTCGCCTTGTGGTGATCCGTCAGGCCTTCAACAGTGGAAATAATGATAATACCCATGTCCCGGGAAGGAAGGAATCGTTTTTCGAAACGAGTGAACTCCTCCTTTTTAATAGAGAAGCGCGGCTTGATAACCCCGCACTCATTGATCGCACCAGTCAGTTGAACAACAATGCTCTCTTTCTGACCATCCTTTACTTTATTGTATCCTTTGATGTATTTGAATTTCTTGAGGATACCCAGGATGTCGGTAATAAGCCTTGAGGAAGGCGAAATCGTACACTCAGACCTGCCTAATTCCTCATACTGATTCATTTTGGATAATGCGTTTGCTACTGTGTCATTTAATGCCATTTTTGTTTACCTATGAATATTTTTTGAACCCGATCTTTGTTGCGATCTCTCTGAAGCACTGCCTGCACAGATTAAGACCATATTTGTCAATATGTCCCCTGATTCTGCCGCATCGCTGGCATTTCTTTGTGGACCGCCCGCAGGATCGCTCCTTTGGAGAGTTGTGCTTGATATATTTTTTGAGCTTGACCGGTTTTGCTTTCAACTGCTTGAAAACTTTTTTATGTTCACTGTACGTCATGATTATTCACCTATGCTGACCGCGAACTCCTGCTTCATGAAGTCCATTGCCTCTTCTTTTCCAATGCTGTGATCTTTTGGTATTTTTGCTTTGCCAAGTGATCGTTTTTTTACTCTGAACCCTGGCCTTTCCAGAGTTACACAAACCTGAAGACCAATGATTCCGACTTTAGGATCGTATTTTACACCAGGAATATCGATGTATTCGGAGATTCCAAAAGAGATATTTCCTGAATTATCAAACTGAGATTCTGCAAGCTGCTTATCCTTTGCTTCGAGCAGTTTTACCAGAAGCTGCTTTGCATCACTTTTTCTGAGCGTAATTTTGCATCCGATAGCAAGGCCAGGCCGCAGTCCCCAGGTAGGGATCCTTTTCTTGGTGACGGTTTTTACCGGCTCAATTCCGGTAATATGCTTGAGAAGGATTCTTCCTTTCTCAAGTTTATTCTGGTCTTTTCCCGCACCTATGTTTAGGGTAACCTTCTCTATTCGAATTGTTTTCATGGGATTCATTTTATTATTATAATTCTACTACCGGTTTGTCTGCTCCTACGACAAATGCATATTTTTTGAGCGTCTCGTATACGTCATCCTTGCCCACTTTATAGATAATTTTGGTTCCGATGATCTCTTCAATCTTCCCCATGCTTCCCGTATGCCTCCCTCCGGTCAGCAGGATGGTATTTCCTTTTTTGAGCTCAAAGTGCTCTTTGATCTTATCGCCTGCAAACTCAACAAGGATGCTGTCTCCAACCTTGTAGTCTCCCTTGTCGATAAGCATGTTCTTGCCATCGAAGAGATTAAGCTGATTTTTTTTCTTTACCAGAGATTTTCCGGTGATTTTGTGCAGCTTGATTGCAGATTCTTTGTCTGCAATCTCACGCGCTTCAATCTTTCCCTTGGAATTAAGCATAATACGATAGTGCTTCTTCATGTCCTTGATGGTTACGACATCCATCAGGCCAACCGGGAATGCGATGTTTGTTCTTCGTTTCCCGTCTACCAGGATTTCTTTATACCGAAGCAGGTAGGTAGATTCTCTTTTGGTCTTGCAAAGACCAAGCAAATCAATGAGCAGGAAATTGAGTGAAATACTGTTCTTCAGATCATGCGGGCCAGCATCAGGGCGCAGGATGAATGTTCTCTCTTTTCTTTTCACTGGCCAGCTTTTTGGTGCAGCGATTGTTTTCAAATGATTTTTTACCATAGTATCACTCTGTTGCTTTTTGGGACTTTTTGGGTTTAGTAGCCTCTGCAGGCTTTTTTCTCTGTGTTATGCTTGCTCTTTTCTTGTCATCCATGTTGAGATCGGTAATCATCAGGTTTGACGGCTGAAAGTATACCGGAACTTTGTTTCCGTCTTTCTTGCTCACTTCGATACCAGCAAGGCGAACCCTGCTTCTTTTGGAGTCGACTTCTTCAACCTTGGCGGTTTGCCCTTTATACTGTCCGCGAAGCACCTTGGCTTTGTCCCCTTTGACAATGACCATGTTTCGCTTCTGGTGCTTCTCCCGTAGCTCTTTTGAGAGATGCACGCCTGAGAACTTTCTCTTGATGTGCAGCGGAGCATTTGCTCTGTATTTTCTCTGCTTTCCTGCAGTTTTACTTGATTTCCACTCTGAAGACCATGATTTCATTTTAGACGATTATCCTTGCAATTTTTGAAATATTTCCCCATCTCTGCGCAGCCTCTTTTGCGATGGCCCCTTTGAGGATGGTACCTTTCGGGTTTCCTTTTTCATCCTTGACTATAACTGCTGCATTGTCCTCAAACTTGATTCTCATGCCGTCAGCTCTTCGGTATTCTTTTTTTTGCCGAACAATAATAGCAAGGACGGTTTGCTTTCTCATCTCAGGCTTCCCCTTCACTACAGAGGCAACAACAAGATCTCCTACGCCTGCTTTTCCCATTCTTCCCTTTACGGTTTTACTGGTCTTGCAGCCAAAGATCTTGATTACCTTAGCGCCTGAATTATCACAGGTAGGAATATGTGCGCCGAAATTAAGGCCTTTGATGACTTGAGCTTTAATGGATTCCATTTTGGTTTATTTGTTCTACTCTTCTTTTTTCTCTGCTGTTTCTTCCTGAGCAGGAGCTTCTTCTGAGATATTTTTCGACTCCTCAGCTACTTCTTCATGCTTTACGGCAGCTTTCTTGGACTCTTCAAGGGCTTCCTTTTTCTGCGCATAGCCTTTTTCTTTTCCAAGATTCTCAACAATAACGAAATTCTTGGTTTTACTGAGTGGCCTACACTCCATGATCTTAACGATATCGCCTTCTTCTGCTTTGATGATATCAGGATTGTGTGCTTTGACCCGGGTTCGCTTTTTCATGTATCGCTCATACTTTGGAAGCTTTACTCTTCGATCCCATTCCACGGTTGCGGTTCGGGTCATCTTTGCGGAAATGACGGTCCCGGTAAAGACTCTGCCGCGTACTTTGATATCTCCTGTGAATGGAGATTTCTTTTCCTCCTGCTTTGACTTGGTTTTTGGAGCGGGAATGTTGAATCCGATATTTTTTATTTTCATTGTTTCACCGAAGTTTTTTCTTTACGCGCTCTTCAGGGCGTGCATTGATCTTTGTTCCTTGTATTTCTTCACCGTTTATCTTGAATGTATGATTTTTTTTTATGAACTTGCGTGTTTTCCTGTCGGAGCATTGGATGGTGATCATGTGTTTTGTTTCATCTATTATTTTGCCGGAAAAACCGCTCACTTCCACAGCTTTCCCTATCAGCTCTTGCCTGCATAGCTCTTTTCTCATTGTTTTGTAATAATGGTATCAGGTGAAAAACCCAAATCAAGGAGCATTTCCTTGGTCTTTTGGATGTGGTTTCCCTGCAGTTCAATTTTACCTTTTTTTGCAGTTCCTCCGCATGCCAGTTTTGACTTGAGCTTCTTGGTCAGATCACCAAGATCAATCTCTTTTTCGTCAATACCAACTACTACAGTGTATGTCTTGCCAAATTTTTTCTTCTCCAGGGAAAGAACGATTTCCTGGGATTCTTTTGCGATGCTTTCACATACGCAAAGCTCTTTTGGCAATCCACATGTAGAGCAGATTTCACTCATCCTTTTTGCCTACCTCCTGGTTCTTTAGTTCTTTTTCAATAGTCAATATTCGCGCAATGCTTTTCTTGATTTCACGAATCTGACCGGGATTCTTTGGAGCGCTGCCTGATGAAACCTGCGCATTTGCTTTCATAAGCTCCATCTGCAAGTCTGCAAGCTGCTTTTGCCGCTCATTTGGCTGCATGCTCCGAATATCTTTTCGTTTAACCATTGTTTTCGATTATGAATGAAGGGACCTTATTCTTTCTTTTTGGTATCAGCTGCTGCTTTTTTCTTCTTTACTGCCTTTTTTTTCTTAGGCTTTGCATCAGCTTTTTCTTTGGATTCCTTTTTCTCTTCTTTGTCCGAGGACTCTGATTTTTTCTGATCGTTTTCTTGGGATCCTTCCTTTACTTCTTCAATTACTTCCTGTTTTTCCTCGATAAGCTCGATTCTGTCAGGAAGGACAGTGTCAGGAGGCATGATCTTTACCTGAATACCGATGGTTCCGGTCTTGAGCTTTGCTGTTGTAATGGAACTATTCACACCAACCAGCGCAATATCACCACATTTTTTCAGATACCCCTGGTAAAACCTCCATCGTTTTGCACGGGAGCTTGGAATTTTTCCTGAGATCAGGATTTCAATCCCCATAGCGCCTGCGTTCATCACTTCGGTCATGATCTTATGACCAATTCCTTTGAACTTGGAGGTTCCGTATTTTTCAAGATAATTAACAATCTTTTCAGACATGATTTCCGTGTCAAAATAAGGATGATCTACCTCGCTGATTTCAACCTGAGGATTTTCCAGTCCGTATTTTTTCTTGAGTACTTTCGTTAACTGCTTGATATTCTGGCCCTTTCGCCCAACGATAAGACCCGGCCTTGCGGAATAGATAACGATTTTCTCGCCAAGAGGGGTTCGCTGCAGCTTAATATGACTATATTCAGCACCCTTCACACTATTTGCGATAAATTCCTGAACCATGAATTCCTTGATGTTTGATGCGATGAATTTTCTTTCAATCATTTTTGGTTGATTCCTCTTTGGTTTGTTTAGGAGCAGGAGTTTCTTTCTTTGGTGCAGCTTCTTTCTTCTCAGTGCTTGGCGCTGCAGGTTTTTCTTCTACTGGTTTTTTAGCAGGAGCTTCTTTTTTTACCTCAGGCTTTGGCTTGTCTTCCTTTGGTTTTTCTGCAGCTTTCTTTTCCTCTGCTTTCGGAGCAGCTTTAACAGGCTCTGCCTTCTTCTCAACAGCCTTTGGCGATGCAGATTTCACTTCAGGCTTTTTTGTCTCAACCTTTTTTCCTTCTCCTTTCTTTTCAGTAGCAGGTTTTGCAGCTGTTTTCTTCTCTTCTTTCTTGCCCTCTTTCACTACCACTTCAATATGGGTTTTCTTCATCTTTCGTCTTCGATGACGACCATATCTCCATTGGTTTCCGGCATTCTGAGCAGAGATATGCTCAATGATTAAATTAGAGGTATTGAGTCCTTTGAACTGTGCGTTTGCTTCCACGTTTTTTAGCAATGCAAGGATTTCACGCGCGGCATTGACAGGGAATCTTCCCGCACCAATGCCTCTTTTATGGCCTGCGCCATTAGTGAACCGAGTAAATTCGATTGGCACTTTCTTGTCCATGGCATCCTGCAGGATGACTTTTGCACGGGCAACACTTTTCTTTCGAAGCCTATTGCATATCTCGATGGAAGACTTGGTAGAGATAGCTAAATCTACGCCAATCCCTTTTGCCATATGTTCCTTATTATATGTCTGGCTTGAATATTTGTATGTCATGCTTATTTCACTGAAACATTTGATGATGATTTTGTTGCGCCAACACCCGGTGAAGAGTGTGCAACGGTTTTTCTGCTCGGAGAGAATTCTCCAAGATAATGCCCGATCATTTCCGGCTCGATAGTGATTGATTTGAATTCTTTTCCACTGTATACCTTAACAGCCTGACCAACCATCTCAGGCAGGATAACCATATCTCTGCAGTGCGTCTTGAGATTATCGTCTCCTTTCTTCATTTTATCAAGAACTTTCTTGTGCTGGTCAGTCATTCCCCTTTTCAGCGATCTTCGTGCTCGTGCAGGCAGAAGCTCTGCAAGCTCATTAATACTTAATGATTGTAAGTCTGCAAGTGATTTTCCCCGATAACTGAATTCTTTTTTTGCCATTGTGATGATTACCTGTTCTTTCTTCCTGTTCTTCGTGGAGCAATTTTACCCACTTTTCTTCCCGGAGGATCGTTTCGCGCAGACTGGGTAGGTCGCCCTTTTGTAGAGGACCCTTTACTTCCGAAGGGATGGTCTACTGCGTTCATGGATGTTCCGGAGACAGAAGGCCAAAGCTTGTTCTTTGCCTTCATTTTGAAATATTTAACTCCTGCTTTTAAGATTGGTTTTTCCGTTCGTCCCGACCCTGCTACCACTCCAACAGTTGCACGGCAGGCTGAATGAAACTCTTTTTGCTTTCGTGACGGAAGTTTAAGGATAACTTTATCCTTGGTCTTGGAAATTACTCTTGCTGATGCGCCGGATGATCGAACCATTTTTCCACCATCGCCTGGCACTACTTCAATATTATGAATGGAAGTTCCTTCGGGAATATCTGCAAGTTTCATGGTACTTCCCGGAGCAAGCTCAGCGGTTGCGCCCAGGCTCACTTTATCGCCAACCCGTACTCCTTCCGGTGCAAGAGTCAAGGTAAGCTCCTCAGGATACCTGATGATCATCAAAGGCGCACTATGACCTGATGAATGAAGGATTTCCTCGATTTCTCCCTGAACCCCTTCCTGCATGACCTTTGGGTGCTGGATCTTTCCTGCATACCTGAAGCTAGGAGCCCTATACGTAGGCGATCCTTTTCCTCTCTTCTGCTGTGTCAGGTTTTTTCCCATTTTAGTTTCGCTTCCTTTCTCTTACATTAATCCTAATTGTGTAGCAATATCAATTGCAGGCGTCTCATCGCTGAATTTGACATATGCTCTTTTCTGGCCTTTATTCGTAATGAAGGTATTAACATGAACCACTCTTGCCTTGAACAGCTCTTCGATATCTTTTTTGATCTCTTCTTTTTTTGCCCGCTTATCGACTGCAAAGATGAGCTTGTTTTCAGATTCCATCAACCGAATGGATTTTTCTGTGGACAGCGGATTTTTGATCGTGCTCATTGGTACAGATTCTCCTTTTGGATTTTCTCAATTGCCTTATCAGTCCAAAGCGTACATCTGCCAGGCTCGCAGCCAGGTGCCAGCAATTCTACATTGAGATCAGCAACCTTAACAATATCTACACCAAGGATGTTGCCTGCTGCTTTGGTCAGTGCACAGTCTTCTGCAGTAACAATTAAGGGGCCTTTTTTGGTCTTGTACTTTCTTCCCCGCATTTTTCCTTTCCCTGCCCTTACTTTTTTTGAGTCGGTTCTTTCTAATTCCTTATCAAGACCAACACTCTGCAGGAACTGATTTACGTCCTTGGTTTTATTGAATGATTCGATGCTTTGATCGACAATAAAAGGATATTCTTCAGGCACTTTGTGGCCTCTTTTGACTGCCAGATCTTTTACCAGGGTCGCCGACATAGCAGAGCGAAGTGCAAGAGCATGCTCTTTCTTATTGATTTTTTTCTCCCATATCTTGTCTGCTTTCGGAGGATGCGCACGTCTTCCGCCAACGGTTTGCGGAGCAAACGCACCTACCCAGTTCATCCGGGACCCGCTTCGGGAAACAACCTTTCGCGGGGTTCTGGACTGGCCAATGCCATATGTGGACTTATAATCATGTCGTCTTTTTGATACATAGGTGGAGTGCCGCATTCCTGCGTCAGGCGATGCACCATACGGCTGCCTGTTTGCACTCTGTTCAGCGTGAACTGCCCGTTTAATGATATCTGAGCGGACAGACTCCGTAAACTGCTTTGGCAGCTCTACAGAGCTTTTTTTCTCCTTGTTTTGTGCGATAATATCGAGTTTCATTGTTTTGAATTCTGGCTAATGTATGTAATAGCCGGCGCTTCTTTTGGAATAGATTTTTTAGGACGTACTGCATGACTAAATTTGATTAATCGCTTTTTTGGTCCTGCTACAGAGCCTCTTACTACAATATAGGAATTTTTGATTATGCCATAGTGCAGGAAGCCGCCTTTTTGCTCTACTTCCTTGCTATCGGTTCCGATTTTGAGAAGATGCTTATTATATTCTGTTCTCTGGTGATACCCGGTCTGCCCTGCGTGAGCAATCCGATACATCACATGCCCCTGGGATTTCCAGCCGCCCAGTGATCCAGGATTTCTTCGTGCTTTTTCTGCTTTATGAGAGGTAAGCGAAATACCGAATCGTTTGACAGGACCCTGGAAACCCTTACCGGTTGTTACTGCGTGAATATCTATTTGCTCGCCTTCCTTGAAGACTTCCTCGATACCGATCTCTTTGCCCAGTTTTTCCTGTGCATAGGAGAGTTTTTCATCAAGTTTTCCTGCAATACCGATCTCAAAGAGCTCAGGCTTCTTTTTTCCGATGCCCGTCTTTTTTGGCTGTGTATATACTAAGAGAGTAATGTCATCATATTCTTTGATGTCTTCAATCTTTTTTGCTTCTTTTTTCGGAAGCGAGATGTTATGAGCAAGTTCTTTGTCGAGCTTTGAATGAAGAATTTGAGAAAGAGGCTGGGAACCATAAGTGGAGTTTTTGTAGAATCGGATCGCTGCGACCTTGAGCGGCGGGCATTCAATAATAGTTGCCGGACAAAAAATGTCTTCGCCCTTGGTCTTTGAGGTGGACCGATTATCAGTGATTTTGAGATGAGTCATACCCACTTTATATCCTGCAAACCCGCTTATGCCCTGGCCTACCTGAGGCCATGTTCTGACCCGAGCATGAGCTCTTTTAGCGCGTACTCTAGGCCAAAATTGCATACTCCCATGTCTCGGATTTCTTTTCTTCATTTTTGATGTCGAAACGCCTTTTGCTGAAAAACACTCTTGAGAAACAGTTATACATTAGGTCAACTGTACTGGAAAGGTTTTTCTTTTCAGGCTCGTTGGTTTACAAGATGTCTATGGTATTAGATATCTTTGTCTCTTTTTGGAGATTTTAAGAACTTAGGGCCATTTATAAAGCTTTCTACATATTTAGTGTTCTGGAGTGTGAAAAGGGAGGATTTGGCGGTTTAGGCTTCTTTCTTTCCTCCTTTTCTCTTTGCCATCATAACAGAATACTTTACCGGGTTCTTATAGCGCTTTTCTTCATCTGTTGGAGTGATGCCAATACTCTGATAGTAGTCATTATCAAAATTAGGCGGCAGGATTTTTTCCTTATTTTGCTTTCTGTATCTCAACTGACCCACTAATACGGTCTCTCTGAGTGGTTCAGCATTCTTTTGGTTCCATTCTTTTAATCGCTGTTCAATTTTATCATAACTCCAGCCCACGTATTGGAGGAAATTGATCAATATGAACAAGGCACGCTTTCGTCCATCTTCCAGCCCTTCGAGTATTCTTTTAATAGATGGTGGGAAGAGCGTTTCAGGAATAGCATCTGCTATCTCTTCAAAGGTTTGTTTTCCCTGATCCCTTTTACGCTCGGTTTGCTCGCTTGCTCTCATTGCTTTCTCGAGAAGATCTGTAGCTTCTCCCTTTGCTTTTGTCCTATCTAAAAATACGTGCCTCGATGCCTTTACAATTTCTGGATGAGCGAATTTTCTCTTGAAATCGAGAATCTTTTCAGGATTAAACGGCAGTGACACTAAGCCGGACTTCTCGTGCAATGAGTACGGCATCCTGAAGAGATGGCGTGAAGAAATAAGGATGGTATCTACTTCAAGGATTGCCAGCGCATTGAACTGAACTTTTGCTTCTTCCTGCACGTTAGAGCTGGCTTGAGTTACATTAGATCGCTCCACCCTGATATGCTTTTTACAGCTGCTGCAGGAGATCATATCAACCCCTTCTTCGTACTGATTGATCTTCTCACAATATGGACAAATAATGCTTTCTTTGATTTTTTTCTCTTTGACTTCAACTTCTCCTTTCCCCCACTCACTATACATTCGTTTGGTGAGCTCTTCTCTGTTTTTTCCGGTTATTTCTGTTAATTTCTCGAAGGAGACCTTGAAATGCTTCTCGCATCCTTTCCCTATGAGTATTTCGTTATCCTGCACTTCAATATACTGCTCGGCAATGTATTCAATCAGGTATTTTGCAATGCTTCTTGGAGCCTGGGGGAACAACTGGGCGGTTTTTTGCCCTTTATACTCAGTGGGAAATGCCTCGAAAGGAATACCTATGTGAAACCCCTTGTTGCCGGAGAATTTTACAGACGTGGAGGATATCCCGAAATCATTGAATGCCTTGATGATAAGCCAGGCGATAGCTCTTGAGATGTCCCATACCGGTGCATCAATATCAATGATTAAATCCCAGCCGATGCGTAGTTTTTCTACTTCTTTTTGACTCATTCCGGTTTTGATGTTTAGAGGATTTTGCCAAAGCTCCTCGGAGGAGTGGAAACTGGTTGCACCTTCTTTTGCTAAGGAGATAATCTCTGCGGGGTAGGAGATGGCATCCGGCCGCTTTCCAAAGCCTTTATCTGAGAATTTGATGGCAATCTCGCGGTGTTTCGCAGCTGCTGCCATAGCCTCCTGAATCTCCTGGTTCTTGTAGAATTTAAGAGCGGTGCTGGTATTGACCATGGAGGTATAAATGCTGGAATGTTTAAATAAATATTCATGGCATATTTACTGGCCCCTCTTATTTGATCCTTGTTCCAAAAAAATATTTAAAGACTCGGGAGAGGATTTATTTATATGGCTTCTAAAACAAGAGAGCTGGAAAAGGACGAGCAACAAATGCATGAACTCTGGGAGCAAATCCTTGGGTATGTAAAACGTGACTTGGGTTATTTATGGGATGCAAAAGTTCAGCGAAAAATTAGTAACCTGAGAAAAGAAGTTAAAAAAATTGAACATGTACTCAAAAAGATCCATGCCCAGTATAATACTGACCCTACTCGTTTTAAAAAAGAGATCAAACTACTTCATAACCTTATTTCTCACCTCGGCCGGGGAAAATGCTCGAAAGAATGGGTCTCTGAAGTTCATACAGAGTTGCAGCAAACAATCTCGATTATTGAAGAAGAAAAGGTTTTACTAAAACGAAAAGTATCTTTGGTTATCAATGCTAAACGAAAGCAAATTGAATTACCTGTGTTTGAGCATGGAAACTTTCTTATCAGGGCAATGACTTCAGAAGACTTTAAGCAAGTTGCCTCTTTTTCAGACCCTGCACTTACCGAGCAACTGGATGTGCCAACCCTGAAAAAACTTACGAAACATGGTTATACTTTTCAGGCAGGTGTCAAGGGCATTGTTGGTTTTGTTGCAGAGGAGAAAGGCACTGGACAAATTGTTAGTAGGGCCTATGCCAAGACTTGGCATGGAAGTAATTTCACTAAACCAAAATATCGCCTCACTCCTTTGGGAGGGTATGAAGTGATTAGTGGCGCTCAACTTATGAAAAACGCGACTACTATTGTAGAATTAGGAGGGTGGCTCACTAAAGACGGTTATAGAAAGAAGGGTCTTGCCCAAGCAGTCACCTTTGCCTCTTTAGATTTTATCTACCGCATGCTCCTAGTAGGATATGGACCAGACGCAATATTCATTACTAATGTTGGTCCCTTGAGACCAAAAGATAATGGAACTGGTTTAGACTATGCACAAAAACTGCTTGATCGTCTAAAAGAAAAATCACTTATTAGCGAGGCAAAAGGGCAACAGTTAGCTACTTTGGAAGGCAAGGGAGAGGTTCTTTCTAAACCTGAAGTAGAGGAAATTTTCGAAGGCCTCACTGTTTTTGTAGTTGAGGGAGGTGATACTCTTGAGATGCCCTATTTTTTTGGAGCTCCAAGGTCTGTAACCAGCCCAGCTTACCGAATCAGCAAATCTCTGTTAAGAAATAAAACCGTCGTAAATATTGGTGGTAAAGACTATCATACTCCTATTACTTTTGAAGATAGTAAAGAAATGCATCCTGAACACGGAGGGAATTATACTGTTGCACATCTTCGATAATTAAGCGAATTATTCTCTCCTCATTTCCTTTTCTTTCTTTATTCGATGCCCGAAGATGATCTTAATGGCCAGTCCAATAATAATCAGCAATCCAGCGACAATGAAATGGATCGTACTGAAAAATTCCCACATGATGAATGGTACTACCGCAACTACTGAGGGAACTGCCTGCTCTATGGCATTACCCGCATCGGGATTGAGCATGGCATTGAGAATAGGTGACGTATCGATCGATGCTGTCTGCGTGTAGGCATACAGGAAGATAAAAGTGATAGCGAACAATATTCCCAGATTGAACAAAATCCTCCCTATAGTGAAGAAGAACCCGTTTGCATCTGCCTGATGCAGTACCAGCAGGATCAGAATGAGAACCACTGCGATAATAGAGAGGAAAAGGAGTGCAGAGGAAGAAGGATGAACTTTTAACTGCGGAAGATCAGGTAAATTGTTAATGATTTGCTGGAAGAATTCTTTATCTGAGATAATCTTATTTTTGTGCTGCTCGCAGGAGTTTCCTATCCCTTTCATTTCCAGGTCAGGCTCCTGCTCCAGGATTTTGCAGTTCTCCTCCAGGGTGCGAAAAAAATCCGGCCTGCAGATTTCTTCTAAATTGAGATCAGGCTCAATTTGCCCTGTCTGCAGCATCGTATTGTATTTATCGCAATTTTCCAGCACTTTTGCGCGGGCATCATCATCCTGGCAGAGTTCTTTGAACTGCACTATCTGCTCTGTCTTATCATCTAGTACATTTTCGCAAATAACACCAAAAGAAGCGAGCATTTCCTGCTTACTCTTCCCATCCGCAAAGTCGTAGATCTGGCCAAAGAGGCTTCCAATCGCATCCTGCTGGCTGATGTCTGTCGTTGCTGTGAGGATCAGGCTAAAGAGAATGATGCTGAGCAGGGACCTGACTGCACTAATAGCAAGTTTTCGAATTCTCATGATGATACCATTTTTCTCTTTCTTTTACCGACACATTTATAAATGATTTTTTATTCCTTTCTTCTGGACGGCCATAGGGACGTGGCTCACCCGTTCTCATTTCGAACACGGAAGTTAAGAACGTCTCCGTTTTTGGCAGTACTGTATTTCCGTACGGGAAACCAAGAAAGCTGTCCACCTTTTTTTCACTTCTCCATCTTTTTTGCATCATTGAGTGTGTGTATATGAGTCTCTTTTTCCGAGCTAAAATGGCCATTGAGCAGGCTCCTTGATGCCATTTGAGGAAACACATCTTTTTCAAAGCTTGACCCGCTATATTCCAGTATTTCTTTGCTGGCCACAAAAATAGGCGAAAACACCAGATAAATATCTGACTCTTTTGGCTTTTGGGTAAAGGTGAGCACTTTATTTCCCTCGACTTTTAAGGTCCCTTTCTCGGACGGCCGAGGAGAGGTCGTCATCATGATGGTTGCTGCTGCATTATGCCTGAGATGGTCGTTCCATAACTCGTCAAGATTGATTTTGCTGAACAGAATATCTCCATAGACGACCAAAAAATCCGAGTCAATCTTCCCCTTGAGGAGCCGCAGGGAGTCTGCTGACCCATTGGATTTTTTTTCCTCGATATAGTTGATCTTTACGCTATAGATTGTCCCGTCCCTAAGGATGTCAAATATTTTTGTGAGCACAGCCTGGCGCGCAATAATATAGATATTTTTAAAACCGGACCCGCGCAATTTTTCCACTGCGCGCTCAATCACGCTTTTCTTCTTAATCAGAATAGTGGGACGGAATTCTTTTCCGATCCTGATTTTTTCCTCATCTCCTCCTGCCATGATTACAGCGGTACGGTTTTCTCCGAGCGCTGTACTGATGAGGTGCTCTATTGCCTGCGATCTGTTTCGGATATAGATATGGTCAATGATAGTATCAATTTCTTTTATGAGAGAATTCTCAACAGTGATGGATATTTTCTTCTTCACTTCCCTTTTATTCTCCTGTAGGTATTTAAATATATCGGATAAAGTAGGATAAGGGTAAGATATTTAAAGCAGTGCTCCAAAAACAATGATGGAGGTTTTATGAATGAACATTGCAGTTATTGGATCAGGATATGTTGGCCTTGTTGCCGGAACATGCCTTTCAGACCTAGGAAACGAAGTTATTTGCGTTGATGTAGACGAGAAAAAGATCAGCCTTCTCAATTCTGGAGGAGTCCCTATTTATGAGCCCGGGCTTGAAGATATGCTTAAACGGAACCGTGCAGAGGGAAGAATAGTATTTACTACCGATATCAAGGATGCGATCCAGAAATCTAAGGCGATCTTCATTGCGGTTGGCACCCCTCCCGGCAAAAATCATGAAGCAGACCTCTCTTTTGTGAGGGCAGTTGCAAAATCCATTGGAGAGCATATGAACGATTATAAGGTCATTATTGATAAGAGTACTGTCCCTGTCGGAACAGCGGATATGGTTGCACAGGTCATTAAAGAAAATCAGAAAGAAGAGATTGATTTTGATGTGGTATCTAACCCTGAGTTCCTGAGAGAGGGAGAGGCTATCGGTGACTTCACCAACCCTGACCGCATTGTCGTAGGAACAGCCTCTGAAAAAGCAAAAAAAGTGCTTGAAGAGATCTACAAAGGAATAGCACGCGTTGACAAACCTATCCTGTTTACTGATGTGAAAAGCGCAGAAATGATCAAGTATGCAAGCAATGCTATGCTTGCAACCAGAATTTCCTTTATGAATGAGGTAGCCCAGCTCTGTGAAAAGGTGGGTGCTGACGTGAAAATGGTTGCAAAGGGAATGGGCCTTGACAATCGCATTGGCCCCCGATTCCTTCAGGCAGGCGCCGGATATGGCGGAAGCTGCTTTCCTAAAGATGTAAATGCTTTTCGCGAAACTATGAAAGCAAACGGGGTAAACGGATTGATCCTGGAGGCTGTGGAGACGGTCAACCACGACCAGAAACGATCACTGCTTCCCAAAATTAAAGAATTAGTGCCGGATCTCAAGGACAAAAAAGTTGCTGTCTGGGGACTATCCTTTAAGCCCAAAACCGATGATATGCGCGAGGCGCCTTCCCTGGTGGTGATTGATCAGCTACAAAAAGAAGGAGCTCACATTGTCGCTTTTGACCCGGAAGCAGAAGAGACAGCTAAGCGAATAATAAATGATGTTTCCTTTGCAAAAACTCCCTATGATGCCCTTGCAGATGCTGATCTTTTGGTTATTGTAACGGAGTGGAACGAATTCAGAAACCTCGATAAGGAAAAGATGAAATCGTTGATGGCACACCCCAACATCATGGATGGGAGAAATGTTTACGATCCTGAAGAAATGAAGCAAGCAGGCTTTGCATACAAGGGAGTAGGAAGAGGAGTATAACTAGCTTTTCTTGCTCTTTATTTGCCTATCTTCCTGCACTTTATTTTGCTGCCGTGACCTTTACTTTATGAACAAACAGAGGTGAGTACCATTAAAGCAATAATCCTAGCCGCAGGCTATGCAACCCGACTCTATCCCCTTACAAAGGATAAACCTAAGCCATTGCTGGACGTGAAGGACAAGCCCATCATTGAGCACATTATAAAGAAAATTGAGGCTGCTGATGAGGTTGACACTATTTACGTGGTGACCAATAATAAATTCTTTACCCATTTCCTGGACTGGAACGCGGGGTTTGAGTGCAGTAAACCAGTAACCATTGTTAATGATAAAACCATGTCTAATGACGATCGATTGGGGTCTCTTGGTGACATTCGATTCGTCGTTGAGAATATGCAGATAGAGGATGATGTCATGGTTATTGCAGGGGATAACCTGTTTGAATTTTCTCTTGAACCCATGGTTGATTTGTTCAGGCAAAAAGGAAGGTCAGTGGTTGCGCTCTATGATGTCAAGGATATTGAGCTTGCAAAGTTATATGGCATTGTTTCGATTGATGAGGAGAGCAAGATTAGCGACTTTGAGGAAAAACCAGACCAGCCGAGATCTACTCTCTCTTCAACGGGGATCTATGTGTATCCTCAAAAAACAATCCAGGAACTGATTGTATTTACCAAAAACCATGATGCTGATAAAGCCGGAAATTTCCTGGAATGGCTCTACAATAAGGAAGAGGTGTATTGTTATGTCAGCGATAAAAACTGGTTTGATATCGGATCACTTGAGCAATTAGAAAAGGCAAGAAAAGAATTTACCCCATGAAAACCATCGTTGTAACAGGAGGAGCAGGCTTTCTAGGAAGCCATCTTTGTGATGCATTAATTGAGAAAAACAGAGTAATTTGTGTTGATAATTTCTTTACGGGAACAAAAAAGAATATTGAACACCTGATGAAGAACCCGAATTTCAGATTAATCGAGCATGACATTATCAATCCGCTCTTTATTGACAATGAAAAGATCGACCAGATCTATAATCTTGCCTGCCCGGCATCTCCGGTCCACTATCAATATAATGCTATTCGAACCATTAAGGCAAATGTTTTGGGGACAACGAATATGCTTGGCATGGCCCTCAAGCATAACGCACGAATTCTTCAGGCATCCACTTCCGAAGTATATGGTGATCCACTGGAGCACCCGCAGACAGAATCATATCGGGGAAACGTAAACCCTATTGGCATTCGTGCATGTTACGATGAGGGAAAGCGATGTGCAGAGACACTGATGTTTGACTATCACCGGCAGCATGATGTTGATATTCGTGTCATACGAATTTTTAACACTTATGGGCCACGGATGGCATCGAATGACGGACGCGTGGTTTCTAATTTTATTGTCCAGGCACTCAAGGGTGAAGATATTACAGCATATGGAGATGGGAGGCAAACGCGAAGCTTCTGTTATGTTTCTGACCTTGTTGAAGGCATAGTTTCCATGATGAACAAGGAGGGAATTACCGGACCTATCAATTTGGGAAACCCGCATGAATTTACTGTTCTTGAACTTGCAGAGAAAGTTATTGAACTTACTGGATCTTCAATAAAGATTGGATTTAGAGAACTGCCTAAGGATGATCCTATCATGCGGAAGCCTGATATTCGTTTGGCAAATGAAAAGCTTAACTGGCGGCCTAACATTGAGCTTGAACAGGGACTGAAAGACACCATCGACTATTTTAAAGAAGTTTTATAAACAAGTATTCCGTTAGATTCTGCATGAAAAAACTGAAGGTTTTAATTCTCACCTCTAAGTTTCCCCGGTTCAAAGGAGATGCGCAGCCTCCGTTTACTTATAGCCTGGCAAAAAGCCTCCTAAAGCATAACTGCGAGGTTATGGTTATTGCACCACATGACCAAGGTGTAAAAAAAAGTGAGCTGTTTGAAGAAATCAAGGTCACCCGTTTCCAATACTTTATACCGCCAGCATGGCAGAGACTTGCGTACGGTCCGGGAATACCTGCAAACCTTAAACACAGCTTTCTTGCAAAACTTCAAATCGTTCCCTTCATGCTTTCTCAATACTTAGCTGCCAGGAAGGCTATAAAAAAATTCAAGCCAGACGTTGTTCATGCGCATTGGGCCTTTCCTCAGGGCTTTACCGCGTACCTTTTGCCCAGGCCCTATCTGATAACGATTTATGGAGGAGAAGTGTTTCTTTCAAGAAAATATCACCTGGTTCCCCTGCTTAATATCATCATGAAGAAAAGCAAGGGGAACTTTGCTCTTACGAACGGCCTTCGTAACATTGCCAGAGGATATGGCTTTTCTCAAAAGATCAAAACCATGCCTCTTGGCGTAGATATGAGTGTGTTCCATCCAACCATTACAGGCTCGAAAAAAATTAAGAAGAAGCTTTGCCCCAATGGTGAGCTTCTGATACTAAGTGTAGGCCGCCTCGTAGAGAAGAAAGGGCATCGCTACCTTCTCGATGCTTACGCGAGAACTCTTCACTCTTTTACCAAATCAAGGCTCGTTATCGTAGGAGGAGGACCTCTCCTTGAAGATCTTAAGAAGCAGGCAATCAGCCTTCAGATCACTGACCGAGTTGTTTTCGCAGAGGAAATAGACCACTCCCAGCTCCCTGCGTATTATGATGCAGCTGATCTTTTTGTCCTGCCTAGCATTATTGATAGCAGCGGCGATCGCGAGACCCAGGGTGTTGTTTTTGTGGAGGCAATGGCATCGAAAACACCTGTAATCGGAACACGTTCAGGTGGAATCCCCGATGTTATTTCTTCCCCTCAAGTGGGTTTGCTTTCAAGAGAAAAAGATGCTAAGGGCCTTGCAGAGCATATGCTGGCTCTATTAACAGACAGAAAGAAAAGAGAGAACCTTGCCAGGAATGCGTATGCTCATGCAAAAAAACACTTTGTCTGGGACCATATTGCTGCCCAGTATTGTAGAGAGTACCAAAACGCCACATGATGAAATCAAAAAAGACCTGGATTTCTATTTCAATTCTTCTTTTCCTATTCTTACTTACCATTACAGTAAAAAATGACCTTGTTGAATTCCAGAAGATTTTTCATCATCCATTTTTACTTGCAGCAGTATTCCTCTTTGTTTTTTTAACGAGCATGATTAATGCCCTGAAGATAAAACTTCTCCTTGTGCCATTTAACATACGACTCCCCTTTGGCGAAAGTTTTACGCTTGCAAATCTCACTACCTTTGGCAACTACCTTACTCCTTTTAGAGGAGGAGCAGCCCTGAGGGCATATTATCTCAAAAAGCACTACACTTTTTCCTATTCTCTTTTTTTGTCAACATTAAGCGCGCTCTATATTGTCTTGTTCCTTGCTACTTCTCTCATAGGGTTAGGTTTGCTCCTCTTTCTCTATTTAACACAGCAGACAGCTTCAATAGTACTGCTAACTTTTTTTATTTCTATTTTACTCGGAACTTCAGCATGCATCATTATCCGTGCGCCAAAATCTTCACGATCCCATTGGCTCATGAAATCACTTAATAAAATGCTTACAGGCTGGGATGAAATCCGTCGCCATAAACTGATACTTGTTTTATTGCTTTTACTGGATGTCCTATTGTGTTTAGCCATCGGCCTTCGTTTCTATTTCATCCTCCTGATCTTTGGAATTGCACCTTCGTTTGCAGTTGCCTTGCTTCTGGCATTGATATCTGCACTCTCTTCGCTAATTACGATCACCCCAGCTTCACTTGGCATTAAAGAAGCAAGCGTTGCATATTTCTCTACTTTACTAAAAAACAGCTTTTCATCAGGATTGCTGGTCTCTGTTGTCGATAGAGCCATCGAAATGATTTACTTGCTTATCTTAGGACCAGTCTCTATGAAGAAATTATTTAGAGGGAGAAAGATATTTACTTGACTGCTTCAACATAGTATGCAAAAGGAAGAGGGCGTATCCCTGAGTTTTGAACTCTTACTTTGCGAAATGCTGAAAGAACTCTTCGAAGAGAGTGCTCGGTAAACCTCCAGTAATCATGCGGCTCATCATGCAAGGGATACATTGCAGGAACGAAAATTGCAACTTTCCCTCCTTTTTTTATCGCTTTATACATGTTATTCACAGCAACTTGAAAGTCGAAGACATGCTCAAGCACATTCATGCAGAGAATGATGTCGAATTCCTCTTTATACTTCATTTTAGTGGCATCAACAACTTTATGCCCGTAAGAAGGATTGATGTCCGTTTGGATAAACGTATTTGAAGAATCAAAGAATCTTTTCCCGGAATAATATTGTTTTCCTCCTTCTTTTTTCCCGCTGCCCAGCTCAAGGATAGTTTTTCCTTTTGTTCTTGCGGCAAGGTCCCGAAGACATTTATCAGTGTATCTTCGTGTACCGAAAACCACATGAGAGAGGATCCTGAATACACTTTTTACCGGACTTCTTTTCATTGCGTCCTCTCTTTTACCATGTCTGCCAGAAAACCAAATATTATTATCTGTATGCCGGTGATCAAGAACAGCACCGAGAGAATCACTCTAGGTATCCCTCCCGCAGTTCCCGTTAAGAGAACTGAAATGGATATCCAGATCCCTAGTGCAACCCCTACCCCTAAAAAAAACGAGCCGAAGATTCCAAAAAATTTTATTGGATCATAATCGCGATAAATTCTGAGAAGATTTACCCCTGCTTTCACAGCGAATTCAAATGGCCCCTTCATGAGTCTGCTTTTTGTGTTTCCGCCTCTGCGATCAAACGCAATAGGAACCTCTATAATCCTGAATTGTGATTGAGCAGCTTTTATGATTTGTTCCTGAGTGTAGGTGAAATTCGAAATAGTCTTAATCTCCCTGGCTACAGGAAGAATAAATGCGCGAAAACCAGTTTGTGCATCACTAATTTTTTGTCGGCTTATGTGGGATACTACATTGGAAAATGCTTTATTTCCCCATCTTTTTATGAGCGGCATAGATTCAATTTTTCCTCTGAATCGAGACCCCAATACTAAGTCTGCTTTCTTATCGATGATCGGCTTGATCAGTTTTGGGATTTCTTCTGCTCTATATTGTCCATCTGCGTCGGTATGCACAATGATTTCAGGATTTTTTTCAAGCGCAATTTTCATCTCAGTTCTAAACGTACTAGCTAGGCCCCTATTGGTGACATGGGAATATACTTTTGCTCTATGCTCCTTTGCAACCTTAGCAGTTTTATCCGTAGAGCCATCATTTACTACAACAATCTCATAAGAGAGATTTACCTTTTTCATAACAGTATGGATACTGCTTAATACCTTCCCAATAGTTTTTTCCTCATTATATGCAGGAATACTAATTAGCACTTTCATACGCTGTCATAGTGCAAGAATCGTTTAAATAGGTTTCTACTTCAGGCATCGTAGCAGGGTCTGTGTGAGCATGGGACGGACCTTCCTTCTATTATCTTCGTGTAGGCGACTGGTACTATTCAGGCAGATCTAATCTAAAAGAAAAACTATTTAAACAGTTTTTAATTAAGTCACTTGGGGAAATTTCATGAGTATTGCAACAATTTGTCTCTTCTTCATTTACACTTACGGCCTTGGCTTTAGTATGGACTTTTTTCTAAAGGGCAAGTACCATTCCTTTGAGAGGCACTCCCTCAGATTGGGCCTTGGGCTTGCAGCATTTTCATTTATTGGTGTTCTTTTCGGCCTTATAGGAATTCCCCTGGATTGGAGACTATTTCTTGCTCTCTCTCTCGCTATTCCTGTATACTCGTTAATCAAAGGAAAATTCGTACTCTCTTTTTCAACTCCCAAATTAACTAAATCCAACTTATTTGCTCTTATCGTACTTCTTCTTGCTCTCTGTACTCTTGGAGTCTATAACAAAGGATCCTTTAGTTATCCCTGGCTAGAGGATGATGACCCCTGGAATCACGCGATAGGAATCAAATATGTTAGCGTTGAGAAAGCAATACCTCCTGCAGATACTGTTCAATATATGAACCCTTACCCTCCTGCATACGGCATTATAATGGGAATACTCCACCAGACTTCTCCATCTATAAAATGGACCATGTCTTTTTTTAACAATTTGATAATCGCGCTAAGTATACTCTTTTTCTATTTCTTCGTTACTCGATTTACCAATAAAAAAACATTAGCCCTGTTCTCAACATTTGTACTCTTCTCAATTCCTTCATATCTAAGCCATTTTATATGGGCACACTCCCTTGTTGTCACCCTCTTCATTGTCGCGCTCTATTGCCTTGTACGCAGCTTAGATGAAAAAAAATGGATTGTAGCTAGTGTTCTCACTGTTGCAAGCACCTGGCTGGTTCAACCTACCCAACCATTAAAATTCCTTGTATTGTATCTTGCTTTTGTATTAGTCTATTGTTTAACTTCAAGAAAAATTAAGTGGAATATTATCCTGGGAGTTATAGGAGGATACGTCCTCTCCCTTATTTGGTGGTTTAATCATTATGAGGGCATGATCCGCGCACAAGTGGGAGGCAGCACAGGATCCGGCCTGGACAGCGGTCAAGGTGGCCAATCCTTTCTCTCCTTTATCCAAGCTGCCTTTCCTCAGAACAGCGGAACCGCTACCCGGGCATATTCCTTTCAGGAAATCTTTTTTGCTCAGCACACCAATATGATTAATAACCCTATTGGGATTGGTGCCTTTGTCAGCTTCTTAATTATCATTGGCATTCTTGGTATCTTTCTTATGCAGCATAGAGGGAAATTGAAGGAACATTCATGGATGTTTATCGCTATTATTTGCGCAATACTTACTTTCCTTGGATTTAATAGTGTAACCTTTAACCTCCCGGTTGGCTTCTTTGGTTTTCGGTTTTGGATGCTTTTCGCTCTTTTTGGCTCAATCCTTGCAGGTATCGGATTTGAGTCTCTTCTCTCGATTTTTAAGCGATATAAGTTAGCAGTAGTAGCTATTGTTATTGCAGGGGTGATTCTTACTTCTGCGCATCAAAAATATTCAGTTAATACAGCGGTCTGGCCTGCCGGACTGGGATGGAATACATATAATGAGCTTCAGGATTACGCCTGGTTGTCGCAGAATCTTCCTATGAACACTCCCATATTCACTTTTTACCAAAATGGATATGTTCTTGGTTTTGACATGTACAGCTGTGAGTGGTGTAAAGACTCTCTGGAATATCGCAAAACTTCAATAAACCAATCCCCTACTGACCTTCATCAATGGCTGAACCAAAAAGAATACCAATATGTCCTTATAGACCAGAGAGCAGTGCGCAAATTCGGACTGGAAATGGTCAATGAGAAAGTCCAGGGCCTGCTTGATTCGAGACTCTTTTCTATGGTTCACAGTACCCAGACGCTCGTCCTTCTCCGTGTTGCGTAGACTATTTTATTCATTGCTCCTATTCTTAGCCAAAGCCTATTTATTAGATAGAAAGCAGAACTAAAACACCAGACAAATAGCCACTATTCACAACACTTCTTTTTTCCGCACTACCCTGCATTTATTTAAGAAATGGCACTCTACGAATAGCTTCAGGACCTCATAAAAAAATCCAAAAAGAGTAGCAACCTTGATGTGTGATGTTCCAAGCTTGCGCTTGTGAAAGATGACGTCTATTTCTCCGTGCGATGCTCCAAGCCTGCGCGATTTAACAAGCATTTCCATATTTATCATCCAATCTTTTTTGTATAACTTCATGGATTCGAAGAGAGATTTTTTCATCAGAACGGGATACCCATTAATATCCCTTACATACACCCCAAAAAGAAGCGAGCACATCGTATTGAATAATCTGGAGTACAAAAATCTCATAGAACCATCATTGCGAACGATCCTGTTCGTTTTTGCGATGTCTAACTTCCTGCTAACAAGAGTCTGATATAATTTGAGTATGTCTTCTGCAGCGATTTGCTCGTCAGCGCAGGTAAACCCCACATATTCTGCAGAGCATCTCTTGAGACCTGCAAGAATTCCCCCGCCAAAACCCTGGTTTTCCCTAATAGAAACAATTTTTAGGTTCTTGTACTTCTTCTGCAGATTTTTGAGAGCCTGGAGAGTATTGTCCTTTGAGCCATTGTTTACCGCGACAATCTCAAGAGGAATCTTGGCTTTAGAAAAAACCCGGAATATCCGGGGAATGGTAACTCCTACATTTGTTTCTTCATTATAATGCGGAATGGATAAAGAGAGTTTATATTTCATAGATGTAGCGCAAGAAAATTGACGAATATTTAAAAGGCTTATCCTTCTATCAAATCCTCTCTGTCCCTCTGAATACAAATCATAACACTTAAAAAAAGAAAACAGTTAGCAAGGATAGATGAAGGTAGTTATCCTGTGCGGAGGAAAGGGGACCAGGCTAAGGGAGGAAACGGAGTACAAACCAAAGCCCCTGGTCGAGATTGGAGGGAAGCCAATCCTTTGGCACATCATGAAGATATACTCACAATACGGCTTTAATGATTTTATTCTTTGCCTTGGATATAAAGGCAAAATGATAAAAGAATTCTTCATGGAATATGATTGGAACGCCTACGATTTTTCTCTCGATTTGCAGACCTCAAAAATAACAAAGCATACGGGACACCATAAAGAAAACTGGAACATTACTTTTGCAGAAACGGGCTTAGAGACGCTTACCGGTGGAAGAGTTAAAAAGATACAAAAATATATTGATGATGATGAATTTATGCTGACCTATGGGGATGGCGTTGCTGATATTGACATAAACAAGCTTGTCGACTTTCATAGAAAAATGAATAAAGTCGTGACTATTAGCGGAGTGCATCCTTTCAGTAAATACGGCTTAATAAAGATGGAAAAAGGAGAAATCCTCGATTTTGATGAAAAACCAAGGATGAAGGACCTTGTGAATGCCGGTTTCATGGTTTGCAAAAAAGAGTTCTTTGACTGTATAGAGACCGACTGCATGTTTGAATCAGATGTTTTGCCAGCACTTTCCAAGCGCAGGCAGGCAGCACTCTATGAGCATAGGGGATTCTGGCACCCCATGGATACCTACAAAGATTATTCAGACTTATCAAAGATGTGGGAAAATAATCCACCCTGGAAAATCTGGTGAAATGATCCAAACCGTACTTCTTACTGGTGCAACAGGATTCATAGGTAGCTATGTTCTCAGAGAATTACTGGATGAAGGATACTCAGTGATCATTACGATACGAGAAGATTCAAATCTGTGGAGGATTCAGGATACCCTTGAAAAAGTAAAAATTGTTGATCTTGATAAAGAGAATATCAGTAAAGCATTCAGTGACAATAAGGTTGATGCAGTAGTACATATTGCTGCAGCATACACGAAGCACCATAGTTCACGAGAGCAAGCAGAAGAACTGATCCAATCGAACGTAGGGCTTACATCCAGGTTATTGGAGGAAATAAGAATTAACAACGTTCCTTATTTGATTACCACCGGAACCTGCTTTGAATACGCACCTCATAAGCAACCAATTAATGAGGCTTTCGAACTGAGTCCCTATAACTTATACGCTGCTACAAAAACAGCAGGCTCAATAGTCTCAGAGCAGTATGCACATTCTTATGGTATTAAAATCATCAATCTTCGGCTTTCGCCGGTTTATGGCCCAAAAGACAATACTAAACTCGTGAATATGCTCATTGATACATTCATGAAGAAAGAAAAAATAGATTTGAGTCCTGGCCTTCAGCAATGGAACTGGACCTATGTAGGGGATATTGCACGAGCATACTTGTGTGCAGTAAAGGCTATTCCCAAAGCAAAAGACCCTTTCCAGCACATTAATATCGGCTCAACCAAAACCCATTCTGTTCGAAATATGGTTGAATATCTCGAGGAAATAATGGACGCTAAAGGACTGGCATCCTTTACTAAGCCCTACCCGGAAAATGAAATTTTTTATCTCTGTTGCGATGGTCACAAAGCAAAAAAAATATTGGACTGGGAGGCTCTGGTTAATTTTTCTGATGGACTTGAAGAAACATTTAAATATCATCTGAAGAACACTTCATAACACAAGTGCTAAAGATTCTGGGTGGGGATTGAAATACGATGTGGCAGCAGAGTAGTATTGTAGAAAATGATCTAAAAGAGATTACCTGCGGACTAAAAGATAAAATTAAGCAGCTGGAAGGCAAGAAGATTATCATTACCGGAGGCGGTGGTTTTTTAGGATATTATCTTATACAAACTCTTCTGTATGCCAATGAAACAATATTCAGCACTCCCTGCAAAGTCGTCTGTATTGATAATTTCATAAGGGGAAAGCCTGAATGGCTCATTACACTTGAAAAGAAAGATCACTTTACCGCCATTAAAACAGATAGCGTCACTTTCGATTACAACGGGCATCATGATGTTGATTATATTATTCATGCTGCTTCTATAGCATCACCTTTGTATTACCGCCAATACCCCATAGAAACTATGGACGCGAACGTTAATGGCCTGAGAAACATTTTAGAGTTTTGCAAGAATCAAATTAAGGGAGGCAAAGGAGTAAGTAGTATCCTTTTTTTCTCTTCCAGTGAGATCTACGGAGACCCTCCTGCTGAAGAAATTCCTACAACAGAAGACTTTAGGGGATTAGTGTCTTCCACCGGGCCGAGGGCCTGTTACGACGAGTCAAAGAGGTATGGCGAGACGCTTAGCGTTAATTTCCATAAAGTATACCATGTTCCCATTAAGATTGTCAGGCCATTCAATAACTATGGCCCGGGTTTATCCATAGATGACAAAAGGGTGATTCCGGATTTCTGTAAAAACGTGCTAGAAGAGAACGATATTGTATTACTTTCTGACGGAAGCCCTAAGCGAACTTTTTGTTATATCAGTGATGCTATAGGAGGATATTTTTCAGCCCTGTTATCTGATCATGACGGAGAAGCATTTAACATAGGAATTGAAAAGCCGGAAGTATCGATGCTTGAGCTTGCTCAACTGATTAGGGATAAGGGAAAAGAGTTATTCGCTATTGATGTTTCCGTGCAAAGAAAAAAGAGCAATGATAAGGACTATTTGACAGACAATCCTATCCGAAGATGCCCTTCAATAGAAAAAGCCAAAACCCTTCTGAACTATAAACCTCAGGTAACGCTGGAGGAGGGCATAATAAGGACGTTGCAGTGGTACAAGGAAAATCAAAAATGAGAATTGGAGTTATTGGAACGGGATTCGTAGGCTTAGTAACGGGTGCCTGCCTTGCAGAGAAAGGGCATACTGTTACCTGCATTGATAAAAATGCTGCAATCGTTGAGAAAATTAACAAAAGTGAGGCAACGATTCATGAGGAAGGACTACCCGAGATCTTAACAAAAGTAAGGCAAGAAAAAAGCTTATCTTCGTCAGTACACCTCAAAGATGCCGTTGAGAAGGCAGAGGTTATTATTATCGCCGTTGGAACACCCTATTCTGAAAACAGTATTGATTTGACGTACATAAAATCTGCTGCGAAGGAAATCGGCGAACTACTCAAAGAAAAAACAGGCTATAGTGTTGTTGTTGTCAAGAGTACTGTCGTTCCGACTACTACCGAGAAGGTAGTCATCCCTCTCTTAGAGAAATATTCCGGAAAAAAAGCAGGCAGGGACTTTGGGGTTGGCATGAACCCCGAGTTTTTAAGGGAGGGCAGCGCAGTTTACGATTTCAGAAATCCTGACAGAATTGTGATTGGCTGTATTGACAAAAAGAGCGGGTCAGTGCTTACAGAGATGTATGCAGGATTCGATACTGAAATTATGCTGACAACGATGCGTACTGCAGAAATGATCAAGTATGTGGCAAACTCCCTTCTTGCCAGTATGATTTCATTCTCAAATGAGTGTGCTGCTATCGCATCATCAATTGGAGATATGGATATCAAAGAAGTAATGAGAGGAGTTCACCTTGATAACAGGCTTTCTCCTATTGTTGACGGAAAACGAGTTTTCCCCGGAATAACAAGTTATCTTGAGGCAGGGTGCGGATTTGGTGGGAGCTGCTTTCCAAAGGATGTAAAGGCGCTCATTTCATTTGCTAAGGATCAGAGTGTAGACCCCCGAATACTCAACGCAGTGATAACTACTAACGAGACCCAGCCGCTGCAGGTTATTGATTTACTACTCTCTAAATACCCTGATATAAAGGGAAAAAGAATAGTTGTACTCGGGCTTGCCTTCAAGCCGGGAACAAACGATGTCAGGGAGTCACCAGCTATCCCTATCATAGAAAAATTACTGAAAACAGGAGCGGAGATTATAGTTCATGACCCTGTTGTTAAGGAAGAATTCAATGATGAGACTGGCACGAACATACAACATGCTCCAACCTGGCAAAGCGCCATAAAGAATGCAGATGCTGTATTGCTTATCACGAGCTGGCCTGAATATCAGAACATAAGGCAGAAGGACCTGGATGAGAACATGAACTTCCCCTTTATCATTGACGGAAGAAGGATGCTTGACCCTAAGGAATTTACACCTGGCTCTTATTTTGGGATTGGCTATCAAATCCATTAAACAAGGAAACTAGAATGACAGAGAAAAAAGACCTCAAAGAAAAAATCCTTTCACTAGTGAAGGAATATTATATCAATTTTCATAGTACAAAAAAATTCATACCGCGAAAAACAAAGATTAATTATGCCGGAAGGGTATATGACGAGAAAGAACTGCAGAATTTAGTGAGCTCTTCTCTGGACTTCTGGCTTACCTCAGGTCCGGAATCTGCTCAGTTCGAGCAAAAAGTAAGGCAATACTTTGCTGCCAAGTGGTTTCTTCTTGTTAACTCAGGATCGTCTGCGAATCTTGTGATGATGTCCACGTTGTGCTCTCCACAGGTCCAGAATCATCTCAAGCCAGGTGATGAGGTAATAACCCCTGCAGTTACTTTTCCAACTACGCTTGCTCCCATTATACAAAATCAACTGGTGCCTGTATTTGTTGATTGCGATATTGGAACGTATAATATTTCTATTGACCTGGTCGAAAAAGCCATCGGACCAAAAACAAGGGCGCTCTTCATACCACACACCTTGGGAAACCCTGCACATTTAGACAAGCTTGTTGAGATTTCTCAAAAGCATAATCTATTCCTCATTGAAGACTGCTGTGATGCGCTCGGCGCGACGTACGATGGCAAAAAAGTCGGAACATTTGGAAAAATGGCATCGCTGAGTTTTTACCCTGCACACCAGATGACCATGGGGGAGGGAGGAGGAGTTATAATCAATGACTCCAGAATGCTCAAAACTGCAAGATCTATTCGGGATTGGGGAAGGGATTGCTATTGCGAGCCAGGAATGAATGATACCTGTGGAAAGCGATTTAGCGCTCAATACGGGAGCCTCCCACATGGCTATGACCATAAGTATGTGTATTCAAATATCGGCTACAACCTGAAGGCAACAGACCTTCAGGCAGCTATCGGGCTTGCGCAAATGGAAAAGGTTCCGGATTTTGTTGCTGCAAGAAGAGCAAATTTCAAGTATTATTATGAGCACTTGCAGAAATTCGAAGACAAGCTTATTCTTCCTAAATGGGAAGATAAAGCAGAGCCATCGTGGTTCGGTTTTCCTATCACGGTACGGGAAGGTGTAGACTGCGCTGCACTCGTTGATTTTCTGGAAGAGGTTGGCATAGAAACAAGGAAAGTCTTTGCGGGAAATATCTTAAAGCAACCGGGCTATGCTACTATAAAACACAGAGTATATGGAACCCTAAAAAACACAGACATTATCATGAACAATACTTTTTTCATTGGGGTGTACCCAGGCCTAACACAGGAAATGAGAGAGTTTGTTGTAAAGAGATTCGAAGAGTTTTTCTCATAAGAGCAGCAGCTTCTTCTGGTATTTTCTTTTACTATTGCTCTACCTTCTTTTTTTTATTGCTTTTCCAGCTTCTCTATATACTTTGTAGTGTTTTTTCGCGCTTTGCTTCCATTCAGCGGCAGCCTGGTACTTTTTGATACCTCTCGTGTACGTTTTGTACTGAGCGAATACCTTTTTAATGCCTTCAGCGAGCATTTTTGGGTTTCGGGCAGGTACTATTTCCCCTGTCTTGAACCTGCTTACTATTTCCCAGACCGCACCCACCTTTGTTACTACCGTAGGAATACCGTAGGAGAGTGCATCATGCAGCACCGCGCTTTGGTAAGGCCCCCAGCGATACGGCAACACTACTATGTTCGCACTTTTGTACAATGCTTCTTTTTCTTTTTCGCTTGCCCAACCCAGCTTGATGTTGAATCTTCTGCCTGCTTCTTTCATCTCCTGCTCATCCCGCCTGGTGACAGGATTTCCTCTGATAGTTATCTTATACTCTGGGAGATAGTTACCTGCAGAAATAAGGTCCTTCGCTCCTTTTCCCTGGCTGATCATCCCAAAAAAAAGAACATGCTTTCCTTTTTTAGCGACTCCTTTTTTAGCGATTCCCATATATATACACCGGGCTTTACCTGTACGGTATTTTCTGTTTATGAACTCAGCCTGCTTGGGAGTATGCACGATAATGGCTGAGGCATACCGCACAACTTTTCCTTCAATCCAGCTAAGAACTTTTGATTTTATCCCTGCTGAATCAGGCTTGTACTGAACCTCATGCAGAGTAACGATAGTGGGAATATTAAGCTCTTTTTCGATTTTCCTCAATGCTAAAACTACTGATAAATTACAACTTATCCTGCCATACCAGGGTGCAATATACTGAAAGTGAACAGCATCAAGGCTTTCCTTCTCTACAATCTTTTTGATAGCTGAATAGAGTGAGAACGAGGAAAAATCAATAAGGTAATCTGCTTTAGACCCCTGACTACCAACTTTTATTATCCTGACTTCTTTACTTTTTTTGTATTCTTCACAGAGGCTTTCTGCATAGATTGCTATGCCATCCTGCTGCGGCAGAAACTTGCTTACCAGACCGATCTTCATTTTACTAATCCTTATCTCTTTTTAGCATGTTAACTATTCCTGAACATAACCGGTGATTTCTTTCTTGTCAACAGCCGAGCTATTGAATAATAAAAGCATTGTCCTTTGCTCATCTTTTTTGTATCTCCTATAAACAGGATTAGTCGAGTCCTGCCATACTGTTTCCTGATAATCATGAATAATTACCTGTGAATAATCGGGGAGAGCATCAGGATAGAACCTTTTTGCAGGCTCGTAATTGAGGAGGTATGCACTCGCATTCAATACCGGATTATCAGGCTCTATAAGCTTGAAACGCAAGGGGAGTTCCCGTATCCCTGCCTGGTAGCTGATTTGACTTCTATCAAGGTCTGTGTAAATTGTGATGGGCAGGCTATCTAACCCCTGCTCTTGTAAAACAGGAAATATGGAATCATGAATAGATTCGTAATCTACTGATATTTCAGAGAGGAATTGCAGCAAGCTGGATCTAGGCTGAAGGGTCCTATCGATAAACCCGGAGTAGTAGGGCATATCATAGTTCACTCTTGTTTCAAGATCCATTAACTTTAGAGGATAGAGAGGAAGCACGTACACGAGATTGCTGAATATCAACAAGATAAGCAAACCATAACTTAGTAGCTTTTTCTTCTCAGAGAGCACTAGAAGGATATGCGCTATCAGAAGGCATACCAGAGGGAGAACTATGCTTACGGTTTTTCTTGGCTCCGGGAGCGGATTTAACCCCAAAAATGACGGCAAAATGATACTGCTGGCAATAATCGAATATAATACATAATACTGCCTGTTGAGAAACACTTCTGATCTGATTCGCTTATGAAACCAGAACAGCAGAAACACAAGGGGAAAGAGAAGGATAAAAAAATAGTACGACCCGTACACCAACCGAAGAAAAAATCCCGCGACTGACGCTGCACCTGATGCTGCGCCTAGTGAATTTCCAATTATTGCCCAATAATAAAAGAAAGGGATGAAAAAAGGAATAACTGCCGCACTCAGCATGGCGAGTTTTTTAAAGTTTTTTTTACTAAAGCTGAAGAAGAGAAAATGCAATGCAATCCCCAGCACTACTGCTGCCCATATCTGAAAATGGATATAGAAAAAGATAGTGTTTATGATTATGAACCCTACAGAATATCGCTTCCTGCTCTCCCGGAGCAACTGAAGATAGATGTATACTAACACCAACACCAGGAACATCACCAGAGAGAAATACCTGCTTTGCCTTCCGTGCAAATAGAAAAGATAGGAGGTACTTAACAGAAAACTGCTAAGAAAGGCAAGGCGCTTATTCCTTGTTAGCCAGTATACAAAATAAGAAAAGAAAACAAGCGTACCAAGGCTTGCTAAAACAAAAGGAAGCCTGCTCACGAGTGGACTAATACCGAACATTGCATAGAACGCGGCAACTAAGTAATAGGAGAGCCAGGAGTCGAACCAGGGGACAAATCCCTGCTGGAAAAATCCATAGGAATTTGTTATCAGGGGATACCCGTTGACGAGGATGTTTTCTGCGAAAATTACTGTCCAGGTCTCATCCACACCGATGTTTCTGTCATCCAGCTTGGTAAATAGGAGAATTGCAGCGATGACGTATAAAATAATAAACGGCCATTGAAGATAGACAGCACTCTCTTTGCCTTTTCTTTCTTTCATCCTTTCTCATTCCTGTGCTATTCTTTTTTTTCTGTGATTATGAACTTCGTTTCCCATAATCCTTTCCTTTTTGTAGATTTTGAAGCATTTTTCCATCGTAGCCTTAGCGTATTGAAGCAGGGACCAACTATCTTTAAGGGAAGATGCTCGACTACCCATCGTGCGATCCTTAATTTTCCGGTAAAGAAAACTGCTGCGAGGACAAACTCCACGGCTATCCTTGACCTTGCGATATTCTGTGGTTGATACCCATAATCAGGAGATGACTTTTTCCAGCTGTTTCTGATGAAGGATCCTCTTTTTTTGAAATCAATCATATGCCCGTGCATATCAAGAGCGTCTTTGAGTGATATTTTCTCTAGGGAGAGAGATTTTTTCCCCTCCATCTCCCTGAGCAGCTCAATCCCTTGCTCTGATCTTGCCAAAACTACGGAGAATCCTTTTTTTATGGATTCATACTTAGGTGACCATGCATCGCCAACCGAAATATCAGTTAATTCGTTTGTGAAGTCTGCAACCTGAAGGCTGCTTGAGGTAATAAAAAAAGGAATAAGATAATTATAGTAGAATTTTTCTGCTTTGAGAACGCGACCGTCTTTTAATTTAATCTGCAGATACCCTGGCCATTCTCCTGCTCTATATTGCAGGGAGACGATTTCTTTTTCGGATTTTACGCTGTGTGATCGCAGAAAACTCTGAATGGCCTCAAAGTACATCTGCGTTCCTGTATAGGGGCCGAATACATATTTGATGTTTGCAGCTGATGGATGCCCCTGCTGCTGCAGCTTTCTGATGGATGCGACTTGGTCGGGCAGTCCAACATAGGCTAAAGGACCTTTTTCTTTCGCACTCTTTTCGAGGATAGTATTGACGGGCGTGACACTATAAATGCTCTGACTGCATGCCAGAATTTCTTCTTCGGTTTTCGCAACTACCGGCTCTGCTTTGTAGGGGACCTTGGCACCCATTTTCAGACAGATGACTCCTGTTATTTTCTTTGTCTGCAAAAGGTGGACGAGCATTGCTGTTATGACCCCTCCTGATGCACCATTTCTTCTGATCTTTTCGTCCGTTGCGTACCCAATGTGGCTTGCCTTTGTTATTCCCGGAATCCAGTTCTTGGGCTCTTTTTTGAATACAAACCTATTCAACTTTGGATAGCTGCAGTACCTTGCAGGGCACCCACTATAACATGATTTTTCAATATCACTGCTATTCTTTTCTTCAACAAGAGTGGGGAGCGGGATTCCTTTTTTTTCTTCGAATCTTAGCTTTCCTTTTGACAGCCCCACGCAGGTTCCGCACTGAGTACATAGCCCTTCATCTATTACTTCTTTTCTTAATAATTCCCAGTAATCTTCTTTTGACATATTCGTGCATCAGTTTACTTTGTATATCTGTGTTTCCGTTTGATTGTTCTGATAGATAAGACTGTACGAAGGATGATTTTTTATACCCTGCGCGGTTTTGTCAGGCAGCCTACTCATGGAATCCAAGGGAAAGTTCTGGTTTATCCAGATATAATCGATACCTTTCTCACTTGCCTTTCCCTGCGCCAGCTGATCCCACTCTTCAACATCATACAATAGCTGTGTTGTTTGCTTCTCAAAATTGTAGGAAAAACACTGGCCCGGTGCAAATATCAGGGAATCATCAGGAATAGTATTCTTGATCCACATAAAATCTTCATCATACTCGCTCCAAAGAGAACTACTCAAATGTGCCTTTGTGAACTCTCCTCCTATGAATACTATTGAGATACAAACAAAAATAAGAAGAATTACTCTTTTTGCTTTTTCGCTCTTATTCATTGCATGACAGAGGCCAACAGCACCTATTAACGCAAGCACGGGTGTTGCAGGAAGAATGTGCCTGCTGTGAGCAAAAGGATTATAGGTGACCATCTTCACAAGAATGAGGCTGAGAAAGGCCAGAAGCCAGCTTCCAAGTATGAGTACCGTTTCCTTTTTTCTTACCTTTGTTAATCCTATAACCATAGGTATGCAAAAGATAATAGTCATGATTAACCACAGCGCAATAAGGAGATTAACTGCAGGTATACTGACAAAGGATAAGAGCCCAAGATCGCCATTGGGGACGCCAAAATAGGTAAGATAGAGTGTCTTGAATGCAGTAAGTGACTGCGAGAGGTTTGAAAATGCGATCTGTGTTCCACCATCACTGGATACATAGGGCGAATTGAATATGAAATTCATGAATGGCCACACCGGATTGCCAACCTCAAGATAATTTCTGATATACCAGGGCAAATTGATGATGAAAGCGACCAAACCAAGCTTAGCGATTGAACCGGCTTTTCTCCTGATGCTTTTTTTCTTTGCAATCAAGAGAATAACTACGAGAGGGATCAAGACAAACGCACCGTTAATTTTGCTAAGCATAGCAAGGCCAGCAGAGATAGAAGAGAGCAAAAACCGATCATGAAGCATGAGTGCGATACTTAACAATGAGAAAAACGCAACAGTCTCATCAATAAAAGAGAGATATCCAAAATAGATATTGAGCGGCACCACACTGTATATCAGCGCACTATAGACTCCTATTTTTTTATCAAACAGCTTTTTCCCAACAATATACACCAGCGGAATGCTCAGAGAACTAAGCAGGGGATTTATCAGCAACACGGATGCCCGACCTACCTGCTCACTTATGATAGAGAAAAGGAAATAGAGAATTCCTCCTAGGATATGGAATAATGGCGGCCTGGTGAATAACTCTCTTCCAATAGGCTCAAACGTCGGCAAATACCCCTGCGTTCCGAAAAACCTGGTCACCTCAATGTGCCAGCAGGAGTCACCTGCGGGCTGATGAATGAGTGCAAGGGAAACCCGCAAAAGAAGCCCAATGACAAAGACTAGAATAATCCCCCGGTTATAGTCTCCACTAAGAACTTTCTGAACATATCCTTTTTTCATCACCTGATGTGTTCTGAAATCATTATTTAAAGCTTGTGCAGGAACGGTATGATATATCCTCGGACACTATTCTTGTCCACACTTACTTTTTAAGTTATTTTTAATTACCTTTTTAAACATCTCCCGACCTGATTTACACTCATTAAACCTTATTAAAAGAAAGAAGATGGATACCTATCGGAAAATTTCAAAGGAAATCGTAGGCGTATTTGCTATTAAGCTGGCTGACTTCCTGGTAACTTTTGGTCTATTTATTGCTCTGACACGGTTGCTAAGTAAGTACGCCTTTGGCATTTATTCTATTTTTAGTGTCAGTATTTTACTGATTTCAGGTATCCTGATGCTTGGCCTCAATGAATTTGTGGTTCGTGACCTGGCAGGAAGAAAGGAGAGCGAGATGAAAAGGAGGTTTAGTAGCTTACTCAATTTTGTCTTGCTGCTCTGTGGAGTTTCGGCGGTTATTCTCTCCCTGTTAGGTTACCTCTTTACCTCTCTGTTCAATTATTCTGCCCTTTTCCCAACAACTGTGATGAGCATCGGCATTGCAGGACTCATTGCATCTTCTTCTATCATTTCAAATTACTGGTATGCAAGAGGGAAGGCAACAAAAAAAATGGTTCTCGAGTTCTTCTCCAGGGTTTTTTGGGCAGTACCTCTTTTTTTTCTCCTCCAAATGGGGCAAACATCAGTGGACACGATCTTTCTTACCCGGCTTGTTGTTACTTTTATTGTGCTCGGAGCAATTCTTCTCAGCCTACGCCATGTCCTTAATTTCAGGATACTTGACTGGAGTTACGTAAAAAAGGGACTCTACTTTAGTATTCCTTTGATTCTCATGTCCTTGTCACAGTGGATAATCAGCTCGAGCGACCGCTATCTCCTTGGCTTTTTTCATTCAGCGATCGAGGTTGCTGATTACTCTTATTTATACACGCTGCTTAATACCCTGTTGGTTCTTAGTACAAGCGCTGTGAGCATAGCGATTTACCCGAAAATTATTGCAGCACATAACACGGGCAATTCTGCTCAATCAAGACTTCTGATGAATGCAGTCCTTAAGTATACCTTGCTTATCATCATTCCTGCACTTACCGGGTTTGCAATCCTTAGCGAGGAAATCATTACCATGATTTCTGGTTTAGAATATGCCTCTACTGTTTCTCTTATCCCTTTTCTTATTTTGTTTCCTGTCTGCGAGGGAATTATTCTCTTTTACACCTTTCCTCTCATGATACAGAACAAAACAAAATCAGTTGCAAAAATTTTCTGCATAGGAATTGCCATAAACCTTCTGCTTAACGTACTGCTTATTCCATCACTTGCCTCAATCGGTGCAGGGATCGCAACATCGGTAACATACCTCTGCATGGTTGTTCTTTTTGCTCTTCATAACAGAGCGAAAACAAAAATAGACTGGAAATTCCTTAAACTGGAAAGAATCATTTTGAGCTCAGCGATCATGGGAATCCCTTTACTTTTTGCTCAGCCAACCCATGCAGTCTCAAAGATTTTTTTCATTGTGCTCGGAGGCTTTCTCTTTGCCGTGGGGTTCATATTTACCAGGGGCTATGTTAAAGAAGAACTTGCACTCGTCAAAGTGCTTTTTAATATTAGAAAAAAATAAAAGAACAGAGCAACTAGAGATCCAGTTGAACCTTATTGGTACAGCCCTGGCAAATCTTGAGATCAAACTTACCTTCCTTTTCCCGCTTGCGAAGACGTGCGAATCGAGGCTTGGTCCATATATCCATGATTTTTTCTTTTTCCAGATTTCCCCATTTTATGCTACTGTGGTAGTCATTACAGCAAAGCACCCAGTTTCCCTGATAATCAATGTTCATGGTCTCTGCCGGAGCATGGCACGATTTACGGGGAACGAACTTTTTTGTTTTAAAGATTCCTCCCCTGTTTTCAAGATCATCCTCAGGAGTCAGCTCGTTGTATATGACCTGTACCTCCGATTGCGGATTCTCCCTCAAATATGTGCGAAGCGCTTTTATTTTTGGCGTCATCGTTTTATTGGGCCAGTGGGTAGTAAGATTAATCCTGCTGATCCCTGCTTTGCGCAGCTTCTCAAAATATTCAGGGCTTAGGTAATCCCCATTACTTGCGATAAGTATTTCAGACTTAGGCAATTTCTTCCTTGCATATGCAACAAAATCAGGCAATCGTTCATCAGAGGTGGGCTCTCCATAGAAATGGAGTGAAACTCTGCCTATATATCGGAGATCAGATAGCTGATTGATGATGGATTGGAAGAGTTCTTCGGGCATCCTTTTTTCGTTTTCTTTTAATCCCCTGTCAAAAAGCGCGTTCGGACAGTAAGGACATCTTCTGTTACAAAACGTGGTTGTTTCAATTTCAACTGCATTGAAGAAATCAGTGGTCCCGTGATTCAACAGACTGTGCATCTTGAATTTGTGACGTTTGTACAGATTCTTAGAGACATACTTATACCATTGATATTTCTCATTTCTTTTCTTTCCTGTATCTACAAGGGGAACTTCTTTTATCATGTGTGTACCTCTCTCCTGCTAGACTATCCTTCGTTTAAATATTTTTTGATACCCGCCATTCTCAAAATTAGGCCTATAGGATTATTTTCAGTAACTTATCTTTATGGGGTGTTTCATCCAGTAGAAAAAGCCTACGCCTGCACCCACTACTATCAGGAATAAATACAGCAGGGAGTACGATACTGCAACCTCTTTACTCACTCCAATTAAGCCAAAAAGGATAATAAAAGCAATGTCGCGGGTTCCAATCCCGGAAACGGAAAGCGGAATCAGATTGACAAGGCCTGCAACGGAGATAACTACGATGATGTACACAAACGAAACCGAGATACCAAGCGCAAGCGCCCCTATATACATCTGCACATAATAGATGAGCCATGACAGAAGGGAAGCACCTAACCCAATACTAATCCACTTTCCCTCGAACGAAGTGCATTCCCTAAAGAGCTCTTTGAATTCCTTCTCTGCCCTGATATTTAATCGCTTAGGTGTTGCCTTTCTTATTATCACTATAATAATTTTCTCGATGTGCTTTTTTGATAGAAGAACTATGGCCCCTATGGCAGCTACTATCCCTGCTATAATGCCTATACGAGTGACGTCCTGACCGAAGATATCAGGCAAGGTCATCATAGAGATATAGCCTAAAGAAAACAATAAGGAGAGGTCAAAAACCCGATCAATAATAACAGTCCCAAGAGATTTTTTTATAGGAACACTTTTCTCTTTGAGATATCCTACCCGAATAACATCCCCTATTCTTCCCGGAGTTACCATCCCAAGAAGGAGGCCTGCAGAATACGCTCTCACTGACTCTTTTAGGGAGAAAGAAATTTTCTTTGCCTTAAGAAAACATCTCCAGGCAAAGGACTTCATGATTACATAGCCAATTCGCAGCAAGATCAGCAGGACCAGCATAAGAGGAGAGATCCCCCCTAAAACTTTCAATGTTTCTCCAAGATCAATATAGAGCAGAATAACTGTGAAAAGGATAATTCCTACAAGCAGGGTGAGGTGATGACTTATCTTCATTTGCTGTACTGTTCCTATAGTTTTTTCACTACTTTTCTCAGACCATCTGCGAGCTCAATGGGGGAAAATCCAGTATCCTGGATGAGCTCGCCTATGTCGAATCTTGTGTCCTCCGAGAGGCTTCTAATATGCTCCCTGGTAAATAGCGGCTTGCTCATGGTATGCTCAAAGACCCATGCAGCCATAGTGCAAACAAATAAAGGAATAGGCAAAAATATTTTTCGGACACCCAGCTCTTTTGCGATATGTTTGGTAAGGTCCCTAAACGTTATGATATTTTTTCCTGCCAGGGGATAATCTTTTCGATAGGTTTTCTTATTCCCCAGCGAACCCACTACCACAGAGGCAACATCCTCGACCCAAACCGGCTGCCTTGTGTACTTTCCGCTTCCAATGAGAGGAATAATGAGAGGAAATGCCTGTATATACGTGAGAATATTTTTTGTGCCCTGCCCTTCTTTCCCATAGATCAGGGGAGGATAAAAAATCGTGTAATTCATGCTGCTTTTCTTGAGATACTCCCCTGCTTTTTTCTTGGTTTTTCCATAGGGCCCTACTTTCTTTCTCAGCGCGCTTACCGTGCTGGTATAGATGATTCTTTTTACCCCGTATTTTTTGCATGCTTCCACTACATTTTTAGTACCGACAACATTGATGTCGTAGTTTATTTTTGGATCCTTGATCCTTACTGCTGCAGCAAGATGTATGATAGCATCCTGGCCTTTTACGGCCCTGCTTACTGCCTTTTTATCAAGGATGTCTCCTCTGACTATTTCTACCTTGGATGGAAGCGAAGAATTATCATTAACCAGACAAGTGACTTTGTACTTTTTCTTTAACAATTCCTTGAGTACATAGGGCCCGACATACCCTGTTCCTCCGGTTAAAAGAACTTTTTTCATTATCTCCTTGGCCTATCCTGCTGCATTATTCTGTATCTTTCTTTTCACAAATAAAAATATGCCGCAAACCAACTATGCGCATAACATACTCTCCGAATGTGGCTTCCAGTATTTCACCGAATCTCGTCAACCACCTGGGACCTGCGGGAATAAAAACTGTTGTTGTTTCTTTTTTTATGTGAAATCCTGCCTGCCTAAGCAAATTTTTGATTTTTTTGTACGGCACAAACCGATGAGGCCCTTCACTATGATGGATTTCGAATATTGCTGCAAACCAGTGAACCGGCTCCCAGAGAATATTTGGACAGGTAAGGATGAGCTCTCCTTTTGGTTTCAGTACACGCTGGAGCTCTTTTACGAACGCAATCCTCTGACCTGGCGCAATATGCTCTAGAGTTTCAAAGAATAGCACCTGATCGAAGGACTTGCTTTTTTCTTCAAGGGGAAGCTTTCTTAGCAGCTTTGTTTCTGCAGACACTCCATACTTTTTCACCCTCTGCCTGCAGATTTTGAGAAAGTTTTGAGAAGGAGAGATGCACACCGCTTTTTTTATATATTTGCGAAAGAAGACAGTTCCATTTCCTGTTCGGCAATCAATATCCAGAACTGCGCTGTTCTTCTTTATACCTGATATTTTAATAGTGTCGTAGAACCTTCTCTTGTATGCGTAGGTCTCATCATCAATCTCGTCATAGTCATGCACGGTATCCCAGAATTTTCCGCACTCTTCGAAAGACCAATCTTTCCTGGCGACATAGTCATACTCTTTTTTTGCTCTTTTTAGTGATCCTTTGAGTTTAATGACGATCACCTTTGCTTCGTTACCAGATACGCAAGCAGCCCAAATAAGAATATCTGCAGAGCTGAGACAAAAAGAATAGTGACTGTTGCGTCCATTACTTTCCCAACGATTAGAGATGTATAGACCAGTACAAGCACGCCAAACAATGCAACAATAGCACTTAGTGTAGTGAACACCTTGATAGGGTTGAAAAGCGTTGCTATCCTGATAATGATCATGGAAAAACCCAGGAAATCCTTTACAGGATGGATAGTGGATTTTCCCTTCCTCTTAGCATAATTAATTGGAAGAAACTTGACACTGTAATCATGGATAAGGTAGGAGAGCGTGATGGTAATGGTGAAGGAAAATCTGCTTGGGTAGAGATGATAGAATTCCATTGCCTGCTCCTTTTTGAAGACTCTAAACCCGGAGTTAATATCGGGGATCTTCATTCCAGTAAGGAACCGTGCAAGACTTTTTATAATCCCTTTGGCTATGCCACGCAAAAAAGAATCCTGAACCTTGCTTCCGGTCCGTGAACCTACAACCATATCATAGATGTCTGCATGCTTGAGCAGTCTTGGTAAATCCTTGATAGGATAGGTCCCATCAGCATCAGTGATAGCAATCAGATCATATTTGCTTTGCTTGAGCCCTGTCTTTAGAGCTGAACTATAGCCCATATTATAGGGCTTATTGATTACTGTAATTCCTTTGATGGATGCAAGCACTTCTTTTGTACGATCTGAAGACCCATCATTGACTGCAATGATCTCATAGTCTACTTTCCCTGACAGCGATTCTTTAATTGCTTTAATAGTAGCTGATACACTCTTCTCTTCATTGAATACCGGAACCAGAATAGATACTTGTTTATTTTTCATCTTCTATTGTCTCTTTAAACCACTGAACCATTTTTTCTACTCCTTCTTCCAGAGAAATAGTGGGCTTATACCCGAGCAATGATTTTGCTTTTGTGATATCAGCAAGGGTTCTCGGCACATCCCCTTTCTGTTTTTCTTCGTATCTGATGTTTGCTTCTTTTCCTAAAGATTTGCTGATACATGAGATTAACTCATTGACAGACCTGGGGTTGCCGTATCCCAGATTAACTATCTCAAACGGCCTATCTATCTCAAGCGCTTTTATGATTCCTTCTACAATATCTGTTATATACGTAAAATCTCGCATTGCTGACCCGTCACCATAGAGGGGAATCTCTTCTTTTGCATCAATTAGCCGAGTAAATTTCAATGGCGCCATGTCTTCCCTTCCCCTGGGGCCATAAACCGTAAAGAATCGAAGGCAAATACAGGAGAGCCCATAGGTCACGCTAAAATTCTCACAGAAAATTTCACTGCATCTCTTTGATGCTGCATACGGGCTGATAGGTATTCCTGCCTGATCTTCTCTGAAACTTCCTTCCTCTGTTACTCCATATACAGAAGAAGATGATGCGAGAACGAACTTTTTTATTCCTGCATCAACCGCGATTTTTAGAAGGTGAACAGTTCCATCGACGTTATTTCGAACATATGACTCCGGATCCTCAATGGACGCTCTCACTCCAGCAGCAGCAGCAAGATGAATGATCTTTGTTACCCCTTCTTTCTTTATCAGATCTCTCGTAGACTCATCCAGGATATTCATCCTTGCTATGACAACATTAGGGTGATTTTTAAAAGAAGAAATATTCTTTTCATTTTCTTCTTTTTGAAAATAATCAAGACAGATGACTCGTTTTCCGTTTTCCAAAAGCTTTTCACATAAATGGCTTCCAACAAATCCTGCCCCACCAGTCACCAGAACACTCTGCGTCATTCTCAGAGGATATTATTTACTCGTATTAAACCTTTTCGGTAGGTATAAATCCTCTCTTTTCCTCATTACATACTGCTATACTGCAAAATCTATTGTGAGGAATAATAAATTATAAAAACCCGCACTATATCAGTCAGCGGATGATAGATGAATACCTCTTCCAGCCTAGTGTCGATGAAGAGACACACATTTTTGCGACTTACCACGTCGAGAGCAAGGATTTTCTTAAAGCAGCAAAAGCAATTGCGATTGGCCAGTCGATCGGCAATCCCGATGTACGAACACAGCGGGAGACACCTCAACTTCTTCGGGATAATCTTGCAAAGATCATCGGAACCAGCAACGACCTGAAGTCCCGTCACCATGGTCTGGTGAAGATAGCGTACCCCATTGTTAATTTTGATGACGAGGACGGTGTAACCCAGCTTATTTGTGCATTGATGGGTGGTCAGATGGATATTGATATTATTGATGCCTGCAAGTTAGTTGATCTGAAGCTTCCGCCAGCATATCTTAAAGCCTACAAAGGCCCGAAATTTGGAATGGATAATATCAAGAAACGCGCAAAGGCAATTGATAGGCCTCTCTTGGGAGGTATTGTAAAGCCAAAGACAGGCATTACTGTTCCACAGCTCAAAGAACTAGTCATGGAGCTGCTTCGCGGAGGAGTTGACTTTATCAAAGAAGATGAAATTCTGGGAAGCCCTAAATTCTGCCCTTTTAAAGAGAGGGTTGAAGTTGTTTCTAATATGGTCAATGACTTTTGTGATGACGAAGGTAGAGAGATATTCTTTACACCCTGCATCAATAGTGACTATCCTTATTTTCTTGAACGAGCACAGTTCGCAGCAGATATGGGTATTCGATCGGTTCACCTGAATATCTGGGCAGGACTTCCGTCATATCGAGCACTTCGCGACCTGGACATGAAAAACACCGGGATATTTTTTCAGAAGAGCGGAGACAAAGTCATAACAGAAGCGTATCATCGCTATCATATTAATTGGCCTATTGTCTGCCAAATCGCACGAGTAGTTGGCTCTGATTTTATCCATGCAGGAATGTGGGGAGGCTATCTTTCTGATTCCAAGCAGGACCTAACAGAAGTCATGAATATCCTACGAAATAAGGGGACATTTAACCCGACTGTACCTTCGCTTTCCTGTGGAAGCCACCCTGGATTGGTCAATACTACAGTGAAAAACTTTGGAACGGATCTTATGATGAACGTAGGGGGCGCAATTCAGGGTCATCCGAAAGGCACTGAGGCAGGCGCAAAGGCTATGAGGCAGGCTTTCGAATGCTGCCAATTAGGAGAAGATATCCACCAGTACATGAAATCCAAACCCGAACTGAAAGCAGCTATCGAAAAATGGGGGTATGTAGAATGAGCGCTAAGAAGGTCAACCTTGTAATGCCTATGGCAGGAAGAGGACAGCGCTTTATTAATGAAGGGTATACTGAACCTAAACCGCTTATCAAGATAGGGGATAAATATATTATTGAATATGTTCTTGATTGCATGAAATTTCCCGAGGCTAATTTTATCTTTATTGTACGAAAAGATCATGTCGAGGAACACAACCTTGACAAAGTTCTGAAAAAAATCATCCCCGATGCTCAAATCTTTGTGCTTGATGCTATAACACAGGGTGCTATCTGTACTGTTCTTGAGGCAAAAGGATATTTTGACAGCGATGATGAAATGATAATCAAAGACTGCGATCAGGTAATAGACTGGATCCCTCAGCATTTCCTTGATTATGTGAGAAGGCACGATGCAGACGGAGGAATCGTTACTATAGATACGGATAATGCCGGCTTTAGCTATGCCAAGGTTAAGGATAAAGTTATCATCCAAACTGCTGAAAAACAGGTCATCAGCAACCACGGTGCTGTAGGTATTTATTACTTTAAATCCGGAAAAGAACTAATCAAGCATGCCGATGAGATGATCCGAAAGAATATCAGAACGAATAATGAGTTCTATGTTTGTCCTGTCTATAATGAATTTATAGAGAACAGAAAAAAGATCCTTAACTACCCCGTAGCTGAGATGTGGTCTTTGGGAACTCCTGAGGAATTTGAAGAAAATAAAGATAAGCTTCCTTCACTGAACTAATCGGCTAGAAATGCTTGCTTCTACTGCTCTTACTTCTTCTTTAATTCAATTTCAAAATTTTCCGCCGGAAAGATAAAGGCAAAGCTTGCCTCGTATATTTCCTGGGTTTTGGAGCTTATGTTGACAAGAAAGTCTATGAGGTAGTTCCAGAATAGCAACCCTTTAAGGAAATGAATTTTTCTTCTTTTTATGCTAAACCAATTGAACTGCTCTGCACTCCCCTGCTTTGTAGCATGAACAAAGCGATCAAAATAACCCAAATGCCAAAAGGTCTTGTGCAGCGGCTGGAATGCGCGATAGTAAGAGAAGTGCGGCAGCTGCAATCGAATAACCCCTGAAGGTTTTATTATTCTCCTGCACTCTTTTAAGACAGCGAGGTGATCCTCTAGGTGCTCCAAAACATCCGACATATAGATCTCATCAGCACTATTGTCTTTGAACGGATAAGGAAAAGAATTGAGATCGTGTACTATATCAACCCCTTTATTCTTGATGTAATCTACATTAGTATATCCTTTTTTGATAGCAAACCCACACCCCAGATTAAGTTTCATTGATAATTCTCCAGTTTTTCCCTTAATTTATGAATGCATGTTCTCTATGATACTTTTTAACTCTTTTGGAAGGTCTGTGCAAATTCCATCAAACCCGAACTCAATCAATTCTTTCCATCTTTGCTCATCTTTTTCATTTAAGATTTCAGGAGATATTGCGTAAATTTCTTTGCTGGATGTGTGTGCCAGCTGCACCATCTCTTTTGAAAACCAGCCCCTTTGCTCATCTGCCCAAACAAAATCAAAATCGTTTTCTTTGAAGAATTCTTCTGAGAAACGCTCTGAACTCTGCGGGAGATAAAGCCCTACTTTTAATTGAGGGTCTATTTTCCGTATCATCCTGATACTTGGAATACTCATTTCATCGACTGCAAATATCCTAAAGAAATCTTCTTTTTCTAAATCAGAAATAATCTGTGCGATACTCTCAAGAACATTCTCTTCGTTTATATCCTGAACATGCACGAAAATCTTACTGCTGTTATGAGGATCTCTGTTTTTTATCTTTTTGAAGTATTGTACTATTTCCTCAAACTGCACTATCGAAAATGATGAGTTCTCTTTATAGTGGACTGATGCTAAGTCCTTTGCAGGATAGTCTCTAACCTTACCTCCTTTTGAAAATAATCGATCAAGATTTGCATCATGCACTACAAAAGGCACTCCGTCTTTGCTCATCCTGATGTCAATTTCAATAGAGAAACCCAAATCCAGTGCCTGCGTTAATGCAGGAATGCTATTTTCCGCATGCCCAAAGCCGATCCCCCTATGGCTTATTATTTCCATTTCAATGGCCTGTCAATTTGGTCGAAACACCGTACTCCCTGCACACTACCCAGCGGGGCAATGAACTCTACAGGAAAACTGATGATCTTTTTCTTATCGGCAATCATTTCGTTGTAGGCGAGACTGATGAGATAGGCACCATTCGCTGCGGTTTTCTTCCCGCGAATCATCTGCTCAGTATATTTCACAAAATCCGATCCTTTTCTGAAGTAAGAGATGCAGGCAGTAGAGTGACTTGAAATAGGTTCCTTGTCTTTTTCCGAGACATGCTTAACATGCCCTTTCTCATCGTAGGTCATGTACCCTCTATTCCAATACTTTGACTCAAAGGAGGGGATAATACCATCACACGAGTTTTTCTTTTCGCTGATATGCTCCATGAGTCCTGCAAGGTCAAGATACTGGTCCCCTAAATCAATCAGGAGCTCCTCCTCAGTATTTATCAGGTCTTTTGCAAGCAGCACTGACTGTGGAGACCCTTCTGTCATCTCTTCTGCCCAAACGATCTTAATGGCGTCCCCGAAGAGCTTTTTGAGATGTGTATCAATCTGATATTTCTCCTGATGTTCACGCAGTAGAATAAAGATCGCGTTTTTGTAGGAGAATGGCCTG
>JANQND010000006.1 GCA_028279765.1 Candidatus Nanoarchaeia archaeon | reverse complement strand
ATTGGAAATATCTTGCGATCCAATATAGAAATATTCACGCAAATCGCAGGGATAGCAATCATTCTCATTGGTATAGCAATACTCTTCGAAAAAGGATTCTCCGGGCTTAAAATCAAAAGCAAAAAGCCAACAACATACTTCAGTTCATTCTTCTTTGGTGCGATCTTCGGACTTTCCTGGACACCCTGTGTCGGGCCTATCTTAGTTGCTATCCTCTTATTAGCGTCCACAGCCGGGTCAGTGCTGCAGGGAGGAACGCTTCTCTTTTCCTATGCTATAGGACTTGCCATCCCTCTTATACTCATCTCAGCCTACATTGAAAAAATAAACAAGAAAAGCAGGCTCTGGAAAATCATCCAGGGAAAAGAAGTCAAGATATTAAATAAAAAAATCCATAGTAACACTCTCATTTCAGGAGTCTTATTCATGGTACTCGGATATCTCATTTTCTCCGGTGTGCTTTTCAGTTTCAACCAGTATATTGCCGCCTCTTCCTTCCAAAAGGTCATCTTCGCTGTTGAGGAATTTTTGCTTGGGCTTATGTAGCTACTTCCTTGGCAAGCAATTTCTAACCAACCTTCTTCACTTCAAACTTAGCAGGGTCCATACGATATCCAGTAATATGAAGAATAGCTGTCTGTGATGCATGAAGAGCAGTATGGTATGGATCTCTATCTAAGTTTGCAACAAGACCGCCAAAGAATGCATCACCTGCTCCATTAGTTGACTTTTCATGTGCTATTATGTACTCCTTTAATCCTTCTCCTACATGATCTCTCAATCGAAGATGATATACCTCTGGCCTGGATTTATTATCATGGTCTAAAAACAAAACCCCGTTACTTCCGAGGGTTACGTACATCCCTGTTTCCCTATTATAATCCATCCCTATTTTCCTTAAATCCTCAATTGCTACGTCGGCATTTCCTCGCTCACAAACATAGTCCTGATGGTCCTTGCTCATGATATAGCCCAGCTCCTCAAAATTAAATTGACAAGGAACATAAGGCAAAACTTTCTCAAGAACAAAATCAGGGTCCAGGGAATGAGTAATGCCCCCCAGGATCTGCTTTTCTTCGTGATAGGTAAGAATTTTTTCCACCAGGCCCTGAACCTTTACAGAGTTAAAGGCAATCTTGTCCGTTTGAGATGCAAAGGTCTCAAATTCTTCAATACCATGTAGATTTACATCAGGATTTTTCATTGGGCTCTTAAGAATGACCTTATCACCATTGAGATGAAGGACAAGATTAAAGGGAAGAGGCCTGGAGCCGTGAAAATAGGCGCCAATTTGCTCAGAATTCAGATGGTCTGAAGCACAAACTTCTAAACCGTCCACGCGAGAGCGGGAAAGATCAAAATACGTAGTATCGGCTTTAAGCGTCCGTTTTGCTGCTCTAGCAGAATTAAAAGCTCCTCCTCCAAACTCATTTCGTACGTTTATGAGATCAAGATACTGAATCAAATCTATCGTAGTAGTATATTTACGCCCCTCTGTGATAGGGCCGTCAGTGACTGGAATCTCAATGCCATTGATACTAACACCATGATCCTGAATTTTTACAAGATCATCAACATACCCATCAAGAGAAGCACTTCCTACAAAAAGCACAAGAATCCCTCCAAGATCATAATTTCCCATAGTTGAGTATAATTCATTTCTCTCTTACCGCCATTAAAGTATTAAAGAATCAGATAATGTGCATAAAAATCCTCATTCAATCTTCTCAAGCCAAATAGAAAATTCTTTTCCCTGCACTTTCTCTGTAGAATTATTCTCCATTTTCTTAGCAGGGTTTTCTGTAGAAATCTTAATTTTAGAGGCACCAACTTTCTCAGCTATGCCGATTTCCCATTTTTTGAACATCTCCACGAGTTCAGAATCTGCCTTAACCACTAAAGCAATGGAATCTTTCTTCTCCAGGCCCGCTTTTTTACGAAGCGATTGGACGCGCCTCATTAATTCTCGGGAAAATCCTTCTGCTTCAAGCTCATCATCTACGTCTCTGTTAAGATATACAAATCCCTGGCGAAAAGCTGCCTCTTCCAGGTGATCCGGAGGAATGCGCTCAATAATCAGATGCTCTTTCTTAAGCTCAACGATCTTATCATCAAGGCGAACCGTATGCTGATTATTGTTCTCCAGATTCTTGATGATAGTCTCAGCACTCTCCTGTGAAATCTTTGCGATGATACTCACGGCATGCTCTCCAAAATCAGGACCAAGAGTTTTGAAATCAGCCTTGACTTTATATTTAATATTGCCAAGGCGATGGGCAACACGAAGTGATTTAACATTCGTTTGAGAACAAATCAAGTCCTGCATCTTCATTACGTTCTCACTTACCTTATCATCCTTTGCAATTACAATAACCTCTTTGATAGGCCAGCGAACTCCTCGCTGCAGTTTCTCACGGCCTGCAAGAATGCTTTGAATAACATTCTGAGCAGTACTCATCTCTGCCTCTAAAGAAGCATCAATCAAAGAAGGGTCAGAGGATGGCCACTCATGCAAATGAATACTTTCCTCAGAAAGTCCAAATGAAGATTTAAGGTTCAAATACATCTGCTCACAAACAAACGGAGCGATGGTGGAAAACATCTGAAGGGTAACAAGTAAAACTTCATACAAAGTATGCACAACCAACTGTTTGTCAGCAATTGAACCCAACGCAGCCTTATCCCGGATAAGCTGAATATACGTTCTGCTCAGCTCCAAATACAGATTCTGGATGAGATCAGGTACGGCATCAAGCCTATATTCCTCATACGCAGCAGTAACCTTCTCAATAGTAGAATGCAGCACAGAAAAAATATAGTTTTCTTCACGGGAATAGGAAGATCGGTCAACAGTTGTGGTAGGATCAAGATTATAATTCTTGCACAAATCGATCAGATAATGATGCACATTCCAAAGAACAGTCAAATTCTTGTGACGAACTTTCATATCCTCGAAATTATAATTGAGATCTACGCCGGCGTTGGTGCCGCCAATCGTATAATAGCGCAGAGTATCGGCGCCATACTCTGAGATAACCTCTTCAGGCAGGATGTAATTGCCGAGCGACTTAGACATCTTGCGGCCTTTTGCATCCTGCACAAAGCCATGCATGTACACATGAGTAAATGAAGGCTTATCCAGCGCAATCATTGATGCAATCATCAACAGGTTAAACCACCCACGGATCTGATCTTTCCCCTCTAAAATAAAGTCCGCGGGGAACATCTCATTAAAAAGTGAAGGATCCTTGAGGTAATCCAGGCAGTTCCAGCTTACCGTACCTGCATCTACCCATACATCCAAAACATCAGGGACGCGCTTGTACTTTTTGCCATCTCTTTCGATTTCAATGGAATCGACGTAAGACATGTGCAGATCATCCACGGATTTACCTGACAGCTCTTCAAGCTCTTTTGCAGAGCCTACCACAATGTAATCAGACTCATCATCAATATTTCTCCAGATAGGAAGCGGTGTTCCCCAGTACCGTTGTTTAGAAATGGAATTATCACGAAGATGAGTGAGCCAGGAGTTAAAGGCGTTATATGCAGCAGTAGGAACCCACTTGATCTTATTATTCTCCTCAATCATCTTTTCCTTGAGATCTTCAATCTTGAAGAACCACTGCTTTGTCGTTCGGAAAATAACCGGGCTGTGATATCGCCAATCATGCGGGTATTCGTGTTCCACTTCCGTTTGTGCTATCAAAGCGCCGATAGTGTCCAGTGCCTCGATAAATTTAGCATCATCTGTTTTGGCAACGAATCCGGCAAACCTGCCCATAGAATCATCAAAGACCCCCTTAGGAGATAACGTATTAAACGGAGGGATGCCATTGCGATACCCTACTTCATAATCCTCAGGCCCGCAGCCGGGAGCGCAGTGTACTAAGCCAGACCCTGCACTGGTGTCCACATACTCACTGGACATAAGAACAGTATGTGTTTTAGGAGCCTTGGCTTTAATACTATCATAATGTGACTGTAAGTCAGCATGCAAAGGATGCTCATATTCCACACCCTCAAGGGCAGATCCCTTGACCGTATCAACCACTTCGTATTGCTTATCCGCAACACCATTAATGAATACGCCTGCCAGTGTTGAAGCAACTATCCACACCTCATCACCAACCTTCGCCTTTACATAATCAAGCTCAGGATTCACCATTACTGCTAAATTAAAAGGAATAGTCCAGGGAGTAGTAGTCCAGATAACAAGAAATTCATTATCACTATCCTTAACCTTGAATTTAACAAAAATAGAAGTATCAATAACCGTCTTATACTCCAGCTCGTGTTTTGCAAGTGCAGACTCGCTTAAGGGGCACCAGGTCATGGTACGAAGGCCTTCGTACAATCTGCCCTTTTCATGAGCCTGCTTGATAAGCCACCATTCGCCCTCCATGAATTCTTTCGTAATAGATTGATAGGCATTTTCAAAATCCATCCAGACTGCCATACGCTCAAAATCTTTATTCATCATGTGCATATTTTCAATGCACAGTGTCTTGCACTCTTCAATAAACTTTGGAACACCTAATGAGAGAATATCATCTTTGGATTTCAGGCCTAACTTTTTCTGGGTAGCATTTTCCGTAGGAAGACCGTGCATGTCATATCCTGCCCGATCCCAAACGTCAAGCCCCTTCATTCGCTTATACCGCAGGATGCAGTCTTTGAGCGCCTTATTCCATGCAGTACCGATATGAACCTTCCCTGAGGTATACGGAGGCCCGTCTAAGAAATAAAATTTCTCCTTTCCTTTATTCTTATCCTTAACTTTCTGATAAATCTGATTCTCTTCCCAAAAGGATGCAATTGAAGACTCAACAGCATTAAAATCATATTTTGTGGGCATGAAGAGAGGGAAGAAAGAAGCGATTTAAAAAGGTTACTTAGGAGAATGGCTCTGTTGAAAATCTACGCTGTCGCTTCGATTAGCATGTCAGAGCGCGACAGACTATCTTGTTTAGCGCTCTGAGCACCCAAAATTGCTACGCAATTTTGTTGGCTGTAAAATCCTTGAAATAGGAACAAAAGGCTGACATTCCCCGGCTGGGGCGAATTTGCAAAAGCAAATTCAACTTCACCTAAGCGAAGTTGCCCCCTTGTCAGCCCGAGTTCTTATACAAATAGGATTTTACCTTAGGCTGCTAATGGCATTTTCAACAGAGTCTTAGGAAAATATAGGAGCCAAAGCCCAAGAAATCAAAATATTTATAACCAAAAAAACCAAAAAACTGTTTATGTACCTCAAAAAGGAACAAAAGCCTATTATCCTTACGAATATCATCATACTGGCACTTTACTCGGTTTATTTTGTCATATCAAAAAATTATGAATTTCTGATGTATGTAGGAGTGATCATCCTTCTTCTGTTTGCCGTTCTCTATTCCAATAAAAAAGTAGATTATCCGGCAGGAATCTTATGGGGGCTTACGCTATGGAATATTTTGCACATGTCAGGGGGAGGACTATATCTTGGGGGAGAGAAGCTCTATGAGCTCATGATTATCCAGCTTGTAGGCGAGCCATACCACATTCTAAAATTTGACCAGGTAGTGCATTTTATTGGATTCTGGATTGCAACATTAGTCATGTACCATATCCTCAAGCCAAGTATAAAGCCGGGGAAAAAACGATGGGTGTCCCTGAGTATTGTCATTGTGATGGCAGGGCTGGGGCTGGGTGCATTGAATGAAATCATTGAATTCTCTACAACCATCTTTCTTGCAGATACCGGGGTAGGCGGGTATGAAAATACCGGGCTTGATCTCGTCTCAAACCTTCTTGGTGCAATTGGGGCTCTGATATACATCAGGCACAGTGAAAAAAAAGCAAGCTAAGTGATGTTCCTTCTAGCAACTCAAAAAGATTTATATAGCCGCTATCGATAAGTCAGTATGCACCATGTCCATTGATAATGCCTTAAAAAAAGAGAAGCAGGAAAAATCAAAAGGGGAAGAAAAATTCAATACCTTTTCAGGGGTATTTGTCCCATCAACCTTAGCTATATTCGGTGCAGTCATGTACCTGATTCTGCCTAAAACCGTTGCCGGTGTCGGGCTTCTCGGAATTATTGTCATTATTTTGCTTGCTCATTCTGTGAGTATATCAACAGCAGTCTCACTCTCGGCGATTGCCACCAATATTCATGTAAAAGGAGGAGGCCTCTACTATCTTATTTCCAGAAGCCTTGGTGCTGCGTTCGGAGGAGGGCTTGGCATTCAGCTCTTCCTTGCCCAGACAGTGGCGATTAGTTTTTACAGTATCGCATTTGCGCGGGGAGCAAACGCTGTTCTCTCCCAGATCAATGTGCATGTCTCGGAAATAGGGCTTGCGTTTATCTCCTGTCTAATAATGGGCCTCATCGCGTTCAGGGGTGCACAATTCGTTATTAAAATTCAACACTACATTTTTGCAGCAATCCTGCTCTCCCTCGTCTCTGTCTTTCTCTCTCCGGGTGTAGCAGAGGCACCAGCGGAGCTCATCGCAACATCCATTCCGTTCTGGGTTGCTTTCGCACTCTTTTTTCCTGCAGTAACAGGTATTGATGCAGGTGTCGGCATGTCCGGGGACCTCAAGGACCCTAAAAAGAGCCTTGTCAGGGGAACATTTTTTGCCATTGGCCTTACGCTCATCACGTATATCGTGCTTGCAGTCAAACTCTCTCTTGCCGCACCCTCGCAGGATTTGCTTACCCAGCCCCTCATCATGGAATCGCTATCCATCATTCCTGGCGTCGTGATCATTGGGATACTTCTTGCTACCTCCTCATCAGCTCTCAGCTATTTCATGGCAGCTCCAAGAACACTGCGGGCCATGGCCCAGGATAGCCTGTTTTCCCCGCGAATGAAACTCTTTGCAGGAACACTGGGGAACAGCAAAGAGCCCCGGATTGCGCTGCTCGTAAGCTTGACTATTGCTTTAATTGTCATCCTTTCTGCTGATTTGGACCTTGTCTCACAAATCGTCACCATCTTCTTTCTCAATGTGTATGGCTGGATCAATGGGGCGGCATTCTTTGAAAAAATCTCAGGCAATCCGAGCTTTCGCCCATCGTTTACTGCTCCCCCGATTGTCTCTTTCTACGGCATGTTTATTAGCTATGCCATCATGTATTTCTTCAGCCCGTGGATTATGGGCATCAGTATCGTGTTTCAGGCAGGGGTATTCTATGTCCTCTCGAAGACAAAGCGATCTATTAAGCTGGAAAGCGTATGGGATGGGGTGCTCTTTCAGCTTCTCAAAAAAGTACTGAATAAAATTGAGGAAACAGAAAAAAGCAAGAAAAACTGGAGGCCGACCGTTGTCTCCTTTGTTGCTAATGATAAGAATCGAAACGTCATGTTTTCCCTTCTGGACTGGATAGGTGCCAACAGGGGAATCATGAAGTTCTATTACCTTCTTGGAGGAGAGGTGGAAAAAAGCACCAGAAAGAGAGAAAAGATAGAAAAAGAAATGAAGGAATACATCAAGGAAAATAACCTGGACTTATTTCCCAGAGTCATTGAAACAGAGGATATCCGCGATGCAGTAGAGTCGGCTTTGCAGAGCGAGACTATCGGTAATTTGCCGCTCAATACTGCGCTTTTGGATTTCGATAAGCGTTTCGAGCTTGATAAGCTGGCAAAGCTGACCGCCAGGCTCAAGAAAAATGTACTCATCCTCAAAAATAACACCGGCTTCTCAGATTTTAAATATATTGATATCTGGTGGGAAGAGCCCAAAAACGGCAATCTCATGATACTCATTGCCTACCTCATCAGCCAGTCGAAGATATGGAAGGAAAACGAGACGATCATAAGAGTATTTCACGTCGTGAGAAACAGGAATGACTACGAAAGCGAGAAAATAAAACTGGAAAAGCTCATTGATAATTCACGAATCGATAATATCACTCTTGAAGTGATTGTGGATACAAAGAAAAAAATGCCCCGTATCATTAAGGAGCATTCACATTACGCTGATTTAGTACTTCTTGGGTTCCCCCATATCAGAAAAAAAGGAATAACGCAGAATATTGCAAAAGAAATAGAACGCTATACGGATGGATTATCCTCAAGCCTTATTGTTCTTGCCAATGATGATATAGATTTTAGGGTTAATTGAAAAAAGAATAAGAAAAAAAGAAAGAAATCAGCTATCCAATTTCTCTTCAATAACAGCTTCAAATGCAGCAAAAGGCTGAGCGCCAGAAACAAGCTGTCCATTAACAGTAAAACCGGGAGTTCCTCGCACACCGGCAGCAGTTCCTTCTTTTATATCTTGATCAATTTCTTTTGCTTTTCTCCCGGAATTTAAACAACTAGCGAACTTCCCTTCATCAAGATCAAGCTGGGCTGCATATTTCTTATACGTTTTCTCTCCTCCATCTACACCTGATTCAAAGAGCAGGTCGTGCATCTCCCAGAATGCTCCCTGATCTTTTGCACATTCGGCAGCTTCTGCTGCTTTCTGAGCATTCTTGTGAAAGCTCAAAGGAAAGTGTTTGAACACAAACTTCACATCGCCTTCTTCAACATATTCTTCGATGATTTGAGGGAGTGTTTCAGAATAAAACCGTGCACAAAAAGGACACTCAAAATCGCTCCATTCAATCACAGTAACGGGGGCATCCTCTTCTCCAAGAAACTCGTTGTCTCTTACTTCTTCAATTTCATCATCTGAATCATCCTCTTCTTCTGATTCTTCAACTTCGTCTAATTCTTCATCAGCCTCGTCATCTTCCGATTCTTCTTGCTCCTCTTCAGCATCCTCCCGTTCAGTAGGCTCTTGTTCATCTACATCACATATCGCATTATCATCCTGGTCCAGGCAGCAATCCATTCCAAATCTCATATAGGGCCGCTCGCACACAATTGCCGTATCCGCAATTCGCTCTAGATCATCGTCAGACAAGCTGGAGACGTCAATTTCATCACATCCAATAAGAAACACGCCGGTAAGCAAAACAGCAACAAGTAGTAAGTTTTTCATTCTTTATCTTCTCCGTTATCCTAAGGAAATAGTAAGGATAAACAAGGGGAGCTATTTAAATTTTCTTATGAAGAATAAAAAAAGAAAAAATAAAGAAAAAAATCAACCGTTCAAAGCAGCTTCAATTGCCTGCTGGAATGCAGGGAATGGCTGGGCGCCGGAAATTAACTGGCCATTAATAATAAAGCCAGGCGTTCCGCGAACTCCTGCAGCTGTTCCTGCTCTCATATCTGCCTGTACCTCAGCTGCTTTCTCTCCGGAATCTAAACAGGAGTTAAAGGTAGCAGTATTCAGGCCAAGCTGAGCAGCATACTGTTTAAAGCTTGCAACTCCACCACTTACACCAGACTCGAACAACAGATCATGCATCTCCCAGAATTTATCCTGGTCTTTCGCACATTCTGAAGCCTCTGCTGCCTTTTGAGCATTAGGATGGAAACTTAAAGGAAAGTCCCTATATACCAGCTTTACTTTTCCGGTATTGATGTACTGCTCTTCAATCTGCTTGAGGGTTTGTGAATAGAACCGCGCACAGAATGGGCATTCAAAGTCACTCCACTCAACGATTGTTACAGGGGCATTCGGATCTCCTTTGATGACATCATCATCAATGAGCGCTTCCATATCAACCGGTGCACTTGGTGCAGACGGTGCACTTGGAGCTGCTGCGGTCGGTGTAGGTGCCGCTGCTGCTTCTTTTACCATATCCCCACTCAATCGAGAATTTAATCCGTTGATCTGGAATACCAAAACTAGTAGGAGCAAAGTTTGCGCTACTGCCAGACCCATAGTCAAATTGTTTTTTTTCATACTGTATAACCTCCTTCATACATACTAGTAGACGATATACAGGTATAAGTAGTATATATAGTTAATCTCATGAACGATAGGATTAGATTTGGCTCATTCCTGAAAATTTCAGTGAAATAACGTTCAGAAAAGCTATTTAAGAAATAAGGCAAGAGATTTTCCTTTTTTTATGCGCCTGATAAGCTGCTTTTCTTCAAGGTCCTGAAGCACATAGCTCAACTTTGCCTTCGAAAGGTTTGTTTTAATACGCAGAGTGCTTTGAGTGATGCCTTCCTGCTCTTTAATAATCGAAATCACTTCCTTTTCGTCTTTATCAAGCCCTTTCAGTAGCAGGGCGAACTTCTCATCCTCTGTCATCTTTTCTTCTCGGGTCTCTATTCGCCTGATAAGCGCTTCTTCGCTCTTTGAAAAAACGAGCAGATATACCCCTAGCGCAAGTAAAAACCCAAGAACGCCAAACATGAAATGCGAGGCAGATACTTTTGACTCTATAGTTGCGCAGTCCTCGTTCTGAAAGCAGCCCAGTAGTTCAGCCTCATTATAGAGGCCTCCGGTGATTTGAAAGATAAGTAATCCCAAAACGACCCCAATACCAAGAAGGAGTCCCCCTAGCTTTTTATTATTCATCGTCAACTCATAGAGTATGCAGTATTAAAAAAGTATCGAAAATTATCATGGCCTTCCATAATCCACTCGATCCCATGCCCGCTCATGTATATAGTATGCTATCAGTTTTGATATTACATCAGCTGCCCCAACACTGCCAGCAAGGACCAATTCACCGGTAAATATCAGTACCAGCAAAACAGTTATCGTTGTTGCGACGAATCTCCAGGTTATAGCCTTTGCTATAGATCTCTTTGATTTCTCCATGTTACCCTCCTAAAAACCATTACCAGTTCCACTGAATTTCGTTTTTCGGAGTGAGGAAGTTTAAAAAGTTATCTCTGTACCCCGCAAGCAGGTATCAATAACGAAAGAGGCAAGACAAGGAAAACATATATAAACAAAATTCATACACGAAAAGCATGACAGCAATACTTCTCATTGGAAACGGTGCACGTGAGCACGCAATCGCAAAGGCAGTGATAAGATCAACAGAACAGCCAGAGTTATTCTCCTATATGAAGAGTAATAACCCCGGAATCGCCCAGCTTTCAAATGAAGTAAAACTAGGCTCATACAATGAGCTGGACAGTATCGTTGCCTTTGCACAATCTATTCAGCCTGATTTTGCAGTAATAGGCCCGGAAGATCCTCTCAGCCATGGAGTAGTGGATGCATTGGAGGAGGCGGGAATTCCTTGTATTGGGCCAAAAAAAGACTTAGCACAGTTAGAAACTTCTAAGTCATTCACAAGAAACCTATTAAAGAAATATGGTATAGGGGGAAATCCTGATTTCAAATCCTTTTCATCAGAAGAAGGGCTCAAAGAATACATAGAAGAGCTCAGGGAAGTAGTTATCAAGCCTGACGGGCTGACTGGAGGAAAAGGAGTGAGAGTTCAGGGAGATCATTTTCAAACTACCGATGAAGCGTTTGCGTATGCAGCAGAAGTGCTCAAAACCCATCCCTCGGTTGTCATTGAAGAAAAACTCGATGGTGAAGAGTTTTCCCTTCAGTCATTCACTGATGGAGTGCATGTAGTAGATTGCCCGCCTATACAGGATCATAAAAGAGCCTATGTAGACGATAAAGGACCAAATACAGGAGGTATGGGTTCTTATTCCTACCCTGACCATCTTTTTCCTTTTCTGAAAGCAGAACACGTGCAGGAAGCTCATGAAATTACTGTCAAGGTTGCAAAAGCAATCAAGGATCAGTGCGGCGAACTCTATAAAGGAGTCATGTATGGGGGATTCATCCTGACCAAGAAAGGGGTGAAGCTTATTGAATACAATGCCAGGATGGGCGATCCGGAAGCGATGAACGCCCTCTCCATTATGAAATCTGATTTTGTAGAGATGTGCAGGGCAATCATTAATGGAACGCTCGATGAGTACACGATTGAGTTTGAGCAGAAAGCTACAGTGTGCAAGTATGTGGTTCCTGAGGGGTATCCTGCAAATCCCGTGAAGAACGAAAAAATTGAAGTCCCAGAAGAGAACACCACAGAGCTATTCTATGCGTCCGTAGATCAAAAGGAGGACGGGCTGTATATGTCCGGGTCAAGAGCAATAGCTTTTGTCGGCATCGCAGACAGCCTTGATGAAGCAGAAAAAGAAGCTCAGAGTGCTGTAGAAAAAGTAAAAGGAAAAGTATTCTTTCGCGAAGATATTGGAACAGCAAAACTCATCCAAAAGCGAATTAATCATATGAACAAAATACTGCAATAAAGCAAGCAATGAGAACAAAAGAATCGCTGCGCGCACAGTTCCTAGAAAAAAGAAATGCTCTCTCCTATGATCTAGTGATTCAAAAGAGTAAGGCCATTATAGAGCAGCTAAAAAAAGATCCACTCTACCAAAACGCGAAAACCGTATTATTCTATGTGTCTAAAGAAAAAGAAGTCTCTACGCATAGTCTCATAAAGGATTCGTCAAGTAAGGTAATAGCTGTTCCAAAGCTGGTAAACAATAAAATTCTTCCTGTAGCAATTACAAATTTCGACGAATTAGAAGAGGGGAAATTCCATGTTCCTGAACCGGCCCATGAAAATAAAGCAGAAAATATTGATTTGGTCATTGTTCCGGGGCTCGTTTTTGATAAAGGAGGAAATCGGATCGGATATGGGAAAGGCCACTATGATGACCTGCTTAAGGAACTGAGATGCCCGAAGATAGCGCTTGCCTACCGGTTCCAGATTATTAATCATGTACCTACAGATAAATGGGACGTAAAAGTAGATAAAATAATCACGGACTAAGTACAGAAGATGCAAGTAGAGGATAGAGATGAAAGTAAACAATAAGCACTATCACACTATTTGGGTACATGAAAAAGATCCAGAAATAATCCAAATCATAGATCAGAGACACCTCCCGCACGAATTTCTCATCGAAGACCTGTCCTCTGTTGAACAGGTTGCGCTGGCTATCAAAGAGATGCATGTAAGGGGAGCAGGGCTCATAGGGGTTACTGCTGCATACGGCATGTATCTTGCCACGTTGCAAGCGCAAAAAAGCGGCTCGTTCGAAAAAGATATTCAAGAAGCAGCAGAAGCCCTCAAATCTACCAGGCCAACAGCTGTTAATCTGTTTTGGGCAGTTGATAAGCAGCTTAAGGCAATAAGCCATGCGAGTTCAGTGCAGGAAAAAATTGGTACTGCACTGAAGACAGCAAATGAAATTGCAAAGCAGGATATGCAGAATTGTAAAAAGATAGGGGAGCACGGCCTTAAGATTATTGAGCAGCTAAGTAAGGAAAAAAAGGGAGAAGCAGTCAATATTCTCACTCATTGCAATGCTGGCTGGCTGGGTTTCGTGGATTATGGATCTGCCAGCGCGCCTATTTATGCCGCCGCAGAAAAAGGAATAAAAATTCAGGTCTGGGTTGATGAGACCAGGCCGAGAAATCAGGGATCACGATTAACCGCCTGGGAGCTGCATCATCAGGGAGTGCCTCATACCATTATACCGGACAGTGTCGGAGGACACCTCATGCAGAACGGACTGGTTGATATGGTCATTGTCGGAAGTGATCGAACCACCTATACAGGGGATGTAGCAAATAAGATCGGAACCTATCTCAAGGCACTCGCAGCAAAGGATAACGATATTCCCTTCTATGTTGCCCTCCCCTCATCAACATTTGATTGGACAATAAGAGATGGAGTAAAAAATATCCCTATTGAGCAGCGCTCTGATGAAGAAGTGAAGTACATTCATGGATTGCATGAAGGAAAAACAAGAAGAATTCTGGTAGGTAACGAGCAGAGCAAAGCTGCTAATTATGCTTTCGATGTTACTCCTGCAAGGCTCATTTCCGGGCTAATAACAGAGAGGGGAGTGTGCAAAGCAGATGAAAACAGCATACTTGACCTTTTTGCGGAACATAAAAGATGATCGATGAAGGGTATATCAAATTTGATTGCAATTGGATAAAAGAGCAGCCTCTTAAATACAATGAAATAGAAGAAATAAACCGCTGCAGAGATGAGCTCTATAGCCTTGGGCTTATTGGTGCGTATGATAATGGAATTGGGTTTGGCAATATTAGTATAAGAAGAAGGAACAACGAGTTTATTGTTTCTGGCTCAGCTACAGGAAACATCAGATCACTTGATGAAAATCACTACACTACTGTTACCTCATTTAATATCGAGAAAAACAAGGTGGTATGCAAAGGGCCGATCAAAGCATCATCAGAATCACTCACTCATGCCATGGTCTATCTTCTGAATGCTGAGATTAACGCAATAATTCATGTTCATGATGTGCAGTTATGGAATTCTCTAAAAGGTAAAGTTCCTACAACCTCAGAAGATGTTTCCTATGGTACACCACAAATGGCTCAGGAAATACAAAGGCTCTATGAGCAGTCAGATCTGAAAACAAAAAAGATGGTGGTGATGGCCGGGCACAAAGAAGGCATCATTACCTTCGGAAAAAGCCTCAACGAAGCAAAAGAAGTTCTCCTAAAGTATTGCCATGGGTAGGTGTAGTGTCTACTCATACACTCTCTCTTCACCCCAAACCCTGTCAAGGTATTGGTCCCGTCCAGAGTTCCCCCGATAAAATTTGTACCGGATAGGGTTCTTAGTATGGTAATCCTGATGATATTCTTCAGCTCTATAGAAAGCAGAAGCCGGGGTAATTTCCGTGACAATCGGATCGTCATATCTGCCGGATTGGTCCAGTTCTCTTTTTGATTCCTCTGCAAGCTGCTTTTGCTCTTGAGTATGATAAAAGATACCTGTTCGGTACTGTTTTCCCCGATCAACAAACTGGCCGTTAGCATCCGTAGGATCAACCTGCATCCAGAATACCTCCAGAAGCTTGTCATAAGAGATTATCGCAGGCTCGTAGGTAATCTGAACCGCCTCTGCATGCCTTGTTCCGCCCGATGCTACTTCCTTATACGAAGGATTTTTCTCAGCACCACCGGTGTATCCCGACACCACATCAAGGACACCATCCAGTTTCTCAAAAGGGCCCTCCATGCACCAAAAGCACCCTCCGGCAAATGTTGCAAGAGCAAGTGATTCGTTAGAGTGCACCGGAGCAGTCAGAACAGATTGGCCGGATTTATCAGCACAGCCAATAAGAAGAAGACAGAGGACGATCAAGTATACTTCTTTTTTAATTGTCATAAGAGCAGATAGAGAATTCATCTATATAAATACTGTGTAAAAAGAAGCAGAAAAGTTTATATATAACTCATTATATATCAACTATAGTAGATATATAATGCCTTCAACAACAATACAACTGGATAAGAAACTCGTAAATTCTCTTAAAAGTGTAAGAGAGTACCCTAGGCAGACCTATAACGAATTAATTACTCATATGGTTGACGTATTTAAAGAAACGAAAAAAAAGAATCAGTATGATGAATTTCTTCATAAAATACAACAACAAAAAATGAAAGAGTTATGGGACAACAAAGAGGATGAGGCTTGGAACAATGTATAAGCCAGGAGAAGTTGTTCTAACCCAAATACAATTCGTGGACACGTATGAAATTAAAATCAGGCCTGCTTTAGTGCTATTTGAAGAATTTGACAATATCATAGTTGCCGGAATTACAAGCAACACGTCCATGAACGGCATTGAGCTTTCAAGAAAAGAGGGAGCGATCAAGGATAGTGTTATAAAGTTAAATTATCTCTTCACTATTTCCAAAATGATGGTTAAGAAGACACTATTTAGTTTGTCAAAGGATAAAAAGAAACTGGTATTTGATGAATTTACAGAAAAATTAGCAGAGCTAAAGGAATAACTATCATACCGCCAGTGTTATTCTTGAAAATAGATATAACTCATTACCTTTCGCTTTTTCTTCTCCAAAAACTATATAAATTAACCAATATTAAAAACGCGGGGTGTAACCATGAGCTTAATGAACGATATAACAACTTCTGATCCGGAAATTGCAAAGACGATAACCAATGAACTGCAAAGAGAAGAACAGGGAGTAGAATTAATCCCCTCTGAGAACAATGTGTCAAAAGCTGTCCTGCAGGCATTGGGTTCGGTATTCACGAATAAGTATTCAGAAGGATATCCTCATAAGCGCTATTATGGCGGTCAGGAATATGTTGATATCATGGAAGACATTGCTATTGAACGTGCAAAAAAGCTCTTTGGAGCAGAGCATGTCAATGTACAGCCATACTCCGGAAGTCCCGCTAACCAGGCAGTGTTTTTTGCGCTTCTTGAGCTCAAAGACAAGTTCATGGGGCTTAGCCTCACCGATGGCGGACACTTAACCCATGGGTCTCCGGTAAATTTTTCCGGGAAATACTTTGAATGCGTGTCTTATGGAGTAGAGAAAGAAACAGAGCTTCTGGACATGGATTCCGTAAGAAAAATCGCACATAAAGAAAAACCAAAAATGATTATTTCCGGGCTTACAGCGTATCCTCGTAAAATCGATTTCAAAACATTTCAGGAAATTTGCGAGGAAACCGATGCGTATCACCTGGCAGACATCTCTCATATCTCAGGGCTTGTTGCTGGAGGAGTACATCAAAGTCCGGTCCCTTTTGCTGATGCGGTGACTACCACAACACACAAGTCTTTAAGAGGCCCTAGGGGAGCAATGATTATGTGCAAGAGTGAAGATCGATTGCATGACAAGTATCACCCTAACGCAAAACTCAAAGACGGATCACCGAAAAAGTTATCTCAATTAATTGATTCAGCAGTTTTCCCTGGATTGCAGGGTGGTCCGCACGATCATGCAAACGCAGCAAAAGCGGTTGCTTTCGGCGAGGCGTTGCAGCCGGCATTCAAGGATTATGCCGCACAGATAGTCAAGAACGCAAAAGCCATGGCAGATGAGCTTATGAGTCAGGGAATCAAATTAGTAACCGACGGGACAGATAATCACCTTATTCTGATTGATTTGCGGCCAAATGACCTCACAGGCAAAGGAAAACTGGTACAGAATGCGCTTGATGATGCGCTCATCACCACAAACAAAAACACCGTTCCCTTTGAGCCTGCATCGCCCTTCAATCCTTCCGGTATCAGGCTGGGAACCCCTGCCGTGACGTCAAGAGGAATGAAAGAGTCCGAAATGAAGGTCATTGCGCAGGGCATGGCAAAGGTGATCAAGGATCCGCAGAATTCTTCTATTACTGAAGGAGTAAAGAAAGATATTTTGGAACTGACAAAGCAGTTTCCACTGTACCCGGGTATGAGTATACTCTCTTAATTTAGCGAGGAGGAGGAGACCGTGTACGCCAGTTTTGACCTACCTCATACTGATCCTCGTATCTGAGTTGAGCTATTTGTTTTCTATCTTTTGTTAATTCCCTCATAGCCTCTTCTGAGCCTGGCACAACGTGTACATCAGCTCCTTCTACTATATCATCAATATGGAACCCTCTTATATGTGGTTTCTCTTCAGGAGTTCCTTGCCTACCAGTATAATCATTAGGATTATTCTCATGCCCATCCACAAATCCTTTATAATCAATAGTCTGCATAATTTCCGCTTGTGACATAGCCTTATCAAAGTATCCTTCATATAGCTTCTGTTTGTTCACAAAGTCAGGTTGCATACTATACTCCATATTATTAGCAGCAAGAAACTTCTTAAAAATCATTTCCTTTCGTGGACTAGTTGACATAAGAATAAGAAACATAGACAAATTAAAAAAACTTGTCAAAACAAGAATAAATCTAATGCAAAAACAGCCTGGTACCGGTAAATACCATTGCAATCCCGTGCTCATTTGCTGCATCAATGACTTCTTTGTCGCGCACGGAGCCGCCTGGCTGAATAACAGCGGTGATCCCTGCCTTTGCTGCCTCATCGATCCCATCCCGAAAAGGAAAAAACGCATCTGATGCCAAAACAGCGCCTTCTGATTTGCCCTCGGACTTGCGGGCAGCGATAATCGCAGAATCCACGCGTGACATCTGGCCCGCGCCAATACCCACCGTAACCAAACCCTTCGCATACAAAACAGTATTAGACTTCACATGCTTGCAGACTTTCATGGCAAACACCATATCAGAGAGCTGTTCTTTTGTAGGCTGTTTTTTTGTAACGCACATTACCTGTTTGAGGGTGCCTTCGCGTGCCTCAGCAGTCAGGCCAGCAACATCTTCTTTTGTAGGATTCTCATTGGTAACAATCTCAACATTATTCAGGTCCAGCTGAGGGAAATCCCGCGTTTGCGCAAGAAGGCCGCCAATAACCTTCTTCCCGGTAAATTTCTCATGCCTGCATCCTTTCTTGTAGCAGGTACTCAGATCAGGCAATGTGAGCAGGCGAAGGTTTTTCTTTGCAGAGAATAGCTCAAGTGCATCATCATCAAAACTCTCAGAAATAATTACTTCGACAAACTTGTCTTTCAGAAACTCTGCGCAGGCCTTGTTGCAGGGCCTATTCATAGCAATAATACAGCCGAAAGCAGACAACGCATCAGCATTGTACGCCTTCTCTAAAGCCTCCTCGATAGTATCAGCAACGGCAACTCCGCTGGGGTTTGCATGTTTTATAACGGAAACGCAGGGCTCAGTGAATTCCTTTACAATTTCAATAGCAGCATCAGCATCCATGATATTGTTATACGATAACTCTTTTCCCTGCAGCTGCGTCGTATTGCTTACACAAGGCTCAACCAGCTCATCAGAGACATAAAACGCAGCATCCTGATACGGGTTTTCACCATAGCGCATCCTTTGTTTTTTTGTATAGGAAAGAACAACTTTTTCAGGGAACAATTCGTGGGACAGGTAATGCGTAATCGCCGAGTCATAGGATGCCGTACGGGTAAATACTTTGGCTGCAAGTGCCTGGCGTTTTTCTTCTGACACATCTCCTGACTCCTTCAACTCTTTGCTAATATCTGCATAATCTTGAGGGTCACATACTGCAATAACATCAGAAAAATTCTTGGCTGCAGAGCGCAGCATGGATGGCCCTCCAATATCAATCATCTCAATAGTCTCTGCAAGCGGCTTCTTTTGTTTAACCGTCTCCTCAAAAGGATACAGATTAACGACTACCATGTCAATCATAGGAATATCATTTTCTTCTGCCTGCCTGGTATGATCTTTATTGCTACGAACAGCAAGCAGGCCTCCATGAATCTTTGGATGCAATGTTTTCACCCGTCCATCCATGATCTCTGGTGATCCGGTATGCTCAGAAACATCCTTGACATCGATACCCGCATCAGAGAGGGCTTTAGCTGTTCCGCCTGTAGAGAGTATCTCCACTCCTAATGAGGACAGCTCCTTCCCAAATTCTACAATCCCTTCTTTATCATAAACAGAAATCAATGCTCGCTTGATCTTCATTTCTCTTCACCTGTTCCTAACTTGTATTTTCCTTCAATGAAGCCCTGTATCACTTCGATAAACCCGTCTCCTTCAAGCTTCTGTACTTTTTCTTTAAGCGTATCCGCAGTGTCTCCGGGCTCGACAGCGCACTTCTTCTGCAGAATAATCTCTCCGGTATCTGCACCCTCATCCACAAAATGAATCGTCATGCCGGTCTCTTTTTCGCCCGCATCAAGCACTGCCTGGTGAACATTCTTGTCCATGCCTGCGGCAAACTTTGGAAGCAGGGATGGATGGACATTAATAATCCGATTGCGCCAGGCATCTACAAACTCAGGGCTAATGAAGCGCATATACCCTATCAGTAAAACCAGACCGACGTTTTTCTCATCAAGAATTTTCATAACTTCGCGGTCAAACTCTTCCCGAGTCTCCTTTTGAGGGATGTAAACCGCTTCAAGATTATGCTGTCTTGCTCGCTCTAGGATATATGCCTGCTCTTTATTAGAAATAACCACTTCAATTGATGCATCGAGTGTTCCGTTCTCTATAGCATCAATTATGTACTGGAGATCAGACCCTCTCGTTGACCCGAGAACCGCTAGTTTGATAGTCCCTGCCACCAGTACTAATGAGAAGAATAGTGTGTTTATAAGCTTTGTTGTTTGCGTGGAAGAAGAAAAATTTATAATCTCTCCCTATAAGTATCCCCTCATGCCAAGCGTAATCATCATCCATGGAACAGGCTCAAATCCAAATGCCAACTGGTTTCCCTGGCTAAAAAAAGAACTGGAAAATATGGGCTGCAGGGTCTTTGTTCCACAATTTCCCACCCCGGAAAACCAATCATTAGATAACTGGACAGATGTGTTCAAAGACTATGAGAATCATCTCAATAAGGACACCATCATTATAGGACATAGTCTCGGCCCTTCTTTTCTGTTAAGCGTTCTCGAAAAGAGAAATCATCCCGTCAGAGCAGCGTTCTTTGTAGCAGGATTCACTGGACTACTAAATAACCCAGACTTCGATACGCTAAACGAAACCTTTGTTACCAGAGAGTTCGATTGGAAAAAGATAAGAAACAGCAGCGAGAAATTCTATGTCATCAATTCTGATAATGATCCCTATGTTCCCTTAGAAAAAGGAGAACAGCTAGCGGAAAATCTCAGCTCAGAGCTCATAGTCATGGAAAATGCAGGTCACATCAATAAGGATGCAGGATTCACAGCATTTCCTTTCCTGCTAGATATGATAAAGATGGAACTATAAAAAATGAAGTTCAGACTCAAAGTGAAAGAGAAAGCAGGTCCCAGTCCTGGACCAACTCCTCTCATTTCGTATTTCACCAAAAACTCCTGGCCTAAATGGCTTCGGGTTCTGGTCAATATAGCAATCCTTGCTATTGCATATTATCTACTCTTTAGAAGATAGCAGCAACATTCCGAATTCTTTTTAAACCTGTCATCTCAACAAAAAAGACATGGATATCAGCTATATCAAAGAATTTTATGACTTCCACCTTAAAAAATACGGCAGTGATGACAATCGAGCAATGGGGTGGTTCGATGAAGAAGAAATCAATATCCGATTCGAGATCATAACCAAAGGAGTAGATCTCAACCATTCCTCTATTCTTGATGTAGGCTGCGGATTCGGTGGACTCTATACATACCTTATTGCTGAGAATATCAAGCCTTCAAAATACCTGGGAGTGGACATCATGCCCAAAATGATCGAGATTGCAAATCAAAAGTGCCCTACAGGAACATTCCAAGTAAAGGATATTCTCAAAGACCCCATGGAGCCTTTTGATTATCTCTTCTGCATCGGAACCTTAAACATCACTACTGATGATTTCAGTACATACTTTCTAAAAATGATCGATAAAATGATAGAGATTGCAAATAAAGCAGTTGCTATCAATTTCCTCTCAGACAAGGAATATCTCATGAAAGGACCATATCATTTCGAGAATCCTCAGCGGCTAAAAAAACTCGTTGAACAAAAGCACGATGTGAAGGTGGTAATCATCAATGATGAGCGTATGCTCGGAGAGAGCTTTCTGTTCATCTATAAGAATTAATGCTTAAAGCCTTTGGCCAGCTCGTAGCACTCTATCGTATTCTCTATAAGCATCGCAATAGTCATCGGGCCAACCCCTCCCGGAACAGGAGTAATATGTGAGGCAATTTTACTCACATGCTCAAAATCAACATCACCAACGAGCATTCCGTCCTCAAGCTTATTCATCCCAACATCAACCACAACCGCACCGCGCTTGACCATGTCTTTGGTTATCATATGCGCCTTGCCTGCCGCACAGATAAGAATGTCGGCTTCTTTGGTAACTTTTTTTAGGTCCTTTGTTTTCGAATGGCACATCGTTACTGTAGCATTTTTTTGCTGCAGCAGCAATGCTATAGGCTTGCCAACAATATTGCTCCTGCCTACAACCACGGCATGCTTTCCTTCCAGCCCGATTTCATATTCCTCAAGCAGACGTATGATCCCCTTGGGTGTTGCTGGTAATATGGTATTTTTATGCATGAGCATATTGCCAAGATTTACCGGGGAGAACCCATCAGCATCCTTATGCGGCAGAATTCCGTCAATGATTAAATCCTCATTGATGTGGTCCGGCAAGGGCAACTGAACAATAAAACCGTGAATCTCTTTATCCTGATTCAGATCATCAATAGCCCGCATAAGGTCAGCCTGTTCGACGGTTTCATCAAAAAGTATTTTTTTAGAAACAAAACCTACTTCATCGCAAGCTTTGACTTTGCCGCCCACATACACCTCGGAGGCAGGGTTGTTGCCCACAAGAACCACTGCAAGGCCGGGCTTTGGATCAAGTTTCGCTACTTTTTCTTTAATTTCAGTGCGAATCTTTTTTGCCAGTTCCTTTCCGTCAAGAAGTATCATACAAAAAAACAAACCGAGCAAATATATAAAGGTTTTTGATAAAAAAACTACAAAAGAGTCTTCCCATCCAAAACAATCGTCTGATCCCGTGCAGGGCCTACAGACACAATAGAAATCGGAATACCGCAAAGCTCTTCCAGTTTTTTCAGATAGTTCTGTGCATTTTTCGGAAGCTCAGCAAAAGATTTCGCAGAAGTAATATCATCATCCCAGCCAGGCATGGACTCATAGATTGGCTTTGCTTTCTCGAGCTGAGCAATATCTAAAGGAAAATCAGTGACTTTCTTTCCATCAATCTCATAAGCAACACACAGCTTTACTTCTTTGAAATTACTCAAAACATCAAGTTTTGTGATAACCATTGATGATAAGCCATTAATCATCGCAGCATACTTTGCCGCAACTATATCAAACCAGCCGGTCCTTCGTGGCCTGTTCGTAGTCGTGCCATACTCATAGCCCTGCATACGCAGCAATCTTCCCTGTGCATACTCATCATCAGTATTCGCAGCAGCAATGAGAGAAGTGAATTCTTTTTCGTACTCCTCTGAGCTACGTTTTTCCTTTAATTGTGAAGCAGATTCTTCACTCTTAGTCTGCTCATCAGTTCCCAGCTCAGTTGCAAAGGGGCCGCCTCCAACACGAGTGATATATGCTTTAAAAACTCCCACAACAGAATCAATCTTTGTTGGCCCAACACCGGACCCGGTCAAAATTCCTCCAGCGGAAGGGTTTGATGAGGTAACATACGGATAGGTTCCATGGTCAATATCAAGTAGCGTTGCCTGCGCTCCCTCAAAAAGAACGGTTTTTCCATTATCAATTAAGCCATTGACGATAGTAGCTGTGTCCTTGATTAATGGTTTAAGTTTCTTCGCAGAATCCGATGATCCCTGCACAAATTCTCCAATTCTTACACCGGATCGGTTAATCTTATCGCAATACGCCGGGCCAATTCCCCTGCCAGTTGTTCCGATTTTCTTTGAGTGCGCATTCGTAGTGGGATTATCTTCTTTTTTGTGTTTTTCCAGAATGGTATGAGCAGTAGAAGAGATAATCAGCTTCTCATCAGTTATCGTAAAACCGGATTTCTCCAGTGTCTCGATTTCAGAGCACAGAACATCAGGATCAATCACCGTCCCATTAGAAATGATATTCAATTTTCCTTCATGCGTAATGCCTGAAGGGATGAGATGAAATTTATAGGTTGTATCGTCAACAACCACGGTATGGCCCGCATTATTACCACCAGTGCAGCGAACCACGGCATCAGCCTTCTCCATGAGAGCATCAATAATCTTTCCTTTGCCCTCATCTCCCCATTGTCCGCCAACAATAATGAGTGTCCTGACCATATCATAAATGAACCAAGGCCTGTTTTTAAAGGTTGTGTGCCAGTCTCGGATTGAGTTAATGGGAGTTTTATTCTAAAAATAGAGGTATTAAGAGTTAGTCTTTGATGTTATAATAGATCGGTCAGGTTTTTTATATTTTTATTGGCTACATGAGTAAATAAATTCGCTTTTCATCCCGTATTAATCTATTAAACGAATATTCATAGTTGTTAGATACAATTGAAAGAAAGGTCCCTTAATTTACTGTGCACGCAAAGTTTCATTCATTTGGGAGGTATAGCCAATAAGGGCTAATTCTATTGGTTGAGCAAATTTAACATGAGAGTTTGACTTTGCTAAATATTTCTTCAATTGCGGATCTACTAGATTAACAGGTATATCTAAAGTAGTTAATTTATGCTGTTTGAAGATGAATCCACCTACTTCCTCGTCGATAACGAATCTGACTATGTTATCTTCTAATTTGATTTCTTTTATCTTTACTGAATCATTAAAGAGTTGCATAACCATTTTATCAATAATAAATTAAGCTTATATAAAAGTCTTTTTGTGATGTGGGTCTTTCTTTCAACTTTTCGGAACGAAATTTTCGAGAACTGTGCAATTCGAAAAGCGCATAACAAGAATTTAACGGTTCAGTCCCGTTGATAGGGACTTCGTTAAATTCTCAAGTTAAACTCAGTGAAGAAGAACCCGTAAGACTCCAAGGAATCCTAGGAGTTTATCCTGACATCATAGAAACTTTACAAGTTTCCAGGATGCAAATGGAGCATAGCTCAATTGCACGAAAAATCGAAGATTTTCCTGTGCTGAAAACAAGGTTTTCGAGCATGCCGCAAGGCGCTACAACCTCAACCTAAAGGATGAGATTTTGCGCCTTCAATGCATAAAAGACATCGCACGAGAGAATACTCAGCAGCACTACTGCAAAATGGAGCGAAATCCATTCCGATACCTTTTTAAATGCCCTATTATTTCTCAGACGTATGGCAATATCACAGAAACGATCAATCAGAAAAGCAACTGGCGGACGATACACTGCAAAGCTTTCAAAAAAACTCAATGAGCTAGGCTCAGGTCCTACGTTGACCAAATTAGAAGGAACCAGAAAGCGATCTTTAAGAGTTATTGGTGGAAACCAAAAGCAGAGGCTATTGAGCTCAGAGACCGCAAATATTCTTGATCCTAAGACAAAGAAGCACAAAGTAGTCAAAATCAAGTCTGTGGTAGATAACCCTGCAAACCGCAACTATATAAGGCGAAATATTCTTACCAAAGGGGCTGTTATCGAAACAGAACTCGGTAAGGCTAAAATTACTTCCAGGCCCGGTCAACAGGGTTCGGTAAGCGCAGTTCTTGTTTAATTCTTCTATTATACTTTTTTTTCACATTCTTTTTATAGTATCACTGCTGAAATAAGGAATCACTACCATGAAAGCCGGCCAATCATTTGACGAAGTGTATAGTGAAACAGAGGAGATGTACGGCCATCCCTACAAAGAATTACAGGATTATTTCAAACAACATCCTAAAGGATCAGTTCTTGATTTAGGCTGTGGTCAAGGCAGGGATACGCTCTTTCTTGCGTCAATTGGATATGATGTTACTGCAGTTGACATCTCTGAAGTAGGAATCGCCCAGATGATGAACAAAGCCAAAGAAAAAGGGCTTGATATAAAGGGTGTTGTCTCCAGCGTGACCGATCTTAGGTTGGATCAGAAATTTGATATAATTCTATTCGATATGATTCTTCATTCATTTGGAAAAGAGCAGCAAAGAGATATTCTTGAAAAATATTCAGGTTGTCTAACCAAAAAAGGCATTCTGTGTATTGTCTTTCCTGATGATTTGAGTTCTGAACATTTTATGGGAGTGATGAGGTCCTTTCCGGGAAAATGGGAGCTAAAGGATGAGATAGTAATCAGAGACGTACCCACGATTGAAGGAGAAGAAAAGGATTACCAGTTTCGAATGATAGTTGTTCAAAAAATAATTGAGAAGGAGTGAAAAAAGTGAAAAGAAAAATAATCCTCAATCTGGCAATCAGTTTAGATGGCTTCATCGCCGATAAAGAGGGAGGCTTTGACTGGATTAAAGGAGATGGTGATAAAGCCCGTGACACGAAGAAGCAGTTCAGTTTTCCGCAATTTCTTGAAACAATAGACACGGTAGTAATGGGAAGAAAAGCCTATGAGGAGAGCTATGATGTTTCAAAAGAAATGCTTTCATCCAAGAAAGTGTATGTCGCTACACATAAAAAATTAAAAAATAAGGAAGAAAATGTAGAGATCATTGATGGGGATATTGTTTCAGAGATTACTAAGCTCAAAAAAGAAAAAGGCAAAGGTATCTGGCTATTTGGAGGAGGCATAGTAATTGATCCATTTGTCAAAGCAGAGGTCATTGACGAATACATTATTGGATTTATTCCAACGATTTTGGGTGGAGGAAGACCTTTATTCCTCAAGAACAATCCACAAGTTGAATTGCACTTAGAGGAGTGCACTGTTCAGGAAGGGATTATTATAGGAAGATATTCGAAGCGCTAACGAAGATTTTCAACAGAGCCAGATAGAGCAAAATCTTTATATAATCTGGATATTGGAGTAGGTTTATGAAAGGATACATTATCTTGTTTGTGTTCTGTTTTTTTCTTATCGGGTGTCAGACTGTTGATGATTCCCATATCAGAAGTGAATTAGAGAATAAAGGAATATCAGTCAAAGGACATCCAGAAATATATCACGAGATCCTTCCAACCAATTTCAGTGATTTGCCATGGGCATTAATCCATTCTACCTGTGAGCAGGGAGGTTATGATTTAATGCCATATGCTGGCCAAAGTGTCACTAGCTACTCCTATCAAAGTAATGATGTATATGGGTTAGGAAAGTCCAAGGCGGTACTTACCGTAGAAGTCATGACTCAATTAAATAACATCATTTGCGTACATTATGGCCAAGATTGGGAAAAAACGAGATATCCTCTGATTCCAGGAATACTCGCAGTGAATGATTCTGCTATTAAGTAGGTCCTAATATATCATGAACAAAATCCGTGACCTATATCAAAAATTACTCAGAGCCTACGGCCCGCAAGGCTGGTGGCCATTGTTAAATCACAAAGGCTCTAACCCAACTAAAACGGGATCAGTCACAGGCTATCACTCGGGTGACTATTCCTTTCCAAAAAGTCAAACCCAACAATTCGAAATCTGCATCGGCGCAATCCTAACCCAGAACACAGCCTGGACGAATGTCGAAAAAGCACTACTCAATCTGCAAAAAGCAAATGCCCTCGATCCAAAAAAACTATTAGGAATAAACGAGGACGAACTTAAAGAAGCCATCAAGCCATCAGGATACTTCAATCAGAAAGCAAGAAAGCTCAGGGAATTTACTGAGTTTTTTCTTTCATTACAAGGTAAAACTCCTACAAGAAATCAACTATTAGAAGTATGGGGGGTTGGACCCGAAACAGCAGACTCGATATTGTTATATGCCTACAAAGTGCCAACATTCGTAGTCGATGCGTATACGAAAAGAATCTTCACACACCTAAAACTCTGCACGGAAAAGAGTGCCTATGAAGAAATGAAGCAAGTAGTCGAAAAGAATATCAAAAAAGACTGGAAAATATACCAGGAGTTCCATGCGCTACTCGTTGAGCATGCAAAAAGGTGCTACAGTAAAAAGCCTTATGAAGACACACTCATGCATCAGGCATGACGAGCGCACAGATGATGTAGGCGACAATTCCGACAACTACTCCGGTAAACAGCGTAAGAACAATCCAGGCAATTCGAATAATAGTAGGATCGACGTCAAAATATTCTGCAATTCCACCACAAACACCAGAGATCTTTCTATCCTTGCTTTTCGTTAGTTTTTTTTGTTTTGCCATACACGTCCATATATCCCTATCATACTTAAATCTTTCCAATTAGGCCATTCTTAGCGTCATCAAGGCAAACTGCTTTCTGCTTACCGTGAAGTGCGTCGCGAGGGGTTGCTCCATCCGGGAACGCAGCACCTTAGGGAATACTCACGGGCAGTTTGTAGGCGCTAAGAGCGACGCAGTAAAAATTACTTTCCATTCCAAAACATTTATTAAATCTTCAGAACGCAGTAAGCAAAGGTGATAGAGTGAACAGCTTATTAATAATAACCATTATACTTGCAGTTCTGATAGTCTTTGCGGTATTCTTCATACTCAAAAAACTCATGAAAATCGCAATTATCTGTGCCGTTATTTTTGCTGTTCTTTTCTTTGTCACTAATGGAAACATAAACAAAGATTTCTCAAGCATCAAAGAAAGCATAGATCGTGAGGAAACCATCATTGTTTTAGTAGACGGCAGCACGGTGCTGTCAAGTCTGAAAGTTGGGCAGGCTATCTCAGCAATTAATCTTGAAGAGTATGAGGGAACCAAAGGCACAACATTGTATCGCTTCAAGACATCTGTATTCAGAGAAATAGAATCTGTGGAAATTAATAACAAAGAAGTAAGTAGTGAGAAGCTAAGAACATTCTATGAGGATGGAAAGCAGATTTCTTCCATCACCTATGAAGATTTAGAGTTAGAAGTAGACTTAGAAGACGACTTACCTATAACAGATGCACTCTTTGCTTACCTGTACGAGACAGAATTAAAAATATCACGGTCACCATTATTTTTCTTCACACAATATAAAGAAGGAAATATTGAAGTAGAGCCTGAAACAGTATTCTTTCAATTCACAAAAGTAGTCCCGCTCTCCTGGGTTGAGGAAAAGATTAATAAACTCAAGGAAAGAGTAGTGGATTCATTAGAGTCAAAAAAAGAGGAATGAATAGAGATGGGTTTTTTGGATAAGTTAGCATTCTGGAAGAAGGACAGCCTGGATGATTTTGGAGGCGGTGATTTTGGCATGGACCCCGGAAAAGGGCTAGGAGGAGATTTAGGCATGCAGCAAGGCCTGGGCCAGGATCTCTCTCAACCTCCATCTATGGGAAGTGACCCCCTGGGTCTTCCTCCCTCTCAAGGCATGCCAGATCCAAGCAATTTTCGTGGGGTTCAGGATTCGCAGGCAAGAGATCAAATGAACATGAGTCTCGGCCAGCAAATGCGACAGGCACCTCCTGGATTCTCTTCTGCACCCCCATCCACTCCTCAGTTTCAGGAAGTAACACCAGGCAGCTCCAGCCACGAACTGGAAATAATTGCTGCTAAACTTGATGCCATCAAAGCCACTATGGACGCGCTCAATCAGCGTATGGCAAACCTGGAGCGCTACACCTACGACGAGAAGAAAAATCAGCGATGGTAAGGTTTATTAAGAGCGAATTCTTAATTGTTTTATGAAGATTCATAACAAAAATATCCTCATTATTGGGGCAATCATTGTTGTTCTCGATCAAATTTCCAAGTACGCTCTTGAAGAGATACTAAAAAAAACGAGCATCACTCTCATTCCAAATATTCTCAAGCTCACCTTAGTCTACAATAAAGGAGCCGGCTTTGGCATCCTACAGGGACAGCGATTGTTTTTCATCATTTTTTCTTTCCTTGTACTTGGTGCAATTATATACAAATGGAAGAAAATTCCAGCTAAAAATAAGGTCATTATCCCTATGGGCCTGCTCATTGGGGGGTTAATCGGAAATCTCATAGACAGAATTATCCATGGCTATGTCATTGATTTCATTGATCTTGGCTTCTGGCCCGTATTCAATATTGCTGATTCTGCAATCACCATTGCGGTAGTGTGGTTAGTTATTGTGCTGTGGAAGGAATGAGACAAGCTTTTTAAGCCTGGATCTATTCTTATTTGCATGTCCATAGGAAACCTCATTAAAGATGAGAATAGTTTGATTCATGTAGATGATATTCTTGGATACCATGGTACGTCCATTGAAGCAGTTAAGTTCTTAGCTCAGGAAGGTACTCTTCCAGATAGTGGATTGAGACAAGGAAAATTTAGCATAATACCCTTAGATTATGGTGTTACAGACGCTCTTTGGTATGCAAATCAAATCGGCGTTAGACATTATTTAGAAGAGATGCTACCATTTGAAATCCCCTCGCACATGCATCTGGTTGCTGCTCAAAGCCTTGTCGATGAAAAATTGCAGGCTTTTAGATTCGGAACTTACAGGCAAATCTTTCAGGAATTTATGAGCCTGTCTAGCGATGCAGGAATATTGGAAAGCGATGTTATAAATTTGGTTAAAGAAGGGTATGACTCGCGTAAGGGATGTCTTCTTACTTTATCTACAACAATGCTAGATGATTTCAAGGTAAATAACAAAGGAGAAGAACTCGAGTTCTTGATTCCATCTGGAGTCAACAAAAAATACATCTCCGCTATCCATCCCTCAGGAGAGTATGAAAAACAGGTTTTATGCAATATTCTTGAGCAGGCAGCGTGAATTGATCATTGCCCATTTTTGTTTTTTATTGACAACAAATTATTTATACCAGACAATCATTGACGATAACATGAAAAACGTTCTTATCATCAATGGAAATCCGAAAACAGAGAGCTACTGCAAAGAATTAGCGAATGCCTATGAGAGAGGAGCAAAGAGTTCTAAAGCAAAAGTAAAAAGAATAGAAATTGGTGCGCTCAAATTCAATCCGAACCTCAAAGAAGGCTACAATGAAATAATGCCTTTAGAAAAAGACCTGCAAAAAGCTCAGGAAGACATCAAATGGGCTGATCATATTGTGTTTATCTATCCCATCTGGTGGGGATACCTTCCTGCAGTTACCAAGGGGTTCTTTGATCGTATTTTTGTGCCGCGGTTTGCCTTTTCCTATCGCAGAAATCCCACCTGGGAGAAATGGTTTCAGGATGATAACCTCAAGAGTTCATTTATTTCTGATGGATTATTAACACCGAAAACAGGTCGGGTTATTGCAACGTCAGGAGGACCAAGGTGGTTCTACGATTTCTTGCTTAGTGGCGCGCCAAATCTTGTGGTGAAAAATCTCATCTTCAGATTCTGTGGGATTAAGGCAAAATCTATGCACGTCGGTTGGGTAGAGCGCTCAAAAGAGCGCAGGAAATGGGGTTTGAGAAAAGTAAAAGCATTAGGAAAGAAACTGAAGTGAACCTATGACGGCATGTAGATGGTTTTTCTTGCAGAAAAGGTATTTTCATTTTTGTGGTGATCCAAGTTTGGGAAATTACTCTCCTCACCAACAAACATCACGCTAGCAATTTTCTTCGGATTATACTGCAATTTCGTAAGCAGATCGTTTGTTACCTGTTGTGCTCGTTCAGAATCTCCTACAAATGTATCATTCTCCTGATAGGCAAAAATGAAATAATTGACGATTTCTCCCTGAGTTCCATGCGGTGGGTTTCTTGGAGCATACAAATGGACAAACCTCACAAGACTTTGTAATTGTTTATCTGATGCAATGGCACAGAGAATCTTCTCTTCCAACTCTTGAGCAGGAACATTTTCAAGGATTGCCCAAAGATTTCCAGAGTGTTTAGTAACTCCTTGAGCCGGTAAAATGATTTTACTATAGTCTTCAATATCTAGAGAATATCCTAATCCTCAGCAGTCTGTTTCAACTTGTCTTGAGGTGTCCAAATAGAACGATCATTCATATTACTGAACTATGTGGTTTCTTACCAGCCTTCTTCGCATCTTCATCAGAATCATACCACACTTGATTCTTTTTGCTGATTTTTTTTGCCTGGCTAGAGGTAGGAAGATAATAGTATTTTGATGATTTTGAGCTTACTACTTTTCCGGATGTGTAGGTTTTGATGACCTTTGGTTTAGGAGCCGGCTTTGATTTCACTTCAGGCTCTTTTCCACCAATACCCATAACGCTCAAAACAAAGACGCTCAGCGTTGACACCAAAGCAAGGAATAACAAGGTATCCATGCTTGCTACGAAGTAGAAAAGCAGCAAATTGAGCAGCATTACAAAAGAGATACAAGCTGAAAGCACGTATCCAAAAGAAACCTTGTTCCACAGTAGTAATAGTGCAAGAATGCTCAGGAAGAGTAGTCCCAGCAGAACTAAAACCTCTGCATAGAATTTCCATCCATTCATATTGAAGATAGAGTCAATGAGTCCCAGAAACCCTACGAATAGCAATAGTAAAACAACGAATGAATCGGTTTTATTTCCCATTAGATAAGCTGAATTAGACAGATATTTAAACATTTCTATTCTCGAGTAGTTAAAAGTTTTGCCAAATTATTTAAAGAATATTTTCTGCAGAGAAATAATGATCAAAAAACTACGCTCAAAACTCATTCATGCAAAGGTCTATCTGAGCAGGGCTTTGGGGTACGCTTCTCTGGTTAATATGGCACTCATTCTGTTCTTAGCACTCTCCAATCTGGAAGACTACGGTGTAGACATATTCTTAGAGCGATGGTTAATTCCTATTTTTCTAGGTTTATTTCTGATATTAGTACTTCTGGGTTATCTGGAAGACAAGCTTGGCTTCTTTAGTGCAGAGCAGGATGTCCACGCAAAGCGAAATCCGCAAATCGCGAAAATTCTCAAGCGGTTAGACCAGATTGAAGCAAAAATAGACAGACTAGCAAAAAAATGAGCACGATCAGTAAAGATACTCCTCTTGCAGAAATAACACTGCGCCGATATGAAAAGCCAAGAGGAATAACAGGCAGAGAACTAGTGCGAAAGATATGCCTCAGCCTGGGTGTCCTGCAGCCGGGCGACTCGCGCGATGTCATCGTTGATGTGCTAGATGTAATGCTCACGGAGAGCAAAAAGAAAAATATGCTCAGCAGTGAGGAAATAGAGCAAAAGGTAATTGAATCCAGAAAAAAGCATCACCTCTCACTCAATGGAACAACTTCTCCAAACATCAGAAGGCAGGTAAGACGGCTGAGAGACATATTCATTGTAGAAAAAATAAAGAACCAATATCGTATTACTGAGTTTTCAAGTCTCAAGGATATACTTGAAGAAAAAATACTCAAATATTACTTGGCATCCATCTCTGAGCGTGTGTATGAGTATTGTGATGTGATTGATGCTCAGGAATAATTACTTTTTCTTGTCAACAACAATAAGCCTGCTCAAGAGCATCATGAACAAGGTATAGATTCCTTTGATAAGGAAAAACCAGACAATAAGAAATCCTGTTCCCAGAACCCATCTTCCTTCAGAGTAATACCGAAACGGAGAGACGATACTCAGATCATTCGGCTGCCCTACTCGAACTAATTCTTTAGGCTCTTCCTCCTGGGCGTGCTCTTCTTCTGTTCCGTGGGCAAGAACAAAGGGCACAGTGAAGAGTAATAACAGGATACCGAGCAGCAAAAGAGATTGTTTCATGGAAATATTGGAGATGATGTTACATATAAATCTTTCTTGAATTCTATCGTACTCATTAGTTGTATTTTTTATCCCGGAGTCTCAGTAAGCTATAATAAGGACTCGCTGGGAATTTCTTAGGTTGTTCACGTTCATTACACAAATTTGAGTTGGGACCAGAAGGTTTTGGCTTTTTTAGCTTGCTGTCATTAATGGTTTCAGATAAGGTTTCTCTATCTGCACAGTAGTTAGTGAGCAGCTACACAAAAATAGAGCAAAGTATTGATCAGCGAATTAAATGCTAATTTCGATGATGATACATTTGACTTAGCAAGAGCTGGAATATGCTGAAAACGCCAAATTGAGAACTAAGGTCACTACATAAAAAGAGTATTGTAGTAGTTTTAACGCTGATATATTTGTAAAGGTTGTGTTCATTTAATTATTTTTTCACTGGAAACAAAGGGAACCTGTATGTTATCCATTCTAGACCTTGTCTTGCGGAACATCGCTAGGTTCTCTCTTTTGTTTCTTAAATTAAGGAGGTGATGCCTTGAGCTAATCTTATCGTGTTTTGATGTAACTGTTAATGTAAGTTTTTAAGGAGTTCTGAATCATGAAAAAGTTAATTTTTGTCTTTAGTTTTTTTCTTGTTTTTCCTACATTGATTTTTGGAAATGATATAGGTCTTGAAAGATTCATTGAAAAACATACAGAATTTGATGTTTACAAAGTTGTAAATACGGATAGTTGTGATTGCGGAGAAATTCTTCAAGGTCCGATTGTTGATGTTTACAATCGGTCTAGCAGCAAAAGTATTTCTTCTTATGTTAACGAAGTAGTGTTTAAAATGGATTATGAAGAAATCAAGAAGGCTACTTCTGCCGGTTTTACAGCTTCTATTCCACTACCCGGGGGAGGGTTTTTTGGTATTGGTGCTGATTTCTCTCAGGACAATTACAAGAAGCTAGTTAAGCTTAGGTCGTCTGGCAAATTAAGTAGATTTACTGAAGAGAAAGCAGAGGAAATTTTTATTGCTACAATCAATAAAGATGTAGTTGCTGCCTGGCGCCAATGCAAGGATTGGTGTATTAATGGATACGGGCCTAAGGTCTTTGCCTCCTGCTATGAGAATAAAATGATTTTGTCCATAATGTGGAAAGCCCCACCAGGCTCAGGCCATAAGAGGTTAAAGATCAATGGCATCTTTATTGAAAATGCTGAATTTTTGCCTCCATTCAATAAAGAGAGTGGGAGGAAGTTCAGGCTGGGTCATGGGGACAGTAAAAATGTATTGGCTAGGAGAATAGACGACAAAAGCGGATGCATTTTCTCTGTTGACTTTGAAGGTTGGCCAGATGCGCAAGGAGTTTTGTGTGAGGCTCCAAAATCGGCTCCTTCTCTCATGATCCATGAACTAAAGTTCAACAAGAGAGATACTAATGCATGTGAAAAAACAACGATAACCGTTAGGCCTTTAGAAATTTTCAATAGACAAGGAGATATAATCACGACTATTGGAGAGGATGTGGGTACTCCCATTCCTGCCAGATGCGGAACGTACCCACTCAACCCTCCGATGCTGTTCTTTGGTCCTGATGAGAACGCATATCTAGCTAAGTTAACATTCAGGTGTGAGACTAGAGCAAATCCCAACAACTGCGCTCAAAGCACTGATGGTTACGGATCTGTTTTATTTAAAATAAATCGTGAAGAAAACAAGTGGGAGTTAGTTTCTAAACCTCCTTTCCTTGCAACTAGCTCTGGAAGAAGTCCTTTAATTTTGGAATATATTTCTGATTGATAGACCTTAACCCAAAGGAAGCGATTCATATCGCTTCCTTTCTTTTCTTAATCTTATTTTTTTCCTTATTTAACTTCAATATAGAAAAGAATTAAACCAAGAAATCATTTCTTTTTCCAGTCTTTGGTCAGCCGATAAAACGTGGAAACCTCGTGTACGTTTCTCTCCATGATTTGCAGCAGGATGTAAGAAGTGTAAATATGTGCCAGAAGGATAACCGGTACTTCCATCTTTTTTACGAACTTGGTAAAGGTCTCCAGGAAAACGCCGATTTCATCGGTATTCTGAAAATCTTCCAGTTTGTTCAGGGAGTTAAAAACAATGCACGTCTTCTTTGTTCCAAGCTTTGAAAGATATAAAGCACTATAGACCTCGATATCAGTAAAATTGTCAGGCTGGTACACGTTGATCAACTGCGTTACAGGAGGCGATCCTGTGCCGGAGATCAGCGATATGGCATCAATGATGTAGAGCTTGCTTATATCTGCTTTTTTCTTGTACTTCAGATCCTCAACCAAGTCCCTTGTCGCAAGATCAAAAGTAATCAGAACAACTGAATATCCCCGCTCAATAAGGTTATTGATTACCTCGACAGAATCATCATGATAATTTTCCTTCAGCGTCTTGACTAGGACACGCATGTTGCGCCTGAGGATAGTACTCAGAGTAAGCTCTGGTGTCGACTTTTTTTTTGCCATTTATGCTATTTTCAATAATCCGGACAGTTTACTACTTAAAAGTATTGTTTTTAAGTATACAAACTTAAATAAAAAGAGCAAGGTAAAACTATTTAAGCATCAATATCTCTGAAGGAGATATGATGCCAAGAACAGGAATAATAAGTGCAATACTCATTGTCTTAGTTCTCGTTCTTATCGGTTGCAAGACTGAAATTGGGGAGTCCATTGAAAGTAGAGAAGGTCCAATGCTAAAGAGCTCTTATCCTTCTCCAAATGAGCAGGGAGAAATAGAGCTGCCAAAGCAGGAATGGAGAAACCTCCTAACCCCCTTCGAATATAAGGTACTCTGGGAAAAAGGAACAGAGCGGGCATTCACCGGAGATTTACTGAAAAACGAAAAAAATGGAACCTATATCACCGCAGGCTGCGGGCTACCGGTTTTTCACTCTGATACCAAGTACGAATCAGGGACCGGATGGCCAAGTTTTTATGCTCCGCTCATTGAAGAAAATGTTATTCTCAAAGAGGATAACACGTTCGGCCTGAAGAGGATCGAGGTGCTTTCCAAGTGCGGCGAGCATTTAGGCCATGTCTTCAATGACGGGCCGGAGCCTACGGGATTGCGATACTGTATTAATTCTGCTGCCCTTGATTTTGTCGAGGAGTAAGGATTTTCATTTCGTCGAAAAACACAACATTTATATAGTTGGAGTATACAATATAGTATACTGGGAGCGCAAAATGAAAAAACGCGAATTCGAGACCTTCAAACAAAATGTCGACTGCTGGGTTAAAGACATGAATGGAGAGATCAGTACCTTGAGTTCTATTACCCCTATTGTCGAGGAGAACATTAGTAACATTGATCACAACTATGAGTTGATACAGGACATGCGCACAGAAATCAAGCAACTGCGAGATGAACTCTCAGCAATGAAGATCTTGCAGATTCTTTCTATTCGCTCTGAGCATTTGAAGAAGGCATGATTGTTCACAACCCTTATAAACTATTTCTCTTCAGGTATTTCTCATGGCATTAGTCGAATCATTCTCAGGCATCAGAGGAATCTATGGCAAGGAATTAACCGATAGCATTGCAGTGCGATACGCCTATGCTTTCAGCCAGTTATTAGGAAAAAATAAAACTGTCGTCATTGGGAGAGATACCAGGCCTTCGGGTGAGCAGATAAGAAAAGAGCTTATCGAAGGGCTGCAATGCCAGATAATTGATGTAGGGGTAGCCCTAACCCCCGCAGTACAAAACGCAGTAAGAACATACAAAGCGGATGGCGGAATCATTATAACTGCATCTCATAACGAGCCAGAATACAATGGCTTCAAATTTCTGGACACTGACGGAGCGGTTCTGCGGCCAAAACAAATAGAGCAGGTAATCAAGAATTATCACAAAGTCAAAGACCTTAATGAAGAAGATTTCTTAACCAGGCACTTATTCAAAGAAGAAAAGCCGGTAAAAGAAGTCAAAAAGGTAAATGCTATCGGCGACTATAAAAAATTTTTAGGTTTCGGCAATCTGAAAGTCAAAAACAAAATCATTATTGATCCAAATGGCGGTGCGGGTATTCATGCAAAAGAGATTCTTGGCGATAGAGCAGTATACGTCAACATGAAAGAGGGTGCATTCAAAAGAATAGTAGAGCCAAATCAGGAATCACTGCAATACCTCACCAAAGAAATCAAAAAACACAAGGCAGCATTTGCCGCAGGTTTCGACTGCGACGCAGACAGAGTGGAGGTTATTTTAGAAGACGGTACATTAGTATCAGGGAATCACCTGTTAGCACTTATTGTTGATCATATGCTATCTGAATCCGAAAATCCAAAGAAAGAAACAGTAGTCGTAAACGATGCGACCAGCTATCTGGTAAAAGAGATCGCAGAGAAACACCATGCTCAATGGCAGGAAGTAGAGGTCGGAGAAATCAATGTAGTTGATGCTATGATGCTTGCCCAATCTTCAATAGGCGGCGAAGGGTCCAATGGCGGAGTAATTATTGCGCCCTCAAAGTGCCGTGATGGCATCCAAACGCTCTTATTTCTACTAAAAATTCTTGAAAAAAAGAATACCTCACTCAAAGAGGTAGTAGAAAAACTACCCCAATATTATTATCTCAAGGAAAAAGTAAAGCTGAAGAAAAGTTTCAAGGAAAAAAAAGATCAAATCAAGGAATACTATCTAAACAAAGGATTCATTGCCCATGAGACCGGTGATGAAACCGGTGGTCTCAAAGCAGTAAAAGACCATGCCTGGATCTGGTTTCGCCAGTCCAAAACTGAAGATAAAGTATTGCGTATAATCACTGATTCTCCCGATGAGGCTCTGGCAAAGGAATTGATGGAAGAGGGGAAGAAGCTTGTCAAGAGTTCAGTCTAACCCAAGGCTTACTTCAATAGCCCGATTTGATTTCTCAAGATAAAATCGATCGAGCCTATCAATTTTTTTAATTATTCTTTCCTTATCAATAGTTCTGATTTGGTTAAAAAGGATAGTTGAGTCCTTAGGCAGTTTTGTTCGGTTCTTGTCAAGGAAAACATTCGTTGGAAATTCTTTCGTATAGATCCGTGATGTTATAGGAGCAACAATAGTAGTAGTACTAAGTTTGTTTCCTATGTCATTTTGGATAACAAGTGCTGGTCTTGTTTTCCCCTGCTCGGATCCTTTAGCAGGGTCCAAATCTACAAGAACAATATCTCCTCTGGAAATCTTTACTCCCATTCTGGCTCTGCAGGTGACCACTCGTCTTGCGTGTTCTTAGAATCGTTGTTCATTTCCCTATATCCTTCCTTAAGGGATTCTTTTACCATGAGTTCAGATTTCTTCTTCTCATTAATCAGTTCCTTAATTACCTGCTCATACGTATCGCTAGGCGAATTCTTTAACTGTGCTAATTCCTCTTTGGTTTCCTTATGAACCTGGATTGAAGATATCATTTTAAGTTCTATAGATGCTCTATAGTATATAAAATTTTCTTTTCCGGCCTTAGGAATTGCAGAAATCTCTGGTAGAGAGGTGCCCGGCGCTGCTTCGTACATTTTACGCAATATTTATATAGGAAAAAGCAAAGAAACTATCTGGTGGGTAGGAGTGGATAACACGTGCAAAAGCTGCGGTGCGAAGATGAAAGATCTGCGAAAGGAAGAAGTAGCAGGCACTATCTATCACTACCTTAAATGCGAACACTGTAAGAAAGAAGTAGCACGCAGGGAAGAGTAAGAATGAAATCTAATCCAAAATCCATGCAAAGCGTGATTGGTGAAGATCAAAAAACCTGTCCGGAATGCGGCTCAAAATCCCTTGAGCGGGATGGGGAAGAGACCTATTGCAAGAAATGTGGCCTGGTGCTGGACTAAGAATAGGTTTTTATAGTTTGAGAATTCTTTACTAGTAATGGAAAAAGTCTTTCTGAAGAGCGTCAATGGGAATCTCTTTGAAGAAGAAGTGATGCGCGGTATTCTCAGGAAAGGAAAATTCAATCTGCAGCGTTCAGAGGAAGGAACGAATATAACCATCCTCAATATTGGGCCTCATACCAATAATGAGAAAGAAGTGCTCAAGGAACTCAAAAAAGAAGACTTACCCGAAAAGCTCGTTATTGTCGGTTGCATGAGCAGAAAACGTATCGCTGATATCAGGAAAATAAACCATACCGCATCCCTTCTGGACTCAGACAATATCGAAATGATTATCCAGGTGGTGGAGGAAACCCTCAACGGCAATATGATAGAGGCGGTGATCTTTCAGAATAACGATAAGTTGGGGCATTCGCGAATTCTTCTCAATTCTTCCTTAGGATATATTCCCATTCTTTCGGGCTGCAGCGATGCCTGCCTGGAGTGCAGAAAACGATTGAAGAATCACAAGCTGCGCTCATTAAAAAAAGAGGAGATCAAAAAAGAAGCAACCCTGTTAATCGAAAAAGGCTGCAAACAAATCATTCTCAAAGGCCAGACCAGCTCTGCGTATGGCACCGAAAATATCTGGCGCTCCTCGCTTCCGGAGCTATTAGCTGAGATGATCGCAATAGAGGGGGATTTTCACCTAAAAATCGGAGAAATCCTGCCCCACAACCTCAAGCCTATCCTTGATGAAATGGTGCAGGTCTACAAGAGTGAGAAGGTCTATAAGCACATCTCTTTACCTCTTTACACCGGAAACGACGACATTTTGACGAGTATGGAAAAGAATTTTACCGTTGATGAATACCGCTCGTTTGTCAACACCCTTAAACGGGAGATTCCTCACCTCAGCCTGCAAACAAAGGTCGTAGTGGGGTTTGCCCAGGAAACCGTTGATCAGTTCAATGAAACCTTGGACATAGTAAAAGAGATTTCACCTGATGAGCTGGAGGTGGAAGTATTTTCCGGAAAAAATGTGGCCGACAAAGTGGATCAGAACATCGTAAAGGACCGGGTACGGATTATCACGGAAATTCACGGAAATATCAGTCGCCTCAACAATGAAAAATGGCATGACTGGAAAGGGGAAGTCACCGTTGAGCAGAAAGGCGAGCATGATTCCTGGATTTGTCGTAATTTGGCGTATAAACCCATTCAAGTGCTTGGTAACTTTCAGCCAAATCAACGAATGAACGTAAAAATAATAAATACTTTTGTTGATTATCTGAAAGGGGAGAAGGTGTGAAGGAGGATTAAGGATGGAGATAAATAACTTTCAATCATCTCTCATTTTTTCAGGAAAGATGAATATTATTGCAAACAGTCACCAAATTCTTATTGACTATATTCTAGATAGATTGAAAATAGAGGTCCACAAAGATGCTTCTTTTCTAAGTAGAATAAAAAAACTAGAAAGGGCTACTAAGAATCATGACTACGCACAAGAATTAATTGCTGATTTAAAGACATTCAATAGATATTGGAATTTCACAAAGCATGGGCAACCTATATGTAACCACCCTTCAATCTACATAAAAGGTAGGGAACAGTTCGAGTTTACAGAGGAAATAATGAAGCAGATTGAAAAAAGGTTTGCAAAAGCACAGGGTGTTTTGTTAAGGATAAATGAAAGAGTTCATTCCCCTTAGGCTTTGCTTGCTTTACAGTTCAGATCATAATGCTAAATACGTTTTTTCGTCTTCGGAAGCAGCATCGTAAACAAATAAAATCAAGTGATTTTGAGAAACTTCCAACCTCTATCAAAAAGGCAATAAGGGAGAACGATAGGAAGATTAAAAAGAAAGAGAGAAGAGAAACTTTCAATCTAGTCAGGGACATCTTAATTGGTACATATGCTGGATTAATAGCTGGTTCAATTATTCTATTGTTCCAATATGCTTTTTTAGCCTGTAAGTGACGTTAACTTTACAGCTCACAAATTAGAAACATTAATATACTAAGCACCCACTTACAAGCTAAAATGGGACAAGGAGAAGTAATCGCATTCTTGAAAAAGTACAAGACGACTGCCAAGTATAAGAAGAAAGGCTGGCTCACCGCAAGAGAGATTTATTCACTCATGAAAGGCTCAAAAAACGCCTCTGAACTGGGCTCCATTACCAATTCCTGCAAGAAATTAAGGGAAAGCAACATGATCAAGTTCAAGGAAATGACTTCTGAGAAAGCCAATAGGAAAATATTCCACTATCAGGCGAAGTAAATTTGTTATAACTCATCTGTAATAACAAAAACGCTACTTTTATAAGTTGATTTCCACTCTTTTCTCCTATGAGCTATGATGATGTACTCAAGGCACTTGGAGAAATGTCAGTAGAAGAAATTCTTGCTAACACAAAAGAAGTCGGCATTAATGAAATAATTCAAGGTGCTCTTGAAATGAGGCTAAGAGATGGCGCAGATAAATCTGGAAACTATCACTCACCTGATTTGAGGGAACACGATATAGTTCTTAAGGGATTAGGGTATGAATTTGATCCTGCATCCGGGATATATGAACGAAAAAGTTCTGATCAAATTGTGATACCTGAACTGTCTGAACAAGGAGAAGCAGTTTTAGCCAGACAAAAAGAATACACTGCTTTAAGATCTGCTAAAAACCTATCAAACTCAGAAATACTTGAAAGAATTAGTGCAGGTGGAGAGCCCATTCTTCCAGATGGATTAATGACTAATGACAATGCAAGAGATAGTGAACTTAGTGTAGCTCTTCTCGATGTTGTTCCTTCAGCCAAACAGATTCGCTTATACGGGTTTGATCACGAAGTAGATCTTCAACTGCAAGTTCAAGAAGCGTATCACAAGGCTGCAGAAAATGGAGCAATTATAAAGTTGTATTTTCATAAGGAATATGCCTCCCCTGGAATTGAAGAAGCTAATATTCAGAAATTGTATAATGATTTCATCAATATGGTTGAAGACTTACCTCATTCAGTTATCTGCCCCGCAGAAACCTCATACAGAAGTCAACAAGGACCATTTAAAGATAGTTTTCACTATGCGCTTAAGGCAATTGACAATACGCTATTATCAGTAACGCACCACCGTCACACAAGATCTCAAATACCTTCTGCAAATCCCTTTACCGATGAAGATGCAAGCAATTTGAGAGAAATTATAGCAAACAAAAATGGCATTCCCGGAATCGAAACAGGGTTTCACAACGCATTTGATCAATATTTTGGCAACAAGATCTGACTTTGAATGAAGAGTACGCACCAAACAATACTCAAAACAAAAACCTTTTTATCTTTCTAAACAGCAACAATTCATTATGAAAATAGCGTTAGCGCAAATAAACCCAACAGTCGGAGACCTGGAAGGCAACAAAGCAGTAATTCTCAAAAACATAGAAAAAGCTCAAAAAGAAGGTGTAGACCTCATTATTTTTCCTGAATTAGCAGTCACCGGCTACCCTCCAAGAGATTTGATTCATAAAAAAGATTTCATCAGGAAAAACAAGCAAATTCTTTTAGAAATAACAAAAAAAACAAATATTGATGCAATAATCGGGTTCATTGACAAAGAAAAGAACAATCTCTACAATGCTGCTGCAATCATAAGCAATCAATCACTGCTAGGAATCCAGCATAAAACCCTTCTTCCCACCTATGATGTCTTCAATGAAGAGCGATACTTCACGCAGGCAACAGAGCATCAAACATTCTCCTTAACGAGAAAAACAGGCGTCATGATCTGCGAAGATCTCTGGGACTCTGATTATGATATTAAGGTAGCCGAATTGTTGCAGAATGCAGATCAAATAATAGCGATCTCCGCATCTCCTTATCAATATGGAAAAAGAAAAGAAAGAATCGATCTTCTCAAAAAGAAAGCAAAACAGCTCCAAAAGCCATTCTATTATGTTAATCAGGTAGGCGGACAAGATGACTTAGTGTTCGATGGAGAATCCTTAGCAGTCAACGAAAATGGCGAATTAGTAGCGATCGGAAAAAAGTTCGAAGAAGACTTCATCATTGTAGGCAGTGAATCAAAAGAATTCCCAAAGGAAAACGAAACAGAAGAAATCTACCAAGCCCTCATCCTGGGAATCAGAGACTATTTTCACAAGAGCGGTATCAAAAAAGCAATGATAGGGTTAAGCGGCGGGATTGATTCTGCAGTAACTGCCTGCTTAGCGGTGAAAGCCCTGGGAAAAGAAAATGTGCAAGCCATTGCCATGCCCTCGCAATTCTCCAGCGGCCATAGTATCGAAGATGCAAAACAGTTAGCAATTAACCTCAACATAAAGCACAGCGAAATTCCCATTGAAAAAATCTTCACTCAATTCAAAAACACGCTAAAAGAGGAATTCAAAAACAAAAAAGAAGATGTAACTGAAGAAAATCTACAGGCAAGAATCAGGGGAACCCTCTTAATGGCGTTAGCAAACAAATTCAATACCTTCGTACTAACAACAGGAAACAAATCAGAGTTCTCTGTGGGATACTCCACATTATACGGCGATATGGCAGGCGCATTTGCACCATTGATCGACGTCTATAAAACTCAAGTATACGAACTAGCAGAGTACATAAACAAAGAAGAAGAAATAATCCCCAAGAACACTATCCAAAAAGAACCCTCAGCAGAGCTTAGACCGAATCAAAAAGATGCAGACTCGCTGCCGGATTACAAAATCCTTGATGCCATACTCAAAGCGTACATTGAAGATCAAAAAGAACTCAAGGAAATCATTGAGGGAGGATACGAAGAAAAGACAGTGCAATGGGTTATTCGTCAGGTGGACAAAAGCGAATTCAAGCGGCGGCAGGCACCGCCCGGCATCAAACTCTCTGAGAAGGCGTTTGGATCAGGAAGGCAAATGCCGATTGTAAATAAATATAGAGGTTGAAACAATGGAAGAAGAAGACATGTCATTTGAGGATATAGCTGAAGAAAACAGCATGCATCTGGAAGCATTAATGGAACTATTAAAGCAAAAAGGGATTATAACACAAGAAGAAATAGACAAAAAAATAGATGAGTTATATCCGGACGAAGAATAAAAAAAGTTAAGAAAATTCCTTTTGCTCCATAGGGATGCCCAGTGATTTATTGGTCATCTCTATGCTTTTTTTCCCATCCTTAAAGCCGGTTGCCGCACGAATAGCATCAATATTCTCACAGATGACATCACTTTCCTGGTGTACTGCCTGTATGAACAAGAGCTTATTACTATGCACACCGATTGCCTCTTTCCAGATACAAATCTCAGGCATATCTCCACGAGCATTGCCCAGATCCTTTGCCAGCTCCATAATCTCTGCAGTGGATCGTACCATAGAGTTATTCGCAACAACGCGTACGCGAGTCGCTTTCTTGAGGCTTTCAATAAATTCATCTACGTTTGGATGATTTTTACATTCAACTGTTACAGTATGCACATGCATCAGGGTCTGAGAAGTTGATAATGCAGTAGTAAAAATCTCCACGTGAGGAAGAACCGTTCGCACGTCAGGACCGTGATGAGAAGGAAGCTCCAAAACAGGGACAATCGAATTGATAGGGCCGTGCCTGATATCCCAGGGGTCTGCGCCTCTTCGAATCATCGTCGCATACACTTCTTTGATGCCATACAGTTTATCCACTTCCTGAAGAGTCCGGGACAGTCCTGTAGTATTACAGCTCACTACCCGAATATAATCCTTGCCTACGCATTCATCATAATTGCATTGTGCAACGATGCTGGCATCTGCAACCTCGGGTTTCTCGCCACCCTGAAAAATTGCTTTAATCTTTTGAGGAATATAATATTTCTCCTTGTGTGCCTGCCCTATTTTTTTAGGAGAGCAATCAACAACAATATCAACTTTTTCAAGAAGGTCTTCAAATGTTCCCTCGATAGGAATATTATGCTTTTTGAGCTCTTCTCCATCATCAGAGGCATAAATAGGGATTTGTTTCCCAAAAGCGCTTTTAATCTTCCAGTTATAGCTTCGGCCGGTCACCCCGACAAGCTCCATGTCTTCCTGCAAAAGCACCGCATCAGCAACACGCTTTCCAATAGTACCATAACCCACAACGCCGACTTTAATCATATCAACCATTCCTCCTCACTTCTCATTTTTTTTAGCTTTCAATACCAAAGAAAACCTTTGCCTCTTCATAGCGCTTCTTTGGAACAATTTTAAGCTCGCCCAAAGCTTTCTTCATATCAACAGAGAGAATATCCTCACCGCGCAAAGCAGCAATCTGGCCAAATTCTCCTTTATCTACCATCTCAGCTGCATGATACCCCAGGCGGGTTCCAAGAACGCGATCAAATGCAGAAGGATGCCCGGAGCGCTGCAAATGCCCAAGCACCACATGACGGCACTCCTTGCCAGTCAATTCTTCAATTTCTTTGGACAGCTTCTCTGCAACACCGCCTAAGCGAACATGGCCAAAAGAATCTTTTTCCTGGGTCTGAAGAGTCATATCACCATCCTTAGGAAGCGCTCCCTCAGAAATTGCAATAATCGTGTAATATTTTCCTGCCTCCTCTCTTCTGCGAATAACCTTACAGATTTCTGCAACATCATATTTCTCCTCAGGAATAAGAATAACATGCGCGCCTCCCGCAATGCCCGCATGAAGCGTGAGCCAGCCGGCGTGCCGACCCATTACCTCGACAAGCAGAACTCTATTATGGCTTGCCGCAGTCGTATGCAATTTATGAATAGCCTCAGCTGCAGTGTTTACTGCAGTATCAAACCCGAACGTGTAATCCGTCGCTCCCACATCATTATCAATCGTTTTCGGAACGCCGACAACCTTAATGCCATCCTTATGCAGTTTCCAGGCAACACCCAGCGTATCCTCTCCTCCAATGGCGATAAGCGCATCACACTTATACTTTTTCAGGTTTTTCTTGACCTGTTCTACACCATCATCCAGCTTGTACGGATTAGTGCGGGAGGTATGCAAAATAGTACCGCCCATCATATGAATATCTTCCACTTCATCAAGATCAAGCACATGATGCTCGCCTTCACCTAATAAGCCGGCCCAGCCTTTCTTGAAGCCAAGCACATCATAGCCAAGAGAAATCGCCCGTGTAGTAATGCCTCTGATAACCGCATTCAGTCCCGGTGCATCACCGCCTCCGGTCAGAACACCGATTTGTTTTTTTTTGGGTCCGGTTATAGACATTTTGTATTGCCTCTTATGCAAAAGTGTGGCTGAAATGAATTTATAAAGTTTATGATGATTTTAAGGCATTAAATTTCCAACAATGGAAGATTATTTCTGTGGGAGGAGTTCGTTTACTTTATCGACAATCGTGCTGATATCATTCTCGTGAGCTATGACTGGGCGAGATTCACGTGTGTCATCACTATCTATTCCATATCGCGCTTCTACTTTCCCTTGATACATTATCTGAACGACACCTCTTGAACTACATTGCTGAAGACAATCCACAGCATTTAATTCAATCCCTTCCTTTGTCCCAAGTGCTTCCTCAAGTTTATGATATATTGAATCGGGGCAATCTTTGCATGCATCCACATATAGAGTCTTGAAATTGCGCTCACAGATAGCCATACCAAAAAGAAACCAATTCAACCTTTTAAGAATTGCTCTTCAAATCAACAGTTGCAAGCACCTTTCTGCAGGTGCAGTAATTACCTAAATGACAAATGGCAAGCCGAGAAGCTCTAAATGTGAGGTCAATACTCTCCTTCAAATCACCCACACCAAGCGTAATATGCGGCCAGAAATTCTCAAAGCTTGCCTTATCCTTATAGTTTCTAACCCATTCTACACTCGAGTCATTCACCTCGGTTGTGCAAAACATCTCCTTACTAGCATCTGAGGTGAGCAGAGGAAAACAATCCCGCATAATCTGCTCATGCAGCTGCTGCAATGCATCATTCTCCTCAATATGAAGTGAAGAAATCTTCTCTCCCTGGGAAGAATCAACCGCATCAATACCGGTTATCTTCAGGTCAAGCGAAGAAAATGAAGAAGAAACAGGTTTCAGGACCTCAGTCAATGCCTCAACATCCCTGCATACTCCCATGCATAAAGAAATATGTGGAAGGCACGTATCAACATCCAAAGGAATGAGGTTGTCAGCGCCTAAACGTTTATTCACTGCTACAGCTTTCTTCATAATCTCGGCAGAAGGAAGCAAAACAATATCCACTGCAAGAGGTTTCATAGCCAGCCAAAACCCCTGCAATATGTAATACTTTTGTTTTGCAGACACATTCATATACAGAATAACATTTATATACACCTTAATCATACAACCCCTCCTATGTCGAAAGCTATTGCAGGATGCGCACAGGCAAAACTTCCCACAGAATTTGGAGAGTTCAGGATAATCGCTTTCGATACTAGCGACGATCTGCACCATGCTGCACTCATAAAAGGAGAAATTAAAGATGATATGCTGGTGAGAATTCACTCGGAGTGCCTTACCGGAGATGTCTTTCACAGCCAGCGATGCGATTGTAGAGCACAGTTGGAAGCTGCAGTAAAAGAAATTGAAAAAGAAGGCAATGGTGCAATCATTTACCTGAGGCAGGAAGGAAGAGGAATCGGTTTATACAACAAAATTAAAGCGTATGAACTACAGGAGCAGGGAAAAGACACGGTCGAGGCAAATGTTGAACTTGGTTTTCATCCTGACCAGCGGGATTATTCGATCGCAGGAGAGATCATGAAAAAAATGGGCATTGCATCAGTAAAGCTGCTCACCAATAACCCTGAAAAAATAGAAGCGGTTGAGAAGTGCGGTATTAAAGTAAGCAAGCGAGTGCCCATAGTCGTCAATTCCAACACCCATAACAAAAAATATCTGGAAACCAAAGAAGAAAAAATGGGGCACCTGTTAAAAAACTAGAACCGAAGCAGTTCCATAACCTTAGCTAAATCTTTCTCATCTACTATCATGATCGTGTCAATCCAGCACGATAAAGATTCTATCATATTGATGCGATGCTCTGCAAGCAAGGAATAAATATATGCAACAACACCCGGAGTTTCTTCGATTTTAGGGGAGGTCTTCAGGGTAACTTCAACTAGCTGAGTGTTAATGTGCTTTACCCAGTGAGAAAACAGTGCCTTTGCCCGGGCAAGAAATTCCTCAGAGATAATAAGCGTAATCGCACTTGCCCCCTCAACCAAGCGAAACACTTCTTTTGCTTTTCGGATTTCAGACTCTAGTATCTCTATTTTTGCAAAGGATGCCTCTCTCTCAAGAACAAGGGTACAAATCTTTGTCTTAGCCTCAATCTTGCTCTCGGATAATAGTTTTCTGATTTCTCCTTCATTGTTCTTTTCTTTGAGTTTTTGCTTATACCTTCGACAGGCAATGAGCAGTGCATCGAAGTGTTTGCGCGAAGAAATATTATGGGACTTTGCAATCATTCTGGACAAAGAAGAATAATTAATCAGCCCCTTTTGAAGACAACTGCGAATAGAAGGATGTTCAAAAAGATACTGTTGCGCCAATTTAGTGATATTCATCGTAGGAATTTTTTTAGTGCTGCCAGGTTATGCTTGAGCCAGGTTTTATTGTTTAGCTCTAAAGAGATATTAATCATGCTCACCCAATGCCAGAGCTCATAGACCTTCTTGCGAATGTGATAATCATCAGAGATATATCCCTGCTTGAGGTATCCTCTAAAGAATGCATCGCGCACTTTTGGATACTTGGTAAACGTCCACAGCTCCAGTTTCAGAAAGTCGCTTTCCGTGTGTCCTGCCAATGCCCACTCGACATCAAAGATGCCGGTGATTTTTCCTTTATGCGCAAGAATATGCGAGGGATGAAAATCACGATGGCACAGCGACGGCACGTCTACTTGCTGTAGGTAGCAGGCATAAGTATTGAAATACTGTTCGACTTCATGCTTATAACTCTCAATATGCTTTACCCTGCATAATCGCTCCATCTTCAGTGAGATATCATGCCACACAAAATCTTTCCACTGATGAAACGCAGGGTGAATTTGATTGCCTACAATCCAGCCGAACTTCGGCAGCTTTACATGGTGCAGCTTGGCAAGAATTTCCCCTGCCTGCTCGAATAGCTTTTTGTTGTTTGTTTTCTTATAGACCCTGCTGATCGTATCTCCTGGAAGCTTGGACATAATCATATACGCCTTTTTACAATGCTTCAGAGAATCATCAACTTCATACACATCAGGAATAGGAACATCAATATGCGCTGCAATATCCAGGTACACAAACTCCTCCTTTCTTGCCTTCCATTTCTCGTTGTAGGCACGAAAAATAAGTTCCTTTCCTCCTTTGAGCTTGATGGCATACATCTCATTGATATGGCCCTTTGACAATGGTTTAAGAGAAGTAATTTCTTTGTCAGAATACTGTTTCACCGCTTTTTTTATCTCAGTTTTGGTAACGCTTGCCATGGTCCTCCAGCTCCTTGAGTTGATTGAGAATTTCCTTCCTCAGAAATGCCTTCTCTACATTGATCCAGCGAGAGAGTTTATGCTGATACTGACGCTTATGTCTCATTTAAGACATAATCTATGATTTTCATATATAAATGTTTTGTTTAGGACAAATGGATCGAAGCTTATAATTTATAAATTCGGTTTCATTCTTCGCTGTATGGATTCTAAGAAATACTATGACGCAGTTGGTGAACTCGGAAGCCACAAGAGGGAGCTGGTTCGCTTTGAGCAAACCCTGCCACATATACATCCAAAAGAGTCATTAGTTGATGTTGGCTGCGGTGAGGGATACTGGCTTGAATTCTTACAGTTAAGGGCAAACTTAAATCTAGTCGGAGTAGATGTATCTCCAAAAAGATTAGAAATTGCCAGAAAGAGATTAGCACAGAAAGATATCAAGTTATTGGAGGGAAAGATTGAGGATATACCTTTGGCTCCTAACTCTGTAGGTCAGGCAACAGCACTGGAAGTGTTAGAGCATGTGCCTAACTGGGAAGAAGGGCTTCAAAGTTTGTTGAACATTGCAAACTACAGAGTTGTCATAACTGTCCCGTATAATGAAACGCTGAAGTATGAAACCTGTAAATGTGGCCATCAAGCGCCTCTTTATGGTCATCTCCATAGCTTCACTGAAGAAGATTTTGCAAAAGTTCAGGTAGATGGGAGAATGACCTTTGAGAGGTTCCCCCCTGCCTTTGGTTCAGGTCACTACATTAAAAGAGCAGTGAAGGGTTTAGTATCAAGAGCTCAAAAAATTTCTGTACCTCAGGAAAATGGGCATTCTTTGACTACCGTCTGTACGAACTGCTATGAGGAAGTTCCCTATACTAAGTATGTTGAACGGGCCATACATAGAATACAAAGGATCGTCACAAGAAGTCCAGAATATCTCTTAGTAAAAGTGCAGAAATAATTTCAGAAGTTCAAAAAATAGGAAGATTTATAATAAAATACTTCGCCATTAGCGGTAATGAAAAAATATGTACTTCTCGTCCTTCTGGTTGTTTTTTCTACAGCTGTTCTTGCTGTCTCAAATCCCGTCACCGTAGGCGGAAAAACTTATTACAAAGTAACCTCTACTGATCCAACTGAAGATACAGGAAATGAGGTCTGTACGAAATTAGGAAAGGTATGCGTAGGGTATACGGACACAACAAGCAATGTATGTAAGCAATTTAATCCAAGAGCAACAGTAAGCTCAAGCCTATCAGGAGATAAATCTGGTGTGTATTGTGACGGTAGCCCGCAGGGAGGTGTTTGTTCAACAAAAAAGCAAACGTGCCATACCTGTCCTGCATGCACCGTAAGTGTGCAGTGCAACCAGCCCATTGGAGGACTCTATAGGGAAATGTATGTGGAGTGTGCAAATCCATCTCAAGGAAATACCTGTAGTGTATCGCTCAGCGCAAAAAACACCCAGGGTTTTTTTAATGAAATTCCAAGCCTCAATGCGCAGCTGCAGGGGTGCCCACAGCCTGTTCCCAAAGGTGGCGGATTATTGCTCAGTAAAGGAGATACGGTTGTTCATGTTACGATGAATAGTGGAGCCACTCAAAGCTTTACTGTTACTGTCTCGAACGCAGGAATTGTAGGCATTAAAACAGGAAGTGTTCCGGTATGCCGCGCAACACTCACGATTACAGAAAACGATCTTAATACTGCATTAGGGAGCTCCAGTAAGTCAGGAGCGGCAGCGTTCCTTTTCAAAAGCGGAAAGGTTGGCATCAATGGCTGTACCTTTCTGTCAAGAATTAAATTCTTTTTTGTCAGGCCTATAGCAAAGTTCTTCATCAAAGCACCTGCTCTTCCACCGCCAGCACCGGCACCTAATTGCGGTCAGGTTGGTGAACAGTGTAACAACAGGGGCTGTTTCTCCGGTATTTGCGGGGCACCGCAAGGAAATACCAATGGGAATTACCAGTGCTTAGCACTCTCTGAGTGGTCAGGAAAGTGTGAAGGCAGAGGAAACAGTCCGGCGCCTTGGCATTGTATTACTGGTCCTTGTAGTTAATTTTTTTCGTCTCTAACGTATAATTGCAAAATCTAATCCGTAAAAGGGTCGTGATCAAAATCAGAGGTCGGTTTCCATCCCTTTTCCTCCCATTGCCTTAACTTCCATAGAGACACTAACTTATTCATATCAAGGGGAGTATATTCTGTATGGGCGAGATCAATTTCTCGTTGATTCATAGGAAGTGCTGAATTCTGCTCAATCAGCTCGGCAAAATGGTCATAAAATACTGTTGATCCTTTATTCTTCTGATCTGAGAGGTCCCATAACTGCTCGTTTTCAATTCGTATTGGTTCTGGTTTTCTATTGAACATAGATGGAGAAAGATAAGAAATACCTCGATCAGGAACATTCCCTTCAATTAGAACTGCATATACGAAGTCTTGAGAGTACCATGCAAGTCTTCCTTCCCAATAGGAAACCCCTCGTAGGGGTTCCTCTTTATTAACAAGATATAGCTCATCTGTCTGGCTTCCATAGGAACCCAAATTCTGAGGTGAATCTGTTGCAACTAAAAGAGCAGATGGGATACCCTGAGAATCCGATATGTCACCCACATAGTTCACAAATCTAAATGAAGACCCCCAGCTGTATCCGGTCCGTTCAAGCCTGGGAGGTTTACGTGGAGGGGAGCCCCCGCTAACGACAATCGGTGTTTCTTCCTCACAAAAGAAGTCTTCATCCAGATCCATCCACATTATTTCCTCAAGAGGCATAACCTTAACGGAAGGAGAATCAGATTTTAAAAACCTTCCATTCAAAATAAACAGGTTGCACATCCCTATTTCGCATGTATGCTACCATTAATCCCACACAAACCTTTTTAAAGCACTCCATACTCCAAAACGATACCTATGAGAAATGACTCCTATTATAACAAATAGGACGATTGAGGTAAAACATCATTCTCAATGATTTTTACCAGCAAAGTGAACTGCACGCAATGCAGTAAGGAGGAAATAAAATGGCTGAAGATAATGTATTAGAAGCAATTGAAGTGGCAAAAACCACCGGAAAAATTAAGAAAGGATCCAACGAAGTAACCAAAGCAGTTGAAAAAGGAACTGCAAAATTAGTAGCCTACGCAAAAGACGTAGAACCAAAAGAAATCGTTATGCACATTCCGCTAATCTGTAAAGAAAAAAATGTACCCTGCTATGAAATTGCAACCAAAGAAGAGCTGGGAGCCGCTGCAGGTATTGAAGTAGGAACTGCAGCTGTTGCGGTAAGCGAGCCTGGCGAGGCAAAAAAACTTATTGACGAATTAAGCAAAGACACCTCAAGCAAGGAAGAATAAAAATGGCCGAACAAAAAAAACCCAGGCCAGGGCAAAAAAAAGACGACGATAAGAAAGGCAGTGTTCATTTTTCAAGAGCATTTTCTGCTCAGGTGCAGGAGATCATCGGAAGAACCGGATCACGGGGAGA
>JANQND010000026.1 GCA_028279765.1 Candidatus Nanoarchaeia archaeon | reverse complement strand
TATTCTCCTGTTTTCATATACTCATCAATCTGAGAAAAGATGAAAGGATTATTCATTGCACCGCGGGCAATCATAATATAATCAACACCAGAATACGATAATTTCTCCTTGAAATCCTGTGGGGTAAAGACATCGCCATTGCCAATCACCGGAATAGAAACAGCCTCCTTTACTTCTTTAATGATAGACCAGTCAGCCAGGCCCGAATATCCCTGTTTCTGGGTTCGGCCATGAATAGCAAGAGCAGCAGCACCCGCACCCTCAATCACTTGAGCAACTTTTACAGCATTAATGCTCTTATCATTAATACCTGTTCGTATTTTTACGGTAACAGGCTTAGAGATAGAGGATGCAAGTTTAGAGACAAAATTTCCAATCTTCTCAGGATTGTTCAGTAAAGCAGATCCTGCACCAGTTTTGATAACTTTCCATGCCGGACAGCCGCAGTTCACATCAATAATATCAAAACGATCTTCAAGGGTTTGCGCAGCAGCAACAATTTCATCAGCAGAATCCCCAAATAATTGAACCGCAACGGGTTTCTCAGAAGGGTCCGTTTCAATCATGTCCATGGTTCGCTCAATCTTTCGAACAACTGCAGCAGAGCTCACGAACTCTGTATAGGTCAGGCTCGCACCGTATCTTCGGGCTAAAGCACGAAACGCAACATCCGTAACTCCAGCCATAGGACTAAGTACTGCTTTTCCTTTGAGTTTGGGAAAATTCATGGTAAAAGAATGCCAAGGCACTATATAAATCTAGCCAAGCAATACCTTTTTATACTATTATCTCACTCTGAAGGGAATGGATTTCCCACTTCCTTTGGACAAATACAAGCCCATTAAGCTCGATCCTTCTGCAAAGAAGCTCAGTAAAGAGCAGAAAGAGCACCTTGAAAAAAACATTCAGCTAGTAAGAGATTCAATCATATTTTTTACTGCCTATGCAGGAAAGAGAGGACTTGGCGGCCATACGGGTGGTGCCTATGATATCATTCCTGAACTTCTTATCGTTGACGGGCTGCGAAGAGGAGGAGCACATATCCATCCGAATAATTTTGATGAGGCCGGCCATCGCGTAGCAGCACAGTATATCATAGCTGCGCTCGATAAAAAAGCCGGCATGAGTATCAGTGATCTTCTTCATTATCGCGAGTATAAGTCCGGCCTCCCGGGCCATCCCGAACTTGATGAAAAACAAGGCATCACCTTTAGTTCAGGAAGATTAGGCCATATTTGGGGACATGTCAATGGTGTTGCAGAGCAAAACCCAGACCAAAAAATTGTCCTGTTCGGAAGTGATGGCTCCCAGCAGGAAGGAAATGATGCCGAGTCTGCTCGTTATGCTGTCGCTCATAATCTTGACGTCGTCCTTTTGATTGATGATAATAACATTACCATCGAGGACCATCCTTCTGCGTATATGCCAGGATATGACATCACAAAGACCCTTGCCGGCCATGGATTAGCCGTGCACACGATTGATGGAGAAAATATCTCAGAACTCTATGAGCATATCCAGAAAACGCTTACGCATAAAGGCCCGATTGCCTTAGCAATCAAAAGAAAAATGGCGCCGGGCATTGAGGGAATAGAAGATACTACCAAAGGCCATGATGTCATACCGACAGAAAGCGCAATCCACTATCTCAGGCAAAGAGGTCATGATAAGGCAGTAGAAATGCTGGAGTCCGCAAAGAAAATATCCGCTTCAAGAGAATATCGCGGGAGTTCAAAAGAGATGGGGAAAAACCGCTCAGAATTTGGAACTGCAATTTGCGAAATTCTGGAAAAGAAATCCGCAGCAGATATCAGGAAAAATCTCGTCGTAAGTAATGATTTAGGCGGATCCTGCGGGTTGAACATCATCGGAAAAAACTATCCGCAAGTATACAGAAAAGCAGGCATCATGGAGCGAAATAATTTTCTCGTTGCTGCAGGCTTCGGGTCAAAAAAAGGATACCAGGGAATATATGCAACCTTTGCTGCATTCCTTGAAATGGTAGTCTCAGAAGTTACCATGTCCAAGCTGAATGAGGCGAATGTACTGGCACATTTCTCGCATTCAGGAATTGATGATATGAGCGATAACACCTGCCATTTCGGGGTTAATAATTTCTTTGTCCAGGGCGGGTTCACAGATGAGAATAAACTCTACTTCCCCGCAGATCCTCTGCAGATGAACGCTGTTGTCAAGAAAATCTTTGACCAGCCGGGGCTGCGGTTCATTTTCTCCACTCGATCCTCTGTTCCTACTATCCTTAATGAAAAAGAAGAGCCATTTTTTGGAAAAGGATATCATTTTACAGGAAAAGATGAAATCATCAGGGAAGGAAAAGATGGCTACATTGTCAGCTATGGAGACATTCTTTATCGCGCTTTGCATGCTGTAGAAGAGCTGAAGGCAGAGGGCATAGATATTGGGTTAATCAATAAGCCAGTATTGAACATTCCTGACGAAGAGATGCTCAAAAAAATCAACAAAGCACCCTTTGTGCTCGTTGCAGAAAGCCAAAGCATCAATTCTGGTTTGGGTATCAGGTTTGGTACCTGGTTATTGCAAAGAGGATGCCACGCCAAGTACGATCATATTGGAACCCATCAATACGGTGACGGAGGACAAGGCGAGCAGGTTGATTACCAGGGGCTTGATCCTGATTCGATTAAGAAAAAAGTAAAAGAAATGATTAAAAATTAGGGCTTTACGATCTTCTCCATAATTGCATCATGGATTTCTTCAAGGGTTCCGGAACCATCTATTTTAACGACAATGGAAGGGTCATACGCATTCAAAATCTCCTCTGTTTTCTGGTGATAGACTTCAAGCCCATGCTTGACGGTCTCAGGATTCTTATCATCTTCACGGCCTTCAATCTCTGCACGCTTAGTAATGCGCTCCACCAGGACATGCTCATCCCCGCAATATAAATCAATGATTTGCAGGACCTCATATCTATCAGCAACAAGACCTACTTGCTCCTTATCGCGGGGAATGCCATCCAGAAGGATAAGCTGCTTTTCAGGATCATACGTTCCTTCTTTTATCAGTCGCTCAATCTCTGCATCAGCAAGCCTCATAACCGTTGCATCAGGAACCAGCTCGCGTTTATCGATATATTCCTGTACTTCTTTTCCCGCATCACCCAGATGCTCCAGTTTTCGAAAAAGCTCACCAGTCGAGAAATGCACATAATGGTCTTTGTCACCAATCATCTCGCTTTGCGTTCCTTTGCCAATGCCCGGCGGGCCGAAGATAAGTATTGCTCTTTTTTTAGATGTCATGCATTTTCCTGGCGTATACTTCTATAAATAAATTGCGATGATGTTAGAACAATTATAATCCGCCAGTAGCTAAACCAACCCAGCATAAACCGTAGCCAATAATCAATACGATGAACGCACTAATGTAGAAAGCGCTTGCATGAACATAATCATTCTTTAGGCTGCGCAGAATCCCGATAGCAATATTAATCAAGGAAAGGATGAAATTTGCTATGAGAACGATAACACCAGCCCCTTCTCTGGCTATTGCGAATAGAGTACTGGAAAGAATAGCGACAATTATCAAATTATATACTATAATTTTAAGGTATGATCCGTGGTTAGGGTTCATAATATGGCACTAATGATTGAGTTATTTAAAACTTTGGATCAAAATGGAGTAAATACAAGGCCAAAATAGCAAACACCAAACCCAATGAGGAGCATTAAGGCAGCGCTGATTAAAAAGCTCAGGGCTCCATTTTTTTTGCCATACAAGTACAATCCTGTCCCTATAAAAAGATTCATGGCCGTCAAGGCAGCGACAAAAAACATCATCAGGATTGCATAAACCAAGCCATAGGGTTCACTCCTTGGCCATAATTTAGCAGTCACCGCACCTAACAAAAGCACGAAGAAATTAGCTATAATTACTCTCTTATCTAATTTATAGTTTTCCTTCTCAGTTGTTTTCTCACTCATATCTTCAGCTCCCGTAGTTCAGGTAATTTCTCTTCCTTCTCATCACGATAAAAGAGATTCATGGTTTCAAATGGAATAATCCTTCCATCTTTGTGGACGATATGCACGCATGATTTTTTAACTGCGCGAACATCAAAATCATGAGCGTCCATGAAATGCATAATAATAATCCGAAACACATTCTTATAAGTGAGGTTAGGAGCAGATATCTTAGGGAGGCAGCATAGCAAGCTGTTCAAATGTTCCGTTGCCTTCTCAACCGGCTGCGAGGTGCTAAACATTTTTAGGATATATTCTTTGAGTTTATCATCCTGTTCATAGACAATCGTATTCTTAGATGCGTCAAGGAGGGAATCCGGATCAATATACCGTGTCAGTGGGTATACCTTATCCTCTAGCTTTAGAGCATACCCCATGACTAGGGCATCGGGATTACAAGGTACAGGAAGAAGGTCATCTTCAGTAAAAATGTCTGTCTGATCAAGAATTGATTGGCGAACTTCGCTAAGTGTAATTCGATCCTTTGCCGGATCAAAGTTTTTCAGTCTCCCCGCTATCTGTGTAGGTTGAAAAGTCACTCCCCGAACGCAGGGTTGCTTCATAGCGAATTTGAGGATATCCCCTATCTCATCAGAATTATACCCTTTTTGCAAGGTTACGACCAATGTAGTAGAGATATTGAGTTCATTAAGTTTCTTAAGAGCTTTTTCACGTATAGCAATTAGGTTTTCTCCTCAGGTCTTAGAACATATCCGAGGAGAAAACCTAATTGCTATACGTGAAAAAGCTC
>JANQND010000017.1 GCA_028279765.1 Candidatus Nanoarchaeia archaeon | reverse complement strand
GCTCTGGTACTTCATATCTTTGCCACATTTGGGGCAGCGAAGCAAAAACATCATTGAGGATCACCCTTTGCACTCTCTTCCTGATCTTCATTACCTTTTTCCTCAGTTTCTTCTTCTTTTTCGTTTGACCCAAACAGCTCATCCATGCTTTTTTTAGGAGCATCTTCAGAAGAATCCTCTTCAGTATCTGCTGTGTCTTCCACTTCATCCATCTTCCCAGAATCAGGGGAATCTTCACTCTTTTCTTCATCAACGACACGAACAGGCGCAACATCTTCTTCTGGCTCATCCACCACTTCAAGCTTATGCTTATCACCAAATTCGTCTACTAAGTCAATTTCAATCTCGCCGTCCTGAAGTTTTCTTTCTTTCTCTTCTTCAAGCTTTGCTTGCTCTGCAAGCTCGCGCTGCTTTTCTTTTTTCTCCTCAATCTCTTCTTCTTTTTTCTCTATCGTATGTGCAAGTTCCTTAAAGCCCTTGAAACGATCCTTGAGCTTATCATGGGGAAGATCAAAATACTCGAAGAATTTGTCTGTCAGCTTAATTAATTTGGAGCGACCAAACTTAACCCGGGTAATAAATCCTGCTTTTTCCAAATCCATTAAGTGATCATACGCCTTATTCGTGCGAATCTTGATCAAATCGGACTGTTTGATCGGGTACTTGAACGCAATAACTGCAAGCGTCTCCAGCTGTGATTTCGTTAGCTCTGTCTCCGAAATAAGATTCCGTGTAATGCTGCTATACTCTTCTCTTGTTGTCAGCTTCCATTGGTCGCCATCGGTAAGTACGACCAAAGGAGTTTTCGGATTGTTCTCAAAATCTGTCTGTAGCGCAAGAAGCCCGTCCTTCACTACTTTTTCATCCTTCCTGCACAGTTTAGCAATCTCTTCTAAAGAAATATATTTGCCTACAGAAAACAATATCGCTTCAATAGTTTTCTTCAACTCATCCATTTTTAGGTCAGATAATACGAATTCTCTTCCTCTTTTACTCTCTTCTCTTCAACCAATTGCTTCAAATATACTTCAAGCTCTTCTTTGGCAATTCCGGTTGCTTTCATCAGCCCGTCTACTTTATTAACCTTAAATTTGAGAAGAACAAGAATATTATTTTTAATCACTCTATTCAAGTTTTCCTTCAGTATCCTATTCTCCGAACCCAATTGCTTTGCAACCATATCAACAGTATGCAGTTTTGCCACAAGATCATTCATGAATTCGGTAAATGTTCGCTCAGGAAAAGAAAATGACTCAGGCTTGATAACCTCGACACTCGAAGGCATATAGTCAATACAAAAGCCAATCAAATTGGAAGTTCCCTTGACCACGACTTCAATCTCAGCATAGGTGCTCCACGCCTCGCCCTGCTCTTGGGCAGGGGAAATTTTCTCACCCATGACCATCAGGTTTTCATCCTGCTTGATTTTCTCAATATATTCCTCTAGCTTTTTTTCAATAAATTCCTTTGGCTTTCCAAGTATCTCAAGAATTGCCTTGATCCGTATATGCTGATCCTGTGTCTCCATGCTACTCTACTAACAGCTATGTATTTTTAAAAATGTCGGAAATGGGCTTAATGGAAGTACAACTGGAAAAAGAAAAAATCTATTCTCTCTTCCTATTTCTCTATCATCAACTTGGGAAAGTTAAATGATCACATTACAAGGTTATAAAATACATGGTAGCCTCCACTAGTTCATCTAAGGTATTAACCAGTTTCTCATCATAATCCGAAAACATTGCACACAGTTCTGTGCAGCCAAGGATAATTTTATCAACATCTTGGCGTTTCTTATCAATGATCTTTGCTAAAACCTCTCTTTGACGATGCTGGTCCCTTCCTGCATTATACTCAAAGATCGCATCAGCTATTTCTCTTTGCTCAGGTTTTGAAATCTGAATCTTTTCAATTCCCTCAAAGGAATAGAGGTCTTGGCTAGCTGTTGCGAGGGTACCAAGTACAGCAACACTCTGCGCTCTTTTATTTCTAAGTGTATGCTCTATTCTTCCAACCAAGTCTACGATTGGCGATCTCAGGTATTTTTGGAATTGCTCTCTGTAGAGGTGTATAGTATTACAGACCATCACTATGGCATCTGGTGACTGAGAATCCAGCATCTTAAGCCCGCGCCGATAGTCAATGAGCCTTGAGCTTTCGTTGCGATAAATAAGCTCAGGGGCATTAACAAAATTCACGATCAGTTGAGGGTAGTCTTTATTACGATAAATTTTACCAGTATTTCGTAATCTTTGGTATAGCCTATCTAAATAGAAAACAGTTGCCTCTGGTCCAATTCCCCCTAGTACTCCAATCTTAGTGCCACGGGCCTTGATACACTGAGTCTGTTTTTGAGCTACTCTCTTTCATATGTGATTTCATTTTTTACCTCCAATATATCTTAACTTAGCAATAGATAACCCTTTAGTTTCCAAGCCAAGTTCAATAAGATTATTTCCATGTTTTACGGTGTCATATGGCAATTCAAGCTTAGTGTGGGCAACATCAATTCCCTTTTCTCTGCATATCAACTGAGTGACATACTTTGCTAGATACTTGTCCTTCTCAGACATCTCAAGCCCATCTTGCTCAAGACTTTGGCGAATCATTGAATGCAGCCGTTCAACCGATTTTTCCAGTGTCCCTATCGTTATGATGTTGAGATCCAAAATGCATTCTGAGAGTGCAGTATTAAGGGTAACATATGACACTGCATCGTTTTCTCTTTTCCTGCCCACTAAGAGAGTCGTGTCATACAGCTCTATTTGCTCCTTCTGCAAACCCAATAAAGTTGTTGGATCATAATGGACATTTACAGTTAGAGCCAGAGATCCATAGCCTATAGTTTCATCTATCTTGATTTTCATTTTTTATACCTCCTGTTGTTTAATGTAGTAGAAACTATGGCCAGCGCCAGTATCCAGTTAGAGTTTTAAAAATAGCTAAATCTAAGAAAAGGTCAGTGCCACGGATAATCAACTCGCGTCATAACAGATATAAATGAGGTACTTGTATTTATACCTTTTCATATTAGGAATACCCACGTCGAGCCGAAGATTTATTTTTCACATCCCTCTCAAAAGTCCTACTTCCTCACCAAAGAAAACAGCACCGCAAGCACAAACAAAAACATCAAAAAGAACGGAATTAATTTTTTAATAAAAAATGTACTAGACTCATATACTACCTCACTATCACGAATAACCCTCACTACTCTCTCCGTTTTTTCCGCTTCAATCTCTTTTTTCTCTTCTCCTCTTCTATCAACTTCAGCAGAACCCAGAACAACTACTTCCTCCCTTTTCTCTTTCACTGATGCAGGAACTTTCACCACTACATCCCTGGTCTTATCATCACTCGTTACCCGCCCTCTTCTCTTCAGTTTTACTTTGAGCTTATAGTCTCCCTCTGTTCCTTCAATTACTGTGTTGCGCAATACAACCTCCATCGAGTCCTCAGCGTCAATACTCACATACTTTAGATTGTCTCTCTCTGATCCGGAATATTTCTTGGGTCCCCTATACACATAGCTCCAGACCTCAAACGAAGTATCATCGTCATCAGTGTTTTCAACCTTCAGCACAATATCAAAACTCTTATTCAAAGAAAGAGTATACGGTGCAGAAGCAATAGAATACGTCAGTTTGCCGCGCTTGCTATCTGCATCAACCTCAACCTCTTCACAAAGGCTGGAAGTAATCCCTTCAATCTCAAAAGAAAGCTCAGATCTGGCATCCAGCCCCTCAGCAACAACAGAGGCATCGCCTTTCTTGTACTTTTCGTTACAATTCGGGATAATCTGAAGGGGAATAGTAAACGTATGATTTGTAAACTCCTCTTCAACATTGATCTGGCTTTGTTTGGACAAGCGACTGCCGTCTTTCTCAACCCAAACCTTCACTGCTTTCTTTCTGGTATCTCCTTTATAGATGATTATTTTGGCACGAATACTCTGTCCATACTTTGCAAGATTATCTGACCCTAAATCATAAAGCCGCTCAATAATAACTGAAGAATGATTTTGCAGCTCTTGCGGAGCAGGAAGCAGTAGCAACTGCACAGCATTATTAGCAGGAACGTGATCTTCACATGCAGTACTTACCGAGGCCTCAATAACATATGCTCCTTGCTCATCCAGAACCGGATTATAAGTACTTGATGTCTTACGCGAGGTGGCAGTATGCTGTGTAAAAGGAAAGTACTCCTCCACCACGTTTCCAAAAATATCCTTAATCATCAGATGACTGCTGATGTTTGTTTTCTCACCATATTGCTTCTCAGCTACAATTTTTAGATGCAGGTCTCCAAGGGAATAATAGGTATCTATATCATGGATAATACTAATATTCCAATCGCAGGCAGACACATCATTCTCTTCTTCAATGATCTCACCTGAATTATGATATCCCGGACTTGGCACGCTTTCTCTCCATTCAGAGCCAACAAGGGCCCAGGATAGCTCATCGTCCGTCTCATTATAATAAACAGAGTCCACCACCCCTTCCTGTGAAAACAAGAAAACAGTCTCTCCATCATTCTTAAGCCCTCTGTACCCCAGCGAACCATCAGTATAGAGAGGAATAACATCAGAACTTACATTAAAATTGTGGTATACCCGAGTCATCTCATTCGTAATAAGCCCGAACTGATGGGGACGTAAGATAGTATAGGATCCTTCATAATAGCCCCCAACAAGGCTATCATTCCCTTCTTCATCGCCAAACACCCATCCATAGATGTCAATTTCTGTTGAGCCATTGTTATAGATTTCGACCCACTCATTGAGTGTCTCATCGGTAAGAGGATTTGCCATGATCTCTGTAATCATGATATCGGCATAGCCAAAAGGAAAACACAAGGAAAAGAGAAGAAGAATAAAGAAAATAGGCTTCATAATCGCAAAAAAGTATACACCTTAAAAAAGGTTTTTACTATTCTAAAGTGTTCCTAAAACCTTTAATACCATACCTCCAAAGTACCTCTATTACAAAAGAGGTTTAACGAAATGGGATTTTTCAAAAAAAAAGATACTAATCCGAAAACTAGTGATTCTCTGGACATACCCCCGCCCCCACCAATGGATGCCGGATCGTCCGACCAAATGCCGCCTCCGCCACCAATGCAGGATATTCCTCCTATGGGTGGCACTGACATCCCCTCCCCTCCTTCAGATTTTCCGCCTATAGGTGGCGGCAGTGCTGATGCAGTGCCTCCTCCCCCGGGAATGGAGCTTCCTCCTCTGGATGACGCAGCAGGTATGCCTCCGCCACCACCGGGAGCAGTACCTCTTGCAGCAGATGCACCAGAGCTTCCTCCATTGGATGCACCAGCTCAAGATAAGCAAGATTCTTTTGATGATATGCTGGAACCTTCTGTAGCAGAAGAGTCAACTCCTGCGCCACAAGCACCAAGTGCAGCACCAATTTCATCCGGTGGCCAGGTGTTTGTCGAAGTATCCTCTTACAAAGGTATTCTCAGAGACCTCAACAAGGTGAAGAAAGAGCTCAAACAATCAGATGATGAAGTAGAGGAGATTGCAGGAGATATTTCTAATGAGGAGAAAACTTTTGCAAAGCTTTATGGACATCTCTCAGACATTGAACAAAAGCTCAGCGATCTTGAGAACAGTTTGTTTAGTTAGGGGTAAATCAAATGGATAAGATGCCTGTTTATGTTAAATTGCCAGAACCTGCCTCATTAAAGCATGTTATTGAAGAGGTTCGCCAGGCGATTGCTAAAACACGAAAAAGTCTGGATACTATCAAATCTCTCTCAGAAGAAGAATCAGCTAAAGTCAAGCAATGGAAGGACAGTTTCAAATCCGTTGATGCGAAGATGCAGCAAATTAAAGACACATTACTTGACCCTGAAGGAGTCTGATCTACATGGCGAAAAAGAAAACCAAAAGAAAACCTCAGACAAAAGCAAAAAAAGAAGAATTCTATGTAGGTGTAAGCAATGCAAATTCTGTTCATCTCTCTTTGCTTGAAAGCAAAAAAGAAATTTTGCAGTCCATGAAGATATTTCAGGAAATGAAACAAATTCGTCAGCAGAAAATTGAAGAAAAACAAATGCTGCGAAAGAACGTACGATTAATTCAGGTGCAATTAGGTAAAATAAAACGGGCCATGCCTCATATCAATCTTCCTGCCGAGGAAGAAAAACCGGCTCCTGCACCTATACAACAACCGGTTGAGCAGAAAAAAGAGGAGCCAAAACCTGCACCACCTCCTGCACACCCTAAGACTGAATTAGACAGAATTGAGTCTCAGTTGCAGGAAATTGAGAGTAAGCTGTCTGGATTGCAGTAATTGTTGCTCTTTCTTATTTTACTGTATTTTTTGTCTTAGTTGCTAGAAATAAGTGCGGAGTGCAGGACTCGAACCTGCGTAGGCACTAAGCCAATAGATGACTTACAAATGGTTCTTTCATCGCACTCATAACTGAGCACTCAACACTCAACTGTCTTGAGTCTATCCCGTTTGACCGCTCCGGCAACTCCGCATACAGAAAAGAATGGTGAATTACTTTTTAAGCGTTTTGCATACATTCGACGCGCTCCAAAAAATTCTTAAATACCTTCACAATAAAGAGATAAAATGAAAATCCACGCAATAGGCGGCTACAAAGAAATCGGAAAAAACATGACTGCAGCCGAAATTGATAATGAGGTCATTATTTTTGACATGGGTATTCATTTAGAACCTTATATCCAATACACAAATGATGAGGATATTCAGAAAATTTCAGTGGACGAGCTCAGAAAAATTGGTGCAGTTCCGAATGATCTCGTCATCGACCATCTCAGGGACAAGGTAAAGGCAATAATCCCCTCTCATGCCCATTTGGATCATGTAGGAGCAATTGTCTATCTCTCCAATCGATATAATGCACCGATCATCTGCACACCATTCACCGCAGAAGTCATTAAAGCAATCGTAAAAGACGAGCGCATCAATCTCAAAAACGACATCAAAGTCATTAATCCCAACTCAACACACAAAATTTCTGAGCAGACCACCGTAGAATTTGTCAATATCACTCATTCCACTCCCCATACGGTTATGGTCGCCCTGCACACAAAAGAGGGAACTATTCTTTATGCCAATGATTTCAAATTCGATAACCATCCCTTAATTGGGCGAAAGCCAAACTATGAGCGCCTCAAGGAACTGGGTGAACAGGGGCTCAAATGCCTCATCTGCGATTCAACAAGAGCAGATCATCCGGTCAAAACACCTTCAGAAATGGTAGCAAAAGAGCTCTTAAGAGATGTTCTTCTTGGAGTAGACTCGGAAGGGAAAGCAATCATTGTGACAACGTTCTCTAGCCATCTTGCAAGAATCAAATCTATCATTGAATTCGGAAAAAAACTACAACGAAAAGTAGTACTCTTAGGAAGAAGCCTTGGAAAATATGTTGAAGCAGGGGAAAACGCAGGGGTAGTAAACTTTTCTGATGAAGTAGAAATGGTGCGATTCGGAAAACAAATAGGGAAGCGATTAAACGAAATCAGAAAAGAAGGGCCTGAAAACTATCTTCTGGTTGTGACAGGCCATCAGGGGGAGCCGCAGTCAACACTCTCGAAAATGGTTAATGGAACCTTCAAGTTTGATTTCAAATCAGAAGATCATGTGATTTTCTCCTGTACCATCATCCCCACGGAGACAAACATTGAAAACCGCGAAAGGCTCGAGAAAGAATTAAAAGAAAAAGGAGTGCGGGTATTTCGTGATATCCATGTCTCTGGTCACGCTGCAAAAGAAGATCTCAGAGATTTGCTCAACATGGTCAGGCCAAAACACCTTATTCCAGCTCACGGAAATACGGAGATGAAAGAATCTCTCATGCAATTAGCCCTGCAAAAAGGATACCAGAAAGGAAAAACGGTTCATATTCTCTCAGATGGGGAATCCTTGGAACTCTGATTATTATCCTGTAAAGTCACATCCATAAGCATTTTAAAAACAATAAACTATTTATATAGATTCAACTTATCTTCAGTACAGTCGAGGGGGTATATTTAGATGAAACTAACACTAGCAGAGCCAACCTACTTAAAGGAAAGCATAACCATCATTTCTGACCTGGTCAACGAAGCACGATTCAAGATCACAAAGGATGCCCTGGAGCTTATTGCCATGGATCCGGCAAATGTTGCTATGGTAATATTTAAGCTGCTCAGCAGCGCTTTTACCGAGTATAACGTAAAAGAAGATAGCGAAATTGCCATCAATCTTGGAAATCTCAAGCAAATTCTCAGAAGGGCAAAAGCAAACGATATGGTAACATTGGAGATTGCAGAAAACAAGCTTAGAATCCAGCTCAAAAGCAACACCACCAGGACCTTCAATATTCCAATCATTGAACTGGAAGAAAAAGAACAGAAAGTGCCAGATCTCAAATTTCCGGTGAATATTTCCATGCCTTGCTCGCAGCTCAACGAATCAGTTGAAGATGCAGGCATCGTTGCAGAATCACTCTCCTTTGAGGCAGAGCAGAAAAAATTCAATATTTTAGCTGAAGGAGACCTCTCCCAGGTTAAGATCGAAATTCCCGCAGATGATGCAACTAAAATTGATGTAGAAGGGTCCTCAAAAATTAAATCCAAGTACAGTATCGAGTACCTCAAAAAAATGATCGGCGCATCAAAGCTTACTGAAAACGTGGACCTTCATTTTAATAAGGACTATCCGCTTAAACTCGAATACAAGGAACTCGATAAGCTCATGCTCAGCTTCATTCTCGCTCCAAGAGTGGAAAATGATTGAGGACAATACGGTAACCAGTATGCAGTCTCGTTTTTTTGTTCCGACTCTTTTCAATTATCAAGCTCTCTAGGGTTAATTATTTCTGGCTGAACGCAAGAGGAAAGCCAAGAATGACGAAAAATACTTGGGTTTTGAGATGGGAATCAAGGCACCCCTTTTATCGAGTTGAAGCATTCTTTCAAGGGCATAGAAAAAGACCTATTCTGGGAAGCAATTATTCTAAATTAATGTGTATAGGAGAAAATAATAAGGTACAAATGTATTACTTGAATGACGATTTGATTGACAAAAAAGGGAAGTCTCTTGAAATCTTTTATAACAAAAAAATGATTCAAGATTATGTTGAAAAAACAAAGAATAACTATATGAGCCTAATTAACTCATTGAAGAACACAATAAATTCTACTAAAAACTTAGACAATAAAGAATTGTTAGATGTATTTAAAGTGATGTTTGAGAGAATTGAGATCTTGCTCTGTAGTTATGATCTTTCCAGACCTGAGTATTTTGAAGCCGTAGAAGAATTTCTACTAAAAGAATTTGGTCAGACTGAAATACCTGATGAGGAGATTCCAGACATCTTTTCAATCTTAACTACGAATACAGAAAACACTATTTTAGACGACGAGGAGATCGAACGACTAAAATTGACTGTTGAAGCCAAAAAATCAGGAGATATCTCCGAGAAAAAGCTGATCAGGCACCAAAAAAAATACGGTTGGATAGGAACTTCAGAAAAAGAAGAAGAATGGGATATCTCTTATTATAGAAAGCAAATTCAAGATGAGATGAAATTGCCTATTTCTCAAATAGAGTCTAACATTCGGACTAAATTGAAAAGTAAGAAAGAAATAATCAAAAAGCAAGAAAGAATTTTGAATGAGAGAGGTCTATCCGAAGAAGCAAAGTATCTATTAGAAATAATCAAACAGTTTTCACATCTTAGATTAAATTTACGGCTGAAATGGGTTGAAGCAGGATATTTAAATCAAGCTTTGTTTAAAGAAATTGAAAAAAGAACAGGAGTTGCATCAAAAAACCTGGAAAAATATACTTTGAATGAATTAGAGAGCTTGTTAATCGAAAACAATGCTATTCCTAATGATAGAATAATTCAAAGGAAAAACTATTCTTTCATTTTGGAAGGAGAGCAACTATCGGTTTTCTGGGGTGACGAAGCTGAAAAAATCCAAAATGAACAAATCGAAGATAAGGATTACTCTTCGATCGATGAACTAAGGGGCAATATTGCAAACCCCGGAAGATTCTCAGGTTTTGTGAAAATTATTAATTCTTTGACTGATGACCAAGAAGGAGCTATTGAAGAAATGCAAGATGGAGAAATTTTGGTTACCGGGATGACCAGGCCACATTTGATTCAAGCAATGAAAAAATCTGGTGCTATAATAACTGATGAGGGAGGTATTTGCTGTCATGCAGCTATAGTTTCTCGTGAATTAGGAAAGCCATGTATTGTTGGCACTAATGTTGCCACCAAGGTTTTTAAGAATGGAGACTATATTGAAGTTGATGCTCATGAAGGAATAATTAGGAGATTGAAGTAGTTTAAATGTATCAATCATAAGTCCGAAGAAACAATATCTTTGTTTCTATCTTGATCTTCACTTATTCTTTTTCGTGACTCGATGTAAATTGCGGTGAAGTATGCTATGATGGTAGTCAGTTACGGTTACAGCACCAACTGTTACTATAATGGCAATTGCATGCACAACCAGAACCTTAGTAAAGAGTATCGAACATATTTCAATAGCTTTATAAATCTGATTTAAATAAGCATGTGTTACAAAGATGGAAAAAGATGCCCTCCATAATGTAATGAGAAAGATCATTATAGTACTTACCATTAGCTGGGCTGTTTTCTTTTTTCCAAGCATACTGCTGGTAGTTTTTGCCTCAGAAGGTCTGGTTGGGTTTCCCACTAAGAATCTTATCGCACAGCAGGTGTTGTATTATAACCTCATGGCGTTCCCTTTCATTCTTTTGATTTCAATAGGGTTAAGCTGGCTTTTCCTTAAACAGAAACAGTATTGGCCGGCTATCGCTTCTGCTCTCTTTCCATTGTTGACTTTTTTGGTGGAAATTATTGCTGCTGATATTGCTCTGCTTTTTTCATGACGACAACAGTACTGCAAAAGAAATGAAATAAAATGAAAAGACCATACGCAGTCTCACTTCTCCTGCTTCTTTTCCTATTGCCCGCTTTTGCACAAGAGCCATCTTCAGAAGACAAACATCAATTTATTGACGATCAGGATTACGGCAATGAGGAGTTATTCCCACCAGAGCTTCCCCCTGATGACACACCAACTGCTGAACCATGGGTTGAAGCGGACACAGACAAAAAAGGGATATATTATGAAATTCACTATGACGAATTTGAGCGAGCGTTTAAAGTGGAGGATTATTTTATCAGAGGATATAGGGGTGTCTCAGAATATGAATTTTTTCCCAAACTTCAGAAAAAAAAAGCGGGATAACATCTATGGGTATGAATGGGTCATTTCAAAAGAGACAAGCACATTCTATAAAGATGATGAAGTAATTGCCACAAGGATTATTACGTTTGATAAGCAGGGAAAAATAGTAGGAAAAGAAAAAACAGGCTCAACCGTTATGGTTTCCATCATCCGGTTTTTATCTCAATTCTATAATGTGCAGCCTCCGGAAGATGTGTAATCTTTATTTCAAAAATTCCTGGATCCTAAGTTCATTCTTGAAATCCCCTTCAAATAGGTAAAGCTAAATGATAGTTATCATTTAATCATTATGTGGATCGGACTGCCCGCTAATAATAATAGACCCATTGCAGGACCCTCCAACTGCGATAGCAGGAATCCCCAGTCCGTAATAAGTAGTTTGCAGCGGCTCAGGTTCCTGCTCTGTCCCGGCAGAACTGTCCAGGTCAAGCTCTACATCAGATTCCAGCAAGTCTGTCCCTGAGCCATAGCTGAATGGAGTACTATTATATTCCAGAAAACTCACCGATATTGAGCTGACGTTGCAGGACAGGTTCGTCCCGGAGAGAAGAATATCCAGCCCCACATTTCCAAGGTTAGTCACGTTTACCTGCTGATTGAGATTAGTAGTATTCGCTCCCAGGCCTAGTTCTCCGAAATTCACTACTGTAGGGCTGATAGTAAACGCAGCCAGAGTATTCAGGTCAACTACTGCTGATCCATTAGTCCCTGTCCCCTGAGAATCAAGGGGTGCAATCCTGAAGGTCCAGTTAGAAGCAGACTGGTTAGAGCCGGCATCGGTAGGGATAGCATAATGGGACACATTAAAGCTGCAATTATAGCTGACAGTATTGCCGCTTCCGTCACTATTGCTCGCACAGCCACTGGTATAATGCTTGCTATTATTATCCGCAATGCCTACTCCTGCATCGGTAAAGAACAAGTATCCCGTGACGCTGGAAATATCGGTGTATCCATTCAGATCAGAGATCGTTGCGGTTCCAATAACAGTAGTATTTGCTCCTGAAGAAACAGTAATATCTGTTCCTCCGTTAAGAGAAACACCAGATGGGTCAGGAACATCATTCTGTACTTCAAAGGTTGTCGTCTCGCTACTATTCACATTACCCACAGTATCATTAGCAATAATACGGACAGTATGAGTTCCGAAAATCCCCTGTGCAGTAAAGCTGTTATTATAATGATTGCCCGTAGATTTCGATAAGGTAATCTGGTTAACACTTCCGTTAGGGAGAGTAATATTTGCAAGCACTACACTTACGCCATGGGCATCAGTAACATTTGCACTAATTTCAAAGAGAGCAGTGAGATTAAAGCTCGTTGAGGGGCTTGTACTAAGAGAGACAATACTTGGGCCAATACTATCAAGAGTAATTTTTCTCGTCTCTGTGGCATTACTGTTTCCTGCACTATCAAACACGGTAACGTTGTAATAATACACACCATTAGCAAGAGAGGTAAAGTTAAGAGACGTAACAACCGTGCCAAACGAAGAAGTATTAATTAAACCAAAGGATGAATTATATAGCTTAAACGTAGTATTTTGAAGATGAGCATCGGCAACCGATACATTAACAAACACATAATCAGCATCCACAAACGAGTTATTCGCAAGCGTTCCGCCAGCATAGGAAATTTGAGGAGGAGTCGTATCAATAGTTACGGTCCGAAGTTCTGTCTGGTTTTTATTGCCGTTTGTTGAAACTGCATAGCCTATAAACGAATGATTTCCCTCTGAAAGCGACGTAAAATTATTTCCATACTGGGTGGCAGTCGCATTATATAAGGAAAGGATTTCCCCGGAAGAAAGGGAGCGGTCAAAAAGAAGCATCTCATCAATAGACCCGTTAAAGAACTCCGAGCTCCCGGCAGGATTTGCCCCGATCCGTGCGGTATGACTGGAAGTCTGAGCCATGCTGTCTGAGATAGTATGGTTCAACACCCCATTTACATAGAGGAGGAATTCAGACCCGTTATAGGAGACAGCATAATGATACCACGCATTTGTTGAAATAGTCCTGACATCGATGGTTGTACCTGTTCCTCCTCCGTCTCTATAGAAAAACTGCAGCTTGTTACTGCCTCCAAGCGTAAAAGAAATCGCAGAAAGCGTAGCAGCGTTTCTTACGGTTATTATCCTATTACTAAAATCTGAACTGCCAATGTTTTTGGCATTAAACCAGGTACTCATGGTCCACGAGACATTACCATTAGGGATTAACACGTTGGAGGCAGGCAAATCAACAAAATCCCCATCCCCATCAAAATGAGCAGCATTCCCAAACCTACCCGTGCTGTTAATCAGAGCGTTCCCGATAAGAGAACCGTTATTTCCTCTGCCGGAGATATCGACCGGGTCGCCGCTTGCATTCACATCATCAAAACGCATCCACAAGGTAAGGGTATCGTCAAAGTCAACAAACGTATAATGATCATTCGTATCGGTATCACTGGAGTTTATGCTGATAAAGAAATAATCTTCTGATAGGTTCTCTCCGCTTACTGGAGTTGGCGGCGTGATAAAGAAGATGGAAGGCACCGACTGATTACGCGCCGTAAAATTAGCTACCTCAGAAGCGTTTATGTTTCCCATGGTGTCATTCGCAATAAAGGTAATAATATAGGCTCCGGTAAGGGAAGGCACCGCATAGCTTGTGCTATAGATATTCCCGCTAGCCAGGCTAAGAGTAAGCTGATCTATAGTACCGTTAGGGTAGGATACATTAGCAAGAACACTATCAACACTAACAGCATCAGTCACATTAGCAGAGATGGTAATACTTGACTCGATAGGGTTGGTAGTTTCCTGTGGTGACACTATCGAAACTGCAGGAGCCATGGTATCAAGTGTTATCGCCCTTGTCTCTGTCGTGTTACTATTTCCGGCAAGATCAAAGACTGTCACATTATAATAATACACACCATCAGTAAGACTGGTAAAATTAATCTCTCGCTGAGCGGTAGTATATAATGTCTCATTTAACGAGCCAAAAGAGGAGTTAAACAGCCTGAAAGTAATATTCTTCTCATTGATCTCCATAACACTTACATTAACATAAACAAAGTTTTGATTCACGAATGAATTATTAGCAAGCGTTCCGCCCGTATAGGAAATCGCAGGAGGAAGAGTATCAATGGTTACCGTCCGAAGTTCTGTCTGATTTTTATCACCATGAGAGCTTACCGTATGCCCAGTAAACGAAACATCTCCTTCTGGAAGCGACGTAAAATTATTTTGATATTGGGTTGCAGTTGCATTATACAATGCAAACACCTCATTTGCGTTGAATGACCTATTAAAAATAAGTACCTCATCAATACTGCCATTAAAGAACTCAGTTGGTTTGGCAGGGTCATTGCCTATCTGAAGAGGAGCAGTAGAGGAAACATTGCCTGAAAACGCACTCTGGTTTTCTAAAACACCATCAACATATAAGAAGAACGTGCCATTTCTGCGGGTAACAACTGTATGATACCACCGGTTAAGTGACACATTAAAACTACTATCTATAGAAGAAGAAGAACCATTACCCAGATAAGCCTTGATTCTCTTAGTTTCCTCTATTTGGATCTCGTAATCTCCGCCGCCGCTAACTCTCTTGACCAGGATTTGCTGGTCATCATTTTTATATCCTCGAAGGTTAAACCATGCAGCAAGAGTGAATTCTCCTATGCCCAGTTTAAGGCTGGGATCGTCTGAAACATTAATAAAATCATCAACCCCATCAAAATGAATTCCGTCACCAAACACCCCTGAACTGTTAATCACAGGATTATTGATAAGCGTTCCGTTGTTTCCATATCCTGATATATCTGTGGGGTGGCCGCTTGCATTCACATCATCCATCCTCATCCAGAACACTAATGAACTCTCAAAATCAAGGAAAGTATAATGATGGGAAGTATCATCATCACTGGAGTTAATGCTTACCTGAAAATAATTATCCGAAACATAACTCTCGTTGTTAGGAGTAGGAGGGTTGTTAAAGAAGATTGAGGGAGGAGTAGTATCAACGGTAATCTTTCTCGTCTCTGCCGTATCAGAATTCCCAGCACTATCAAACACCGTCACATTATAATAATATACCCCATCAGAGAGGGAAGTAAAATTAAGAGAAGTAACAACGCTGCTAAACGCAGAAGTATTCATTAAATCAAAGGATGAGTTATACAGCCTGAACGTTGTATTTTGAGGGTTGTTATCGCTTATTGACACGTTAACAAACACGAAATCAACCAAAACAACCGAATTATTTTTAGCGGTTCCCCCTGCATACGATATGCTAGGAGCCGTTGCATCAATAGTTACCGTCCGAAGTTCTGTCTGATTTTTCTGCCCGGTCTCAGAGACCGCATATCCAATAAAGGAATGGTTTCCTTCACTAAGGCCACTAAATGTGTTTTCATACTGGATCTTTGAAGCATTGTATAAGCTCAGGACTTCACTATAATTCAAAGATCTATTAAAAACGAAAAGATCATCTATTGCTCCATCAAAATAGCCATCTGAACCCCAATTGCTCCTCCCAATATAATTATTTGTTCTGGTAAGGCTTACAGGAACAGCGGTACTCCCATTCACGACATTAACGGAATCAACATAGAGCCGCACACTGCCTGATGAATCTTCTGCTGCGCATAAATGCTGCCAGGCACCGGTAGACAAAACCCCTGTAGCGGTAACCTGTCCCCCACCCGAACCTCCACTATACACCTCGAAGGTAAGATCGCTTGTGGTGCCATGCCTTGCAAATAAAATATTATCATCAGCCTGTCCCTGGCCAAAATCAACTATTCTCGGCCAGGATGCGGTAAAAGAATCAAAGTATGTCCATGCACAGATAGTCAAGCCACTGCTAAAATCAGAGGACATATCGGCAAGATCAACGTAATCATCGGTACCGTCAAGGTGAAGCGCATCCCCGAACTTTCCTGTTATATTAATAGCAGCTCCACTTTGCAAACTGCCATTCATAGCATTTTTACTCAGGTCAACGGGATCACCGCTTGCGTTCACATCATCAAAGCGCAGCCACAGCGTAAGCGTATCATCAAAGTTAACAAACGTATAATGATCGGAACCTATTGATGCTGAGCTTACGTTAATCGTCATATTATTTTGCGGATGAGAGGTTCCATTGCTCAGTGTTGGTGTAACAAAGAAAATACTGGGGAATGGCTCATTAACAGCTAGGGTAAAATAATCGCCATTAGAAAAATTCACTTCCGTAAAAGTAACAACACTCCCGCTCAGAGAAAAGCCAGTGGTATATACTGTTGAATCATTAAATGAAGTATCTGAATCAATAAGCAGCGCAAAATCCACAGCACTTACATTGATACCGGTGGTTGATAAGTCAAATGATACAGAAACATTGCCTGGCGTATTATCAACATCCACTCTCCAGGACTGGGTAAGCCTCCTGGTATAGTTATCAGGAACGTCTGCTATCAATAAAAAGCCGCCGTTATTATGTGCAAAGGTCAACGAATCATTGACATCAAGCGAGCTCGGGTTAGAAATAGTTGCAATAGACGACTGGGCTGACGTTACCTCGGTACTAACGCTGCAATTTCCGACATATTCACTAATGCCATTAATACTGTGATTATGAGGAGAAGAAAAGCCATAATTATTCCCTATCCCGCTAAAATCTTTCCCGTATTTTTCTCCAAGATAATTATTGACCAGTTCAATCTGGCAAAGAGTTAACACTCTATCATACACAATAACCTCAGCAAGGTCTCCGTCATAATGGCCATTATCACCGTCGCGCCCCAGAAATAACTGGGTTTGAGCAGCAGTAGCATGCGATTCATCAGTAAATATCGTTTTGAGGTTTCCATCAAAATAAATCTGAGAGGCATTTACCGGCCCGGAATTCGTACCGCTCGAAACATTTCCGTCATATACCGCAGTAAGCAGGAAAACCGTATCCACAATCCCCGCACCATCAATAGACAGTCCCTGGGATGCTCCGCCAAGGCTTATCAACCCATCATCAATACCGTCAGTGCCAAGGCTGCCGCTCTCGGTAAACAAGCTATAATAAAACCGATCCCATGATCCATCATCATTTCCCCACAATGCCTGCCCTTGATCACTGGTATTTGTTGTTCTCGGCCGGTACACGGCAAAGAGCGTTATGTCCTCACTTGTATTCGCCCTGATGTCTACCCCTGTTCCGTAGACCGTTTCATTGCTCTTATTGAACCGAAGCGTTGTCTGGCTGCTGATTTTCTCCGTTGGTATGGACCGGTACCGCGCCCCGCTCTTGCCTGAGACAACAGTAGCATTACTGCCTTCTGCCTTATTCTCCCAGCATAATACCTCCTGATTATCTGAACTTACTTTTGTTTGGCAACTGCTATCGGTGAAAAGGGTCGCGTTATCAGCCCCATCATACCATGCTAATATTGTATTAATGTCATTTGGATTTACCAACTGGACAAGGAAAACCGCTTGCTCAGAATTATTGATATTTCCATTTGTGTCATTTGCAATGATAGTTACATTATAGACTCCTGCAAAGGAAGGTATAGTGAAATTAGCGCTGTACACGATTCCGCTCAGGCTTAAGGTGAGCAGCTCGGTAGTGCTATTAGGATAGCTAATGTTTGCAAGAACAGTATGCACGCTGTTATCAGATACCGAAGCATTTACAGTAATGTTAATACTCGTATTAAAGATATGTCCGGACGGATAGATATCAGTTACCTGGGGAACCTGGTCTAATTCAATTATTCTTGTTTCTGTGGTATTGCACTGGTTATTTTGATCGCACGCCGTCGCGTTATAATAATAATTTCCTCTGGCAAGCCCGGTAAAATTGATAGTGCTGGCAGAGGCAAGCACGGTTTCATTAACTAACTGAAAAGTAGTATTATAAAGCCTGTACGTTAGGTTCGCCAGATGATTCTCTACAATACTCACATTGAGTTCAATATAATCTCTTATGAGGACAGTACCATTAGGCTGTGTAGGGGTAGTAAAGGAAATGCTCGGATACACCACATCAGTTACCGCAAGAGTAAAAAAATCATTGCTGCCAAAATCAACATCCGGAAAGGCAACAATGCTGCCGTTGCTGCTGTTTGCCTTACTGCCAACAATATCTGTGAAGCTAGAATTGGTATTTTTCAATAAGAACAAATGACTATGATTAGTAGAAAGCAGGGTCATAGAGGAAATGTTCATCATGAGATCTACTGTTCCTACATCTCCTGTTTGGTCTACTCTCCATGTTCTTTGCAGTACATCCTTTCCCATAGGAGTATTCGTGGCTGTCGTACTCAGTGATCCGTTATCATGCCCCCATAATAAGAACTCCGAGTGTTGTAAACCAGTCGAATCATTAATATGGACAATACTTTCAGAATGAACAGATTTCGATTCGGTTTGGTTGAGCAAAGAGCCATCATCCTTGCCAATGCCTGCGATATTATTCGTATAATTTTCATGCGTCGTAGTGCTGGCAAATATCACGTTCTCTAAAGAATCAATATAATCCAGAGAATTATGCAGAGTAATGCCATACTTAACAGCAAGATACGAGTGCACTTTATTTCTTTCTGTATCATTTAATGACCTATTATACACTACAATCTCTCCAATAAGCCCTTGAAACTCTGTCGTAAAACTCGGATCAGTGCTTTTACCAATTCGGGGGCGATTAGAAAAAGAATTGAGCGGGTCGTTGGAACTGATGGAGGTCACGCTCTGGTTTTCCCCATTAAGAACGATCCTGCTATCAGTTCCTGCTGACCCTCCAACCATCTCATGATTATAGATCACCATACTCTGTGGAATAGAACTATCACTATGGATATAATCAGGATCGCTATCACCCATATACGCCTTATCGCTGATCACTCTCAGCCAATACTGTTGGGTACTGCTTGGGATAGACTCATTCACTGTTAGCAGGGGTCCGTCATTGTCTGCGTCAGACACTAAAAACACTTCCCGCATACCGATAATAGTCCCGCCATCAAAGTAATCATCCGTACCGTCCAGCTCAACCACATTATTAAAATTAATTTCCGTCTGGTTTGTCTGTGGATTGTCAAAGGAAGTCATAGTATTTGATCCGGCTTGATCCTCCCAACTGGTAACATTACCCGAACTATGGTTCACTCCCGCGTTTCCTTTAAGCCAAAGCTGCACGCCATCCACTCCTCCCGGATAGGGAGTCACCTGCGTTGCAAAGCTAAACAGGGTATTATTTCCCAGGTTAGTTGCATGTATGCTCCACACATTATCGGAGCTTGTCTCGTCACCATGACTCCCATCGTCATACAGGACAATGGGCTCCTCATCACTGAGCGAATTATCATTATCCGTATCATAAATAAGATAAAAAGAAGACCCATACGATAAAGAAGGAATATCATAATTTGTATTTTCTACAGCAACAAAAAGAGTAATATTTCCTGCCTCTCCTGTTTCCTGTGTCTCCCACACTCTTGAAAGGATCTTATAACCGCTGGGAGCGCCATCGCTGGTCCAGGTATTTGTAGCATTATTATTTCCCCACATCAATGCCTCGCTATCATCAAGCACTTCTTCAGCGCTAATAGTCACCACAGCGTCCGGGTTTGACGATATGGACTTATTTTGATCCAGGTTTGAAGCGTTGTCTTTAGCAATCCCTGCAATATCATGACTGTAGGACGTATGGCTTGCAGCGCTCCAGAAAACAGTCTGTGACGAATCAATATAATCCGTCGTGTTCTCCAGCGTGATGCCGTACTTGATAGCCAAATACGACTCAACTTTCTGTTGCTGCAGCGTACTAAGGCGCTCATGATAAAAAACAAGTTCAGCAATGGTCCCATCCCAATAACTGTGCCCTGCCTGATGGCCAATACGTGCATAATCTGCCCCGCTCAGGTTGCCGCTTTTTGTAGTCAAGGAATGGAGGGCAATATTACGCCCATCAACATACAGCGTCGGCACTTCCCCACTTGCCCAGTGAACGCTTGCAAGCAGCGGATTTGCACTGGTAATGCCACTCTCATTGCCTTCATAAAGCGTAGGACTCCCCGTATTAATGCCTGTTTTAAATGTATCATCTTGCCCTGATAAGACCCCGGCATCATCAAATCGAAGCCCCCAGGGGGCTTCCCTATTGCCTACATCATTCTCGCTATTAAAGATATACCTATCACCTGCTGCAACATCAGAATCTACCACAACAAAGGTACTAAATTCATTAATGCCATTAATATAATCCTCCCCATCAGCATCATCCAGATAGTCTTCAGTTCCGTCGAAAAGAAGAGAGGGGTTGAAATTAATCGTTCGTGCGCTTGTCTTCAATGTTGGCCGTATATTTCCTGATGCAGTAAAATCACGGCTATTGCCGGACGAATCCTGCCAGCAGCCGATTCGATCACCATCTGAAGTAGAGGGAGTTCCTCCGCAGGAATCCTGATACAGGGTTGAAGTATTCTTTGCATTAAGCCACAGGGTAAGGTTTTGGCTGATTCCCCCCGGGCTCGCAAAAGATCCCGGTAGAAGAAAAAAAATCAGCAGTACCCATAAGAAGAAAGGAGATCTCCTTTCAGCCAAACGGGTACAAAGCAGAGGTAACATTTTAAGAGGAATAATTTCTTTCATGCTATAGGACTATAACATGACACCAATCTGAATTACAAATTCATATACTATACTATTAATATCAGTAAATCCACCACAAGTATTTTTTTATGGTAGACAATCTTAAAAAGCTTCTGCTGAAAAAAAGGAACAAAAAGAGATTATTTATCCGATAAAAAAAAGAGTTATCCGGGTATACCCGTAACGATTTTAAAGGGATCTATCTCGTAGAAAAGGAAAGTAAGGTTTCGCAGTTTTACAGGGCAGGAAACCAAAGTACAGCCTTAAAGGGGGTAGGGTGCAAAAAAGTGAGACTAGAACTAATAGTAAGCCTAGTAATAATAGCCTTTCTTGCCGGCTTTGCGCTTGCTGACACCGCGACTACCGGTGCAAGCGTAACTAATGCTCTTCCGGTTGCAAGCTCAGTACAAATTGCAGCAGGAAATCTTGCCGGTGATGATGTGTTTCTTACCTCAAACGCAACAACACAACTAAACTTCACCGCAATTATCACAGACAACAACGGCTGTGATGAGATAGCAGTAGTCAACGCAACGTTCTTCAGAACAAACATTACAGGAGGAAGTGGTTCGACAGATACAAACAGAAGCCATTACAGTATGAACTGCACCATACAGGCCGGCGAATGCACCGGTGAAGGAGATATTGCTGCAACCTACGACTGTAAAATGAATGCCACCTGGTTTCTTGACCCTACAGATACAGGCTCTCTTTACGAGCCAACCAACTGGACAATAAATGTGACTCCGCATGATGCATCTGCAACAGGGCTAGACGCGTCAAATATTTACGACGTTAAAACTCTCACATCCTTCTCCTTGCTGGATACAAGCATTAATTTCGGGCAGTTGGCTCTCGGTGCAAACACAACAGACACAAACCAGAACATCTCTATTATTAACCTCGGTAACGAGGCTATTGATATTAGCTTGACAGGCTATGGCAATAATACAGGGGATAACCTTTCCATGAAATGCACTCTGGGGAACGTGTCTATTGACTTGCTTGAGTATAGCAATCAGAGTTTTACCTATGGTTCTGGAGTAGACCTTAGCAACGCCAGTACAGAATTGGATTTCGATCTGGATAGAGGTTCAGACACCACTTTAAGGCCTCAAAAAAAATCTCACTATGGATTTTCTACCCCTACTCAGGGAATAGGAGGCACTTGCAGCGGTAATTTAGTTATTGTGACTACCAGCGACCCTACCCTGGACTAGAGAGCATTCCAGCCGCAGTACAGGATATTCGGCAAGCGGCGTAGTACATAGAGTACAATGCGGGAAGCATAAAACTGGTTATCAGAATGAAGATACACATCCTCTTTTTAGCAGCAATTATACTAGCCGAAGCCGTGGCTGCAGTAGGAGTGAGTCCTCCAAGGATAGTCTTAGAAGATGTGCCTAAGAATTATGTTCTCGAGAAGTCAGTTACTCTTAGTGGCATTGAACCTGAAACCAAAGTCAGGGTTTCATTTAGGGGTGAAGGATCTGAATGGGTACGCTCAAAACTCGGAAACGAATTTGTAGCTGAAAAGGAATCGCTCGAATTCCCTCTTATCATAAGTGTTCCGCAGAAGGCGCCTAATGGGGAGTATGACGTCTCTGCACAAATAGTCTTTTCTTCAAATGAAAAAGGCACAGGACCTAACAGCGCAGTAGTCTCTTCAGGAGTAGTCGTCAACATAAAATTTACAGTATCGGGAAAAGAAGTCATTAACTACAGAATAAGTAGTGTCCAGATTCCCAGTGCTGAAGAAGGCAGCCCGGTTTTCGTTGTAATGCGCATCAATAACAAGGGCAACGTCTTGGCAAAACCTGAAAAAGTAGAGCTAATAGTAAAAGACCGAACCAAAGAAATCATCACCTCATCCTCTACACAGGATATTACTTCGGTTGAGCCGTATACCGCTGCAGAGAGCGTAGCAGTGTTCACCATTGGGCTTAAGCCGGGTTTTTATTTTGGAGACGTAAAGATACACCGAAAGGGAGCCATACAGAGCATAGACGATATCCCCTTTGATATTGTTCAGCGTGGCGCCTTCAAGGCAGACGGAGAGCTTATTTCACTTGAAGTACAGGACAATGTGGAGAAAATCGCCAAAATTGATGCACTATTCGCAAATAGAGGAGAAGTGGGCTTATACTCTACAGTAATATCGGAGATCTATAAGGAAGGATCACTCATTGATACAGTAGAAAGCAACCCTGAATATGTACTGCAGGGGCAGACAAAAACATTCACGCACTACTACAGCGTGCCGGCAAGCGGCAGGTACACGGTTAAATCGCATGCAGAATTCCTGGGGAAAAAATCAAATCAAAAGGAAGTATCATTCATCGTTCACCAAAATGTATTTGAGAGAGAAAACTCCCTGCTCTTGGGTGCAATCATAGGGGGAATGCTTGTCATTATAATTCTCTTAATCTCTTTGCTTGTTATTCTGAGCAGCAAGATAGACAAAGAGAAGAAGAAAAAAAGGAAAAAAGTAAAGAAAACATGAAATATATTATTCTGTTAATCCTGTTGATGCAGGTCCCCCTGGCAACTGCCATGAGCTTAGGGGTAAGTCCCTCAAGAATCATTAAAGACAATACCCTATCAGGCTCAGAATTTGAAGAGGAGCTAATACTCAGCAAGAGCAGCAGGCATCCTATACCTCTGCAAATTACCCTGGAAGGAAACGCATCATCATTTATAGCACATCCTGACACGATCATTTTTTCGGAAAACAAAAGCACCATGCGGGTTCCTTTCACGGTACGCATCCCTGAAAATACCGTCTTAGGAGACTATACAGCAACAATACAGTATCTGGTGGTGGGAGAGTCAAATGTACACATGGCCTTTTCCATACCGGTAAGCATAACAGTTACGGATGAAGAAGACGCCGCATACCAGGTAAAGCATGTTAACCCAAAGCAAAAAGGATCTCAAACCATAATCTCCTTTGAAGTACACAATAAAGGTAATATCGAATCCGGCCCGGATACCATTGAGATAAAAATTATAAATAATGCTGACAATGCAGTAGTCTACGAAGAGAAAAAGAGTATCCAAATGATAAAGCCGTTTTCCAAAGAAAAAAAAGAGATCATTTTCGATACACAGATAGGGAGGGGAAACTATTGGGTGCAGGTAGGTCTTAGCGGGGAAAATCTCAACGGAGAAATTAATAGCTACCAGGAAAAAGTTTTCCTTGAAGTTGAAAGCAAAAAAAATCTTATTACCGCAAATGCAGTAAAAGAAGTACAGCAGGAAAACTCAAAAGATCCAGACCAGGCCAGGCTCTATTCAATAGTAACTATCATCATAGTATTTGTTGCTTTTATTGCTGCGCCTCTGTTACTCGCAAAAAAGAGGAAATAGGTTTTGGAGCCGGGTATCTATGAAAACGTATTTGTATTTCTCCTTTTCGCTTTTTCTTCTTCTTCAGGCATATGCTCAGGTAAGCACGAGCGCTTTAATACTAAATGAGCCCCCTGCTATTGCAGATATCCAGACATATAGTAGATACGACTCCTCGACAGATAATTTGGCAGAACAATATCTCTTCATCTGCATAGGAGAAGAAAACAGAGCAGTATACCTCAGAATTATTGGCCAGGACAATAACCATTATACAGAAATTTCCCAGGGAGGGAACCTGAGTTTTAAGATCGTCTCCCTGGTAAACGGCTCTCAAGTGAACATCTCATCCTTTGGCGATTCATTCAAAGAACCCCTTTTTGAATCAACAATCGGGATAGCCCAGTTGAGCTATACCGATAACATAACGCTCTCAGAGACCAATACCTATAGCATTCTTGCAAATATTACTGATGCTCATAATGCATCAGCAATGGGCTCATACAATTTTACTATCAATAATACGAACTGCTACAGAATAGAGCAAAATGTCAGCTTAGAGGCAAACCAGACATACACCATCCGCTCTAATTTTACGGAGATATCGCTTATTATTGATGACAATATTACCGGAAAAATCATAATAACAGAATACAACCATAGCCCCACGGGCAGCACTCCTTCCAATTCCTTAGATAGGTTCGTAACCGTAGACATCACCGGACCCATAAAAAACGTAACCGTCAATTTGACCATCACGCTTAATTATACCGATGCAGAAGTAGCTCAAAAGGGGCTCGATGAGAGTACTCTGCAGCTTTGTAACTGGAATGGTGCAGGGTGGGACTCAAAAGAGAGCACGATCTCTTCTTTAGATAATACCGTGACATTTATTGTTATAGGAACAAAAGAAGGGATCTCAGATGAGCGCTTGGGAACCTTTTGTATCAGGGGAAGCCCTGTCTTTGTTCCTTTCCTTGGGGGAGGTGGTAGAGGAGATGACGATGCAGCTCCGCCCGCTGGCGGCGGCAATCTTTTTAAAGAAACAGAGGAACAAAGGAGTGAGGAAGAAGATGACGCACAGCAAGAGGAAGATTCTATCATCCCGGAAGATACTCCCGCAGATAATGCTTCGGTCTTCAAAGAGTATCAGGAAGACACTGAGGGAGAAAAAATGATTCATCCTTCTTTTATTATGATGATTCTCCACGAATACTGTTTTATCATCATAATCATTCTGTTGCTGCTCTGGATAATAACACTCTTATTATTGATCCGTGAGCGCAAAAAGAGGCGTGATTGCGAAAAAGAAAGAAAGAAATCTGAGACTAGTGAACTTCAAATAAAAGAAGAGCGTAGCGAAAAGGAAAGAATGATTGAAGAAAAAGCCAAGGCCGAAGAAACCAAGAGAGAGAAAAAAGAAGAAGGTCAGGAAGAAAAGAACGAGGAAAGGAAAGAAGAAGCAGACCAAGAAGAAATTGAAGAAAAAGATGAAGAAATTATTGAAGAAGTACGGGAAATACTCAAAAACCCTAAAGTAGATATCGTAATCGAGAACGGCAAGATAATCATTACTCCAGTGAAAAAGGCAAAAAATAGCAAGAAAAAGTAAAAGTCTAACGAGAAAATTTCGAGGAGAAAAAATACGACTGTTTCTATGCTTTAGTACTCTTCCATCTTTTTATCAGGATAATTCCTGCAATAATAACCATAATAAGACTCAGATACTGGCCAACACTAATTCCAAGATACCTCCACTCGACTCTCCAAAAATCAGTAACAAAGCGAAAGAAGCCATAGGTGAAAATAAAGCTCCAGAACGCTGTCCCCTCTTTTTTCTGTTTGCCATAGATATACAGTACTAAACCAAACATAATAAAATGACTCAAAGAGGCATAAATCTGATACGGGTGCCGGCAACCAGCAGCGCTCAGGAACTCAACACACCAGGGAACAGAGGTAATAGGGCCATAGAGTTCATGATTGGTAAAATTCGCAAGCCTGCCGAAAGCCAGGCCAAGAGATGCAGGAATAGCAATCGCATCAAAGAGGCTAATAAACTTCACTTTATGTTTTTTGGAAAAAAGCCAGGTAGCAAAAACAACTCCGATCAATCCCCCATGAAAAGAAAGCCCGCCATTCCATATTTTCAACACTTCCAGGGGGTTCGTCCAAAAAACACTGGGATGATAGAACACAAAATTAAAGAATCGCGCTCCGATGACAGTGCCCAGAAGAATATACAGGATAAGGTCGTCTAATTTCTTCACACTCATATTCTTCAGCTTTCCCTTTGAAATAAAATGCTTCAGGAACAAATAAACCAGAACAAAACCCAGAGCATAGACAATGCCATAGTAACGAATCTCGAATGGCCCAAGCTCAAGAAGAACAGGATCAATAGTGTTTTTGAACATAAGCCAGCTATCTCTGCGAACTATTTAAACATTGCTTATGATAATCAACCACTAAGAAACTTTTATAAATGAATAATCGAAAAATTTCCCCATGTCAAAAGAGAACCAAATGCTTCTAACCTGGGCTGAACATTATCTCAAAAGCCTCGATGCGCTCTACAAAACTATCCTCTCTATTGATCATGAAGAGGATAAACTGATCATTAATCATAAGGATAAAAAGGAAACCATAATCGCAAATACCGCATTGGAAAACATACAAAAAGAGCAGCTGGAACAAAATCTTTCTATCATAACGCTGAACAATCGGAAAAATGTTGATACTCTCTACAAAAACTGGAGTGATTATTCTGCAGTAGAATCATTCAAAATTTACTTTGTAAACCCTGTAAAAGTGGAAAAATGGGTTATTACTCCTTTTGTGCACGCAAAAATCTGTGATGAAGCTTCATTAAAGATAGGTTTAAAAACACTCTTTGAATCCGTAGAGCCTATCACTGAAGAAATTCTTCAGAAGAAAGCAGCTGTATAGAGCCATTCAGGCAAGGGGGATCAAAAAACACACACCGGGCTATGCCCAAACACTTTTTTAATCCTAGCCTTTATGGTGTACAAACTGCTTATTAACAATAAAAGAAATAATGATAAGAGAAAAATAAGAAAGCTATTCGTCTGCGTCTTCCGGATTATAATTAGGAACAGCAGCCTTGCTGATAATCATCACATCACCAATGCTTTTTACAAGCTGATGAGGGACAATGACCCCTTTTGCAGAGCCAAGTACCTGGCTCAAAAAAGAATTCTTAGTTGCCCGTACTCTCCATCCAAAAATCTTTGTTTGCATAAGGATTGATTCTTCTACATCGCCGAAATAATCGCCATTATCAGTATATACTCTCATATCATAGGTTTCTCGCAAGCGCTTCATCTTTAACATTGATAACCACCTTTATAATTCTATAATAGTAACGTAAATATGTTCCTATTTAAACCTTTTGTTTTGCCATTTTCCTGCCATTCAGAATGAAAAACTCAGGCATTTTTATATGATGAAGCATTCTTCAGCAGTATGAACCAGTTTCACAACCTTTTCATTATTGGAACAAGCCATATCTCAAAGCAAAGTATCAAGGAGATTCAGCAGGGTTTTGAGCAGCTCAAGCCGGATATCATTGCAGTTGAGCTTGACAAGCACCGCTTATACGCATTACTGTCAAAAAAGCAGGGAAAGCCAAGTATCTACGATATCAAGAGGGTGGGCATTAAAGGGTTCATTTTTGCACTCTTAGGGTCCTGGGCAAGTAATAAATTGGGTAAGATCGTGGGTGTAAAGCCAGGATCAGAGATGAAAACCGCAGTTACTCTGGCAAAGCAAAATAACAAGAAATTAGCGCTCATAGACCAGCACATTGAAATAACCTTGAGGCGGCTCTCCCAAACGCTTTCCTGGAAGGAGCGATGGAATTTCGTTGTTGACCTCTTTAACGGATTTGTCCTGAGAAAAAAGGATCCTCTGCTCAATTTTGACCTCAACAAAGTACCAAGTAAGAAACTCATCAAAATGATGGTGGACAAGGTTAAGCAGCGCTATCCGAATATTCACAAGGTACTCATTGAAGAGCGAAATTATCACATGGCCAGAAAGCTCAAGCAAATCATGGCCCAAAATCCGGATAAAAAAGTCCTGGCTGTTATTGGTGCAGGGCATGAAGAAGATATTCTTAACATTCTCAAAGAAAACGAGGGAATAACCTATTCCTTTACAGTAACCCAATAAATTTATATAGCGAAAAAGGAACTTGGAGTGTATGAACGAACGATTTGATTGGATAGATAGGCTTAAAAGGTATCTTCCATTCAAGGCCAAAGAACTAAGAGGGCTCACGATTTCAATTGCCACTCTGGCCTTCATCATTTCTTTTCGTCAATGGGGAGATAAGGAATTAGATATCACCGTTGGTCTCACGAGCTTGCTGGGCGCAGTTCTTATTGTTGCCTTAACTCTTCTGGCACGGCTTGCAGTTCAGAAAGCATTTGCGCTTGGCGCAAGCTACAGTGCAGAGTATTCTTTATGGTCAATTGGTTTGCTGGTAGCTCTTGTCCTGGCATTCGTAACAAATGGAAGATTTTGGTTCCTGATTCCCGGAGGAATTGTTCTTAATTTTTTGCCCGGGCATCGTATTGGTTGGACCCGATACGGCCTGAATTATTTTGGAATAGGTGTAGTGTCACTCTCTGGTCCCATCGCAAATATTTTACTGGCAATGATCTTCAGAACGCTCTATGAAATAACAAACATAGCCCTATTCCAGACAGCATTTATACTCAACATTATCATGGCACTTTGGACTATGATTCCTATCCCCCCTGCAGACGGCAATCGAATGATGTTTGGATCACGTATGGTTTACATGTTTGGTCTTGCTATTGTAGTCTCCTCATCAATACTCCTCTATCTAAACATAAATCTTATAATAACCATTATCGCCTCATTCCTTCTTGCCTGGCTGTGGTGGCTGATTTACTACATCATATGGGAAAGGTTCAACTGGAGAGGGCCATATTAAAAAGAAATACAATGTCAAAAGCAAATCAAAAATCAGGACTGCTAAAAAGCAAAAAAGCCGCATTAACCTATTTTTCAGACTGGGCAGAAATTTATTTTTTGATTCTCTTATTCATAGGCATTATTCTGGGTATTTTTTCCAGAAATGCAGTTATCACCTATTTGATCGCTCTGGTCTCAGGAATTTTTGCAGGGAAAATCTTTTACGGCCGAAAGCAGATGGAAAAGGTAACGTATACGCTGATCATCGTGGGGTTTATACTTGGATACATCATTGGAGCCTTTCAGGGCGATCGCAGAGTCACGTTTGTTATCTTTGTCATTGCTGCCTGGGGAACCTACTACCTTTTTAATAAAGGATATGTGGATAAGTTTCTTCTCAAGCACTAATAAAATAGCAATTTTTTCTTCATTTAGTCTCTTAAATAACTCTCCAATACATATTGAAAATCTCGCTAGAGATTTGCAGTGGGTTCAATACTCATACTTCAGTGCGAGATTTTCAATTCCAAAAATTTGTTCATCTACAATGCTAGACCATAAAATACCTTAACATTTATATTGGGAGCAGGCTTACCTAGGAAAGATTGAACAAATTTTTGTTATATAAACAAAATTCCATTAGTCGATACCATGATTAAGGACTTTGAGCCAAGACTCTATCAGCAAACCATCTTTGCAACGGCTGCAAAATATAATACCTTAGTAGTGCTTCCCACAGGCCTTGGTAAAACCAATATTTTTCTCATGCTTGCAGCGCAGCGACTGCAGCAGTATCCCAAATCAAAAATACTTCTGATAGGGCCCACAAGACCACTCATTGAACAGTATTTTCTCGTATTCAAAAAACATTTCGAAATTCCAGAAGAAAGCATGGCGATCTTTACCGGCCACGTCTCACCAAAGAAGCGCGAAGAGCTCTGGAAACAATGCCAGATATTCTTCTCCACCCCTCAGGGATTAGAGAACGATATCATTTCCGGCAAAATCAAGCTTGAAGAAGTTTCGCTCCTTGGAGTAGACGAGGCGCACCGCGCCGTAGGAGATTATGCGTATGTATTTGTCGCAAAGCAGTACATGAAGCGAGCAAGACACCCCAGGATCATTGGAATGACCGCATCACCAGGCGCAGAAATGGAGAAGATAGCCGAGGTAGCGCAGAACCTTCATATAGAGGAAATTGAAGTACGAACAGATGAAGATTCTGATGTAAAGCCCTATATTCAGGAGACAGATTTGAAATGGATAAGTGTTAAGCTACCTCCCACCTTTGCAGATATTCAGGGATATTTGAAAGACTTCATCAAGGACAGGCTCAAAAAACTTAAGGACTGGGGAATTCTGCACCGCATGGACGCAGTATCACTCAACAAAAAAGACCTCTTGGGTTTGCAGGCACAGCTAAGAGGAAGAGCTGCACAGGGAGAAAAAGACTTCACCCTATGGAATGCTATTTCATTGCTTGCAGAAATCATGAAGGTGCAGCACGCACTAGAACTTCTGGAAACCCAAGGAATCATTTCTCTTCACGCCTATATCAATAAGCTTGAGCGGGAGGCGTACACTTCAAAAGTAAAAGCGGTAAAAAACCTGGTTAAGGATCTTAATTTTCGCTCTGCACTTATCAAATGCCAGACGCTCTATGAAGATAAAGTAGAGCATCCAAAACTGGTTGAGCTACAACGCATCATCGAACAGGAAAAAAAGCAGCACCATAAGGTAAAAATCATTGTCTTTAACCAATACCGTGACAATGCTGCCGACATTGTCAAAAAACTCAATACTTTGACAGGAATACGGGCAGAACTCTTCATCGGGCAGACAAAAAAAGGAGAGACAGGATTAACCCAAAAGCAGCAAAAAGAAATGCTGCAGAATTTTCGTGATGATGAATTCAATGTCTTGGTTGCAACCTCAGTAGGAGAAGAAGGCCTTGACATCCCCAGCGTGGATTTAGTTATTTTCTTCGAGCCGATACCCTCTGCCATTCGCCACATCCAGCGAAAGGGAAGAACCGGAAGGCAGGACAAAGGAAGAGTAATGATTTTGCTTGCAGAAGGCACAAGAGACGTAGGCTATCGCTGGTCGGCACATCACAAAGAAAAAAAGATGTATACGAATTTGAAAAGCCTGAAATCAAAACTTCGTACCACCCTGAATGTACAAAAAGAAAGTCCGCTGGACTCATTTGAAGAACAGGAGGAAGACATTCAAATCTATGCTGATCACCGGGAAAAAGGGTCAAAAATAATCAAGCACCTTCTGGACTCATCAGTAAAAGTACGGATTGAACAGTTGGAATACGCTGACTATCTTCTAAGCAAACGAGTAGGAGTAGAGTTCAAAACGGTTGAAGATTTTATCCAGTCCATCCTTGATGGAAGGCTATTGGACCAGGTAAGGGAGCTCAAGCGGCATTTCGAGCGGCCTATCGTGATTGTCGAAGGAATAGAAGACTGGTATTCAGTGCGCAATCTCCACCCTAACGCTATTCGCGGCATGATAGCAAATATCGTTGTTAGTTACGGGGTGCCCCTGCTACAGTCCAAGTCTCCTAGCGAAACAGCAGCGCTGATGCATACCATTGCACGACGGGAGCAGGAAACCGGAAAAAAAGATTTCATGCCGCATACAGAAAAGCGGGTATCGGATACGTTTTGGCTTCAGGAATATATTGTCTCTGCACTCCCCGGCATTGGGGCAACGCTGGCAAAGCCATTGCTTAGGCACTTCAAATCCATAAAAAACATCGTTAATGCCTCAACTGATGAGCTCAAAGAAGTTGAAAAAATAGGAAAAAAGAAAGCAGAAGAAATCAGAAAGATCTTGGATGAGGAGTACAAGGGGTAAGTCTATACCTGTTCTATCGCAAACTCTTTCTCATGATGTCAGAGGTTCATTTTTTAAATCTAGGCTTTTTCGTAGACTTTTTTTAATTGAAGCTCTCTTGGATTTCCCATACTAATGAATTCATAGTAATAAAGACTATGTATTGGTAAGCATTTATTCTCCATATGTACTAAAAGTTCTTTATCACTCATATATGTCGTGCTTCCTGCGGTTAAATAATATACTTGCGCTAACTCTCCGACATGTCTGTTGTTCCTGATAGCTACTCCTTCTTCGTTTAAAATTTCTAATATTTGTTCAATATGATCTTTGTTTGTCACTATTCCGCTGGGTGCGATTCTAGGATCATTACTGTAATTAGTAATCTGAATTGCGCATAGCTCTAAGTTTTCCTCTCCAATTATTCCCTTCATACTCTTTTTATTATTCATAAATAATAATGGTACACTATTAGTAGATAAAATTATTTGCTAAATATTAATCTTTTTACCAAAAATGTTATATAATATTGTTATAATTCTTATAATGTGAATAAATTAGATTGGAAGATACTTCAAGTATTAGATTGGAATGGAAGAGAGCACATCAACAAAATAGCAAAGGCAGTACACTCTAACAAGGATGTTGTTGCCTATCATATCAAAAAATTAGAGGAACAAAAGACCATAACTAGGTATTATCCTGTATTAGATATGGGTGCTTTAGGATATACTACTTCACGACTTTACTTTGACTTAGAGGAAACAAATAGCGGAGAAGAAGAGGGTTTTCTCACATTCTTAGACAAGGAAATCAATGCAGGACTAATTTTTCGAATGGATTATCCTTATAGATATGGAATATTTCTCTGGACAAAAAGAATTTCAGAAATTGAACAAGCAATATTCCAAATCAAAAGTAAGCTAGGAAAGAAGCTCATTCGATATCACCATTCGATAATCAACACATTTAGGCAATATCCAAAAGACTATCTGTGGAATAATAAAATGCACAAGACTAACCATAGTTTAGAACCAAAAGATACAGAGCCATACGATCAAAACGACTTCAACATCCTCAAAGAACTCTCCAAAAACGCAAGAATTTCAACCGTACAGATTGCAAAAAACCTCAAGATTCCACAAACCACCGTATCATCCAAAATCAAAAATCTCGAAAAAAGAAAAATAATCTTGGGGTACCGGGCAGAAATCAATTTCATCAAGCTTGGTTATATGAACTACTTTTTAGAAGTCTACCTTGACACTAATGATAATCTAAAGCAAATCGAAACTTGGGCTGATACAAACAAAAACGTTGTCTGGCTCCAAAAAATTATTGGAACTTGCGATATAGAAATAGAGGTTGAAGTTAAGGACAGAGTTGAACTAGAGTCATTACTCAATGAATTTAGGTCCACTTTCAAAAATATAAGAAAAATCGTATTCTGGTCACAAGAATACAAAAAATTAACCTTCCTACCCTAAAACTGCATCCGTCTCAGCTTATCAATCCTGCTCTTCATAGGAGGATGAGTCGAGAAAAACTGAGCAAGACCGCCTAATTTCCCAAATGGATTAGCAATAAACATATGCGCTGTAGTCTCAGTAGTTGAATTCGCCTGAAGCGGTTTTTGCCGAATATCCTTCTCTAGTTTTTCCAAAGCACTTGCCAAGCCAAGTCCAGAGTGCACATACTTTGCCCCTGAAGCATCAGCAATATACTCGCGGGATCGCGAAATGGCAAGCTGAATTAACGTAGCAAGGAAAGGAGTAAGAATCGCAAGTACCAAAAACTCCAGGATATTCCCTCCATTCCTGTCTCTACCGCCAAACCCACCAAAAATAGCAGCCCAGCGTGCCATAAAAGCAACATAGGAGATCACCCCGGCAATCGTTGCAGAGATGCTTTGGATTAAAATATCCCTATTTTTTATGTGGGCAAGCTCATGGGCAATTACCCCTTTCAATTCTGAATCATTAAGCAAGCGTAAAATGCCCTCACTGAATGCCACAGCAGCATGATTGGGGTTTCTTCCTGTCGCAAACGCGTTTGACATCTCTGAAGGGATAATATACACTTTAGGCATAGGAATATTTGCCAGCTGCGAGACTTCCCTGACCATACGATATAATCTAGAATTATCCTTTTCCTGGATCTCCTTTGCCCTGTACATCGAAAGGACCATCTTATCCGAGAACCAGTAGGCTCCAAAATTCATAATAATAGCAAAAACAAGGGCAACAGTAAGCCCACTTGGCCCTCCAACAAGATTGCCTACCCATAGCAATAATCCGGTAAGCAGGCCAAGCAATGCAACAGTTCGTAATTGGTTTTCAAAGGTCATAGTATCATCTCACTATAGTTTTATCTAGCACACATCCCCTGGTAAGAAGTAGGATATTTCCCCTTATAAATCTTACTTAAAACAATACAAAGAAGCTCACAAATCAACCACAATTTTCTTATTCTTCCCATCCACTTCTTTAATGGTCTTATGTCCTCTGAGTTTTTTCTTGATCTCATCAAAGGAGAGGGTTTCCCTTGCTCTGTTTAATTCACCAAGGATATTGACAATTAAAGAATAATGCTCATACAGCAGCTCTCCTTTCTGGTTATTATCAGCAGCCTTCTTCTCTAATTTTTCAATCTGCTTCTGTTGAGCTGCGACAATTGCCGCCGTCTTATCAATCATTTTTTGATGTTTTGATACGAACTCATCCTTTGCCGCAAATTCTTCCTTATAGTAAAAATCATATGCCGCATTAAAACTCTCATAGTCTTTCGTCTGGGCACCGTCAAGCTCACTGAGCACAAAAGGATAGATTTCCTTAATTTTCTTATCCCTGAATACAATCTGAGCTTTAATAGGCTTTTTGAGAATTTTTCTCAAAGCATTAAAAACTGCAAGTTTCTCATCATCAGTAAGCTTTTTCTTACTCTTTTCCACGCCTGCAAGCAAGCACACCTCTTCAGCGTACTTGCCGCCAAGTCCTATTTCTTTTGCGAGAAGTAATACAAGCTCCTCATTACTTCTTAGCACAGAAAAAAAATCAGCCTTAGAAATAGTAAAAAAATCATGCTCTCGTTTTGGATACGAATACTCTACTCCCTTACGCACTTCACGATCCGCCCATTTTTTCTGTTGCAGGGCATTAATAATGATATCTTTCTCATCAGTAAGCACTATGTTTCCCTGACCGAACAACTCAATGTACAGGCGATGCTTCGAATCCTTCCCATCAAATCCTAACACTACTACTCGCTCGGATCCTGCTTGCGAGATAGATCGGATACGAGAAGATCCTAGATATTTCCGCAAGAACATGCAAAATCCGGAGGGTTCAGCATAAGATCCTTTATGCACAGACAAAAACATAATCTTTCCGGAAATGATGCGAAGCAAAAATTTCCCCTTTGAGCTCACATAAAATTGGAACAACACTTCTTCCTTTTTCGGGTGATAGATCTTATCAATTCTCCCCCCGACCAATGACTGCATTTCTTCAACTAAATAGTGAAGATCAACACTGGATATCTGCGCTTTCATAGAGAGAATAAATGAGATAGGATATATAAAAATAACTACAAGACAACAACAATGGAGCGAACACCTGAAGCTCGAGATTTTGCACAAGGCAAAACCGTTTCCATGAAAATCAAAGATTTTCAGGGTCCCAAAAATCAGAGATTTTTGAGGATGCCTGCCGTTGTTGTCTGATCTAGGATAATAACAAAGAACTTCAATCCTTCATAATCAGCTCAAACAATGCTTTAGCAGCATCCTGAGGCCCTGAAGTCTCGCACCCCTCAATACCCAGCTTCGTTCTGATTTGCCCGACATACACGTTGGTATCAAACAATGCCTTGAAGTATTTATCCGCAAGTTTGTCATGCACATCTTTATACTGAACAGGCCCGAAGATATTCGCAAAATAGGTGTGCACTAATCCCTTCTCAGAAGTGGTGCCCTTTGCCATGCGAGCACCTTCCCTGAACACTTCTATAGCGTCCTCAACGTCAGTAAACCGCTCAAGGTAAGGATTATCTTCATCAATCTCCTCATAATTATTCGCATACAGAAAATAATCAATTTCTTCCCCGCCCTGAACAGCCTCTAAAGTAGTAATAGGTAACACAGCACGCGCATTAATCTTCTGCGGACTCATAATAATAGAGCGATCCATATTCCCGAAGGCATACCCCGGCTGCAGGTCATCCAATCGAACAAACGCTCCGGTTTCTGTACCATACGCAATAACCTTATCGCCTTCAACAGTAAGTGATCCCATATCATCAAAGATAACAACCATATCCCGTAAGTAGTCTTCACTCAATACTCTGAATGCTTCCAGTGATTCAGACTTGCCGGCACCAGAGTCTCCTATAACAATAATATTTGCGCGCTTTCCGTTCTTCAAACTAATCTTGACCATCGCACCATGAACAGGCATTCGCCCCCGCTTCATCATAATGCTATTGTGGATAGTAAGCATCATTTTCTTGATATAGCCAAAGTATCCATAATCATCACTTCCTGGAACAGCAGCAGCAAATAAGTCATTCTTCTCATCCTCATAGAACGCAAGCGGAATCTCGCCATACTTTTCTAGATGCACAGGATCAACACCATAGGCATAAATCGCATCCGGTTTCTTATTCAGGTCAGCTTCGTCTGCAAGCTCAAAAAGGTTAGCAACTGCAGTACCAAGCCCAATAAACTTGTTATGCACATAAAGGTAAACCAGCAGGTCAGCGACAATAACCGGATAGCAGATCCAGTCCTGCGAATCAAACGAAAGGCCAGCAAGAGGATTGGAATCAACTCTGAGGAATTTTCCCTTGCGCTTATTCATTGGCGGATCAATAATCATGGGAGGCTCGATAAGCATTTGCTTCACAAGCGGCACAGCCGAGAGGCTCTCATAATCCGAGGGAAGGCCGCTATCCTGCTTGTTCACAATCAATCCTACTTTTGCTCCTGCAGGAACCTGCCGGAAAATGCGAGGGTGTGTCCCGCTAATGTTTTGACAAACATCCCTGTAGACTTTTCGAGCCAGATTATTGATTAGATCAATAGTATCAGTAAACGAAGAATAAGGCTTTTTGTGAAATGCCTCCTTTTCTGCATACAACACAAAAAAACGCTCGTATGCTCTCCAAAAATTATAGAGCATTTCAACAAATTGATAAAGCAGTGAACTATCTTTAAAAAAGGAGTCATAGTCTTTTGACCCCTTCAGTACTTCTTCCTTTGTTTGTGATGAAAGCTTCTGCAGGATACGAACAGTTGCCTGATTTTGCTTCTCTTCACCCACTCCTTGAGGCAAAATTGCAAGAAAGGGAGAATCTTTGGAGCGCAAATCAGCCAGAAATTTTCCCACAACCGTCGAAAAAAGTTTACTCTGTACTAACTCTTCAGAGTTCCTGCAGACATCTCCGCTGCTCTTAATCAATGCTTGTCTCCCATAAAATGCGAAATCCATAACCACTCAAACCCCCACTCTTTTATATAGCTTTCTTCAAATTACTCGAAATATCCTTGCAGGCAAGGTACATATTCTCATAAAGCTCTGAAATAGAGCCTTTAGCAACAGCTGAAAATGCAACTCTAATAATAGTTCCTAAACTAATAACCCCGGTATCATATTTCTGCAGCAAAACCTGCCGCACCTTCTCTGCATCAAGACCCTTCTGAAGCCTCACACACATGAAATATCCCGAATTAAAGGGCAGTGCAGTGAAATACTCAGCATATTCGGAATGTTCAGCCAGTTCTTTCTTAGCAGCCTCATAGCGGCTTTTAAGCAGCTCATACTTTTCTCTCTTTTCGGACTCATAAGAGTCAGATTGATATGCACTAAACAACAATGATTGAGACAGGTTTGAAGCATTGGATATGGACCCTCTGACTGCACCTGCAGCCTTGGATTCCAGGGCGGCATACATGTCGGGCGATCCTCTTTTAATACCAAAAGTCATGAACCCAACACGAAAGCCCCAGACATAATCTTCTTTCGTTGCCCCGTCAATCTTAACCGCAAGAACATTTTCATGAACGTCCGCAAGAGAAGAAAACAGGGATTCCTGCTCGATTCCGCTCTCATATACCAGGCCAAAATACGCATCATCAATGAAGACAACCATTGAATTTCCTCTCTGCGCAGCCTCCTGGATCGCAGAGACAATCTCCTGTGCCTCAGAAACTGTAGGAGTATATCCCGTAGGGTTATTCGGAAAATTAAGAATAATTATTTTCTTTCCTATCTCTCCTTCATTTACCTTTTCCCTGAACGCCCCAACATCAAACCCATTCTCATTAAAGGTATTATGGGTAACAAGTTTTGCCCCATAGCCATTTGCAAGCAGCAACGTATAATTACCCCAGAATAAATCAGGAAGAATAATCTCATCACCTTCATCAATAAAGAGATATGCAGCCATGCTTAAAGCATGAGTGAGTGCATGAGTAACAACCGGCAAACTCAGAGTTTTCCCCTGCAAACCTGGATTTTTCTTAGCAATCAGTTCTTTCCACTTCGCTCGCAGATCATCTCTGCCAAAACTTGGTGCATACGGAAACACATCCAAAGGATTCAGGGAAATCGCCTTTTCAACAGATTTCAGTCTCATCGGAGAGCCATCATCCTCTACTGCTGCACCAATGGTTGCATTGATTCTCTTCTCTTTCGCATCGGCTGTTTGCGCAAGAATCCCTTTTTTCGGATAGTATATTGCTTTCCCTTTTCTGGACAGCAAGTTATACACCACTTCAGAAGAATGTTGAATAACAGAATTAAGTTCTTCAGCTTGTGGATTGAGCACCATTGATTTCCCTCTTAATTCGGGAAAGAGTTTTTGTATTAATACCTTTTGTTATGTCAATAACAAGTATGCGATGACCCTGTTCCTGAGCTTCAGTATGGCACACATCAAAAATTTCAGCATCAAGATTTTCTCTGATCTTATTTTTGTTGTATCTTCTTTTTTTCAACCTATTACTCAGCTCTTTGAGCTCACACTTTGTAATAATGCACATATCAACTGCAGATGCAGGCAAATAATGAGAAAGATGCGAATCAACAATCAAATCCTTCTTCTGCATCTTCTTCTCTTTTATCCTCTTCATAATTTGAGAATTAAGTTTCTTTGTATCAACAGTATAGCACCTATTTTCCTTATCATAAGAATCATAGAGCTTTTCTTTGGTAATAAGAGATTTCACCTGAAGTAAAGAATACCCTAGCTTATCTCTTAGAGCCCGTGCCAGAGTAGTCTTCCCCGTGCCAGGTGTACCACTAATTGCAATAATCATGCCAGAATAAAACAGAACAGGCTATAAAAAGCTTTAGAAGAAATCTAGGAATTCTTTTTCTCTTCAAGGCAGGAAGTATACTCTACGCTCTCAGCCCAGCCACACTTGCCCTGATTACAGGAGCAGGAAGTTAACTGAAGACACTCGTACTCTGCTTTGAATTCACAAGTAGAAATAATATCAATAGCCTTTTCAGTGGTAGTGCAGATTTGGCTCGAGCAGCCACCAGTTGCACAATCTGCATCAATTAGGCATTCAGCATCAGAAGCAGTGGGCAGCTCTGGTCCTTTATCAATTTCAACAAACTCTTCCTGCACACATCCAATGAGAAAAAAACTACAAAGGACAATTACAAAAAAAGTAGTAATAACTCTCATTTTTTCTTTAATTCTTCCTTTTATAATTAATATACTCAACAAGTATTATTAAAACTACCGTAAATACGCACCCAAACAAGAACCAGATTGCAGGATTCTGCAAAACATGGTAGGTAGCAGATTGAGCAATCTCACTTCCCAATTGATTTCCAACTGGCTCAACAACGCCGCCAGCACTATCTGCAAGATCATTCTCAATCGTGTTCACTACAATATTTTCTGCTTCTTCTTCAACAAGGTTAGTAGCCACAGCACTCGCGCTATCCTCAACAGCAATAGTAGTTCCGGCTCTTGCAGCCTCATCAATGGCAGATTCAGCACTCTTACGGGAAGCCTCATGAAGAGGAGCAGCCACTGGCTCTGCGGCAGTTTGCAGGGAGGCTCCCATCAGAGGAGCCCTTGTTAGTTGCTGAACAAAATCACTGGCAAACAGAAAGAGAGACCCAGCAAGCCCAAGCAACCCTACCGGAAGGATGCTACGCAGCTTCTCCTTTAAGCCAAACGTACTTTTTGGAGCAATAATAATGAATTTGCTTGCTAACCGATAATGCAGCACTTCTTTTCCTTTCTTTGAATAATGAAATTCCTCTGCTTCAACCAGCTTTCCTTTTACCAAGGCCTGAATATTATAATGAATCGTGGATAAGGGCATGCCCAGCTTCTCAGAGAGTTCAGATTCTGTAGCATCCTTTTCCGAGAGATAATCCAGGATCTTTCGTGAAGCATTATTCGAAATAACCTGCGCAAGCTTCTTGGACTGATCTTCCTTCAAGCTCACCAGAATGAATTTTTCCTTTGCCATACGAGGAAAAAGTCAAATAAGCTATAAAAATCTACTGATAGATTTGAATGGAGTTGAAGCTATCTTGAATTTTTCTGCAAATATATACTAAAAGAAAGCGACAACAATGGCGCACACGAGCTTAATATTTAAGCTCGAGATTTTGCTCTGAGCAAAATCGGTGTGCCTGCCAGTATTGTTGTCGTTAAGTACTATCACAAAAAGCCTTATCCAAAACAGTAAATATTATAAAGAAAAATCACCTTATAATTCTCATGGGAGTATGTGAGATGTGTGGGGCAGAGTCACGGCTTTTTCGGGCAGAAGTGGAAGGAACAGTTCTTAATGCGTGCCGGTCCTGCTCCAAATTTGGAAAAATAATAGGAAATGTTCATGAAAGGGCATTTCCTGACCGAAGAAGGGAGTTTAAGCGTACCCCCTCAATCTCAAAAAGTGAAATTACACAGGCGCTTGTTGAGGAATACTCCTCCATTCTCAAAAAGAAAAGAGAGCAATCCGGCCTCACCCAAGAAGATCTGGCAAAAAAAATTAATGAGAAAATGTCCTTGATCCATAAAATTGAAACAGGGCACTTCGAGCCAAACATCAAGCTTGCAAGAAAATTGGAAAAATTCTTCAAGGTAAAAATCCTTGAACAAGTTGAAAACAGTTCGGTGAGCAGCCAGGCCACTAAATCTGATTCTTTCACGTTAGGAGATTTTGTAAAAATCAGAAAGCGTATGTAATGGGTATGGTCCTTTTATCTTGCAGGATCTGTAGAAAAGAGTGATTCTCTCTGCGACGATACATTTAAATATGATCAAAATGCCTCGAACTACTATACAAAGAGAGTAAGAGGGGTATGTACATGATTCCAATACAAGTAAAGAACGCAATACAGTTTTTGTCCAATCCTAAATATCATTTTGAGCGCATTCATGAGCAAAATTTCGAGAAAAGTACAGCGAATCACATCTGGCTGGTACTCTCTATGGGAACCTTTGCAGCGCTCTTCAATCTGATCTTCTATATCCTCAAGTCAGCCTATCTGAATATTTTCGTGAACATCGACATCAATTACTGGAGAATGATCAACTACTCTTTTGGGCGCTCGATTTCAATCTTTTTTTTCTATCTTTTTGCAGCAACCTTCCTGCTCTTTGGACTAAGTGTAATTCTAAAGCCCTTCATGCCTAAGATAAAATATGAGATGCTGCTTAGCATACTCTTTTATGCATTTATTCCGTTATTACTCTTTGGCTGGATTCCGGCAAACCCTCTTCCTTTCTTAGTGTGGTCACTGTTCTTGCTTTTTATTGGCCTGCGCTCTTACAGGAGCGTTCACATAAAAAAAGAGTCCATTCTTCAGAGAGACTAAGACTACTATGCCAAAAAAAAAACAAGGCCCCAATAAAAGAACAGGGATAATCATTCTTGCTACAATAGTCTCCTTGATTCTTTATCTTGCCGGAGTGTTTAGCGGTCTTTATGCCAGCAAGACCATTGAACAGAGGACAAAGAGCGACCTTGAAGACCTCCAGGCATATATTACCTTCCTTGATGAAAATCTGCAAAACATGCAGCTAGAGCAAACCTTTATGGAATCTCTCTCCGGGGAAGAGCAATGCACCTTCTCCTCAGTCTCTTTTGAGGAATACCTCTCAAGGCTGGGATACTATTGGAGCAGGCTCCCTTTCAGAATCGAAGAATACGAGAAGTATAATACTCCTTCAAAAGAATATCTGAACCTCAAGCAGGAATATGAGCAACTCTCCATCCGTACCTGGATTTTAGCACGAAACCAGTACAACAACTGTCAGGTGGACATAGCAAACGTCCTCTACTTTTATTCTGCTGACTGTCAACAATGCGTGAGGCAGGGAGAAGAGCTTGACCTGCTGACAAAGGAAATACGCTCCAGAGGGGGAGAGAGTATAGTCTTTGTCATTGACATTGAATCTAATCAAACCATAACTACTAACCTCAAAACATTTTATAATATTACCTCTACCCCGGCAATCATTCTCAAGGACAAAGCATACCAGGGAAGATTATTTTCAGCGCAGGAATTATTAAGAGAGCTAAAATGACAAAAAATACCAAGCCAGCAGGAAAATCAAAGACTAAATTAGTATTGCTCCTCGCACTGATAACTTTTTCTCTGCTCGGGTACGGGTTTGGATATTACATAAGAGAGCTGCCTAAGCAGGAGCAGGTGCTTGAAAAGATGAGCGCTTCAGATTATCAGTCTCTGTACGATTTTTACATCTCAGCAACACCAAGGATAGATAATCGCCCGTACTACGGACAGGCGAATGCCAGCATAACAATCATCGCCTATATTGATCCCACAAAACAGTCTTCAAGCTATTTTCTCTCTGAGAGGCTGCCTCAACTGAAGAAAGAGTATATGGATACTGCAAAAGTCAAGTTATATGTTAAGCATTACCTTCTGGAGCAGGATATTAGCGATAACAGCCTCAATTACATCCTTACGAAATACCTCACTTGCATTGCACAGGTAGAAAAGGAAAAATATTTTGATTTCTTTTTTGGCCTCTTTGCAGTATCAGATGCCAAAGAGATTTCATCCCTTCTCAAACAGCACAATATCTCAGAGCAACAAGTAAACTCATGCATGGCAACAAGCGACTTTGCTCAATTATATGAAGACCTCTATGAAGTGGAAAAGTTTAATATAGTGGGAACATCACCACGCTTCTATATAGGGATCAGTGGAAGGGATAACCGTATACTTGACGGAGTCCCTGCCTACGATACCTTTCAGCGAACAATCCGGCAGCATCAATTGGTACTAGGAGATTAACATGGACCTATACAGCATAACCTTATTCATTTACAATCTTGCACTTATCCCCATCATCTTCTTTTCCGTTCTTTTTATCCTGCTCTCCTTTTTGAACCTCCTCTTAGACTCAAGAAAAGAGAAGAAATACAAGGGGCTCAAGGAGCTTCCTTTCATTAGCGTCCAGATACCTACCTTTAATGATCCTATTGCTGCACGATGTGTCCGAAAGTGCATGGAATTTGATTATCCTAAGGATAAATATGAAATCATCATTGTTGATGACAGTACTAATAAAGAGACACAAAATGCCCTCAGCGAATTTAAAGAAAAGCACCCGGGTTTCATTAAATATATTCACCGGGAGAACAGGGAAGGGTTCAAGCCAGGCGCACTAAAAAATGCGATGAGCATTACGAAAGGAGAGGTCATTGTTGTCTTTGATGCAGACTGGATACCTAAGACTGATTTTCTTAGAAAAATCATTAAGCCGTTTTCAGATCCAAATGTCGCGATTGTTCAGACCAGGCAGGGGTTCTACAATAAGGACACAAATTTGATCACACGATTCGCAGCATACTTGCTTATGATTTATCATACTGTCGTTATGCCTATTAATAATAAGCTCAACTGCGTTTTTTTTTGCGGAACAGCCGGCGCTCTTCGACGATCAACATTTGATGAGGTTGGAGGCTGGAACCTTAACAGCATAACTGAGGATTCAGAACTCAGTGTAAAGCTGCTTATGAAGGGATACAAGACTGTCTATCTTGACTTCGAGACTCCAAGCGAAGTCCCCGACAGTTTCGAGGGGTTCATTAAGCAACAAATGCGCTGGTGCTATGGAAACGCAAGAGTTTTTTTCGATAATGCGCTCGATATTCTCTTCAAGCCAGGGCTAACAATAAAACAACGCGCAATGATCAGCTACATTACTCTGGGAAATATTATTGCACCAGTAGTCGTCATCATGACCTTTTTCGGATTTAGCGGCTGGTTCCTTGGAGAGCCCGAACTTTTTAATATGGGGCACTTGTTTGAATTCGTTTTCCGCTTTCTCTTCACTGCAGGCTTCCTGTTCATGGGAATAATTGCCCTTGCTAAGCAAAAGAAACTCAGCGAGTTCCCTCATCTGCTATTATCAACAGTTACCATGGGTCTTGTCATTGCATTTGCTAATGCCTTTGCATTCTCAAAAGCAGTGCTTAATAGCAAGCTTCATTGGTTCTGCACCCCTAAGGTTGAAAATCGTCAGTATACCTGAAAATGGATGTTCTTACCGCCCTGCGCATAACCGTAACCTCTATTTTTTTGCTCACCATTCTCTCTTATTACGTCTTATTGTTTGTCCGCAGTAAAAAACCAAGATCGCACGCCTTATTTCAGAGCATTTCTATTCTTATTCCGGCACATAATGAAGAGAAGTACATTCAGCAGGCAGTTGAATCAGTACAGAAGGCAGAGTTCAAAGGAAGAAAGCAAATCATTGTTATTGATGATGGAAGCAGGGATAAAACCCCACAGATTCTCTCCAGGATAAAAGGAATTCAGCTCATCAAAACAAAGCATAGCGGTAAAGCAGCATCACTTAATCTTGCTCTCAGGAATGCAACCGGTGACATTATTGCAGTCGTTGATGGGGACAGTGTTATCGAAGAAAACGCTCTTGAAGAGCTGGCAAAAGAATTATGCAGAAAGAATGTTGCAGCAGCAACAGGCGTTGTAAAGGTCCAGAACAGAAAAAAACACATCTGCATGTGGGTACACATTGAGCAGCTCTATAACTCTTTGATGAGGTCTTTGCTCTCTAAGATTAATGCTAATATCGTAACACCGGGTCCGCTAAGCATGTACAGAAAAAAAGAGCTTCTTGCAGCAGGAGGATTCAGTACCAAAGGGTTTTCTGAGGATATTGATATTACTATTCGTATGATTCGAAAAGGCCATCGCATTGGCTTTTCGGAGAAAGCAGTGGCATTCACTAATATGCCCTATGATGTAAAAGGATTTTTCCGTCAGCGAACCCGTTTCATAAGGGGGCTGATGAATATTCTCAAACGGCATATGCAGCTCAACAATAAAATCATCGACATCTATACGCTTCCTCTTTTTCTGTTCTCCTACATTCAGGCTGTCATTATGGGGTCCTTTACCCTCTATCAGATTATATCAGGCTACACACAGTATTTTACAGCGAAAGGAATCTACATGAGCACAGAAGTGCTCATTTTTCTCTTTGAGTGGTTTTCCATCATTGGTTTTGTGAAATGGGCTCTCTCAGTCATTTCAGGACAGACCCCACTTACCCTCTTGGTATCCGTTGGAATACTCTCCACCTTGCTCAGCTATCCTTTATTCTTATTTGCCATTCTTAAATTCGATAAAAAAATAGATCTATGGCATGTCATACCGTTTTTCTTCATGTTTCCATTTTGGCTGCTCATTATGGTGCTGCATATCCTTTGCCTGCCCGAATATTTCAGGAAGAGTCAGTATAACATCTGGAAGAAAAATGAGTAATTAGCTCTTCGCTTCAATGAGCAGCCTAAAGTAAATCTCTCACGAATATTATTTAAAGAAATTCTACTTCTTGAAGGTATGATCGCGCAAAAGATTCCTTCAGGAAGCGAACTTCTGGATGATTTTCTGGAAGGAGGGTACGAAAAAGACGTGCTCACCACAATTTATGGGCCGTCGGGGTCAGGAAAAACCACTATCTGTATGCTTGCCTGTATTGCCCAGGCAAAGAAAAAGAAAAAAATTATCTATATTGATACTGAAGGGGGGTTTTCTCTGGAGCGCATGAAACAGCTGGCAGGAAATGAATTTGATCAGATTCTCTCCAATATCATCTTGCTTAACCCCACAACTTTCCGCGAACAGCAGGATAATATCAAAACACTCAATAAGCAAATCAATGATAAAATAAGCCTCATTGTTATTGACACGCTCACGATGTTTTATCGGCTGGAACTTGCAAAAGATGAGGGAATAAGTTCTGCAAACAACAGCCTTATTTGGCAGGTATCCTATTTGACGGAAATAGCACGTAAGAATTCTGTTCCGGTTATCGCGACCAATCAGGTCTATGCAGACTTTCAAAATAAAGAGTCTGTGAAAATGGTTGGAGGAGATATTATGCGATACAGCTCAAAGTGCCTTATCAGCCTCAAGCCCGTTTCCCGAAACAAGCGAAAAGCAACCTTGGTTACACATCGCTCTATTCCTGAAGGAAAAGAACTTGATTTTGCCATTATTAACGAAGGAATTGCTTAAAAAATTAATTGATAGAAGTTCTTTCAATATAATCAATACAGCTTTTTCTACGATGGTCAGTATACTTTCCCTGAATTCTCTCACAAATGGTCTTATCTTTCATCACTTTAGCGACTATGGCAAAGCAAGTGTTTTTTTGCGGTTCAGCCTTGATTTTATTTTCACAAAAATCTATGTCTGGATTAAACTTTATAGCTCCTACATAACAAAGGTCTTTGCCAGATGTCTGCGTACCTCTCTGTGAATCATCAATATTTTCACAAATGGATGGATCTGTACCTTTCAGTGTAAACACGTTGTAGCACCTCCCCTTATCAAGTTGATCAGGTATGCTATCACAAAGGGAAATATCATTCTTTGCTAAGGATATACGGCTAATACAACTGGCCCTGTAGCCATCTTCCCTGGGACTTTTCTCAGTTATAAGGTCACATATTTTCTCATCATTGAGGGTACGGGCCATTTCAAAATAACAGAGCAAAACTATGTCTTCTTCTGTCACAGTAAATCCTTCAATGAACAAAGGAAAAGGCAACGTCCTGATTCTTCCACACATGGAAGGATCATTCCTCTCAGCGGCTAAGGAAGCAATTTTTTTGCATCTACAGCACCGCCTGCTACATTATAAAAAGAGTATAGAAAGACAATATATCCTGCATAAACAACCAAAAAAATCAAGAAAACGCTTCCTAATACGAGGAGTATTCTTTTTAAAGCATTCATACTACAGAAGAAGCCTCAGCTGTATATAAAAGTACCTTCTGTTTATAAATAAACAGCTAGGATACCATAGCAAGATATTTAAACCAAAATCAATTTTTACGTCCCAAAATAAGCAACAGTGATACTCATGGCAAGCAAAATCAAACTATTCAAGGATAAAACAAAACAAAACGAGATGACAAAAGAGCAGATTAGAGCCCAGCACGACAAAGGAAAACTAACGGTTTGGGAGCGATTAGATACCCTTTTAGACCCTGGAAGCTTCATAGAATTTGATGAATTCATGCAGACCAGGTCACATGAGTATGGCATGCAGGACAAAAAACGATCCCGTGACGGTGTGGTAACAGGTATAGGCAGAATTGAAGGAAGAAAGGTCTGTCTATACGCCCAGGATTTCACCTTCATGGGCGGCTCAATGGGAGAGGCTCATACGCGCAAAATCGCGAAAATCATTAAAGAGGCAATCAAGCTCGGCTGCCCGGTGATTGGCCTTTTGGACTCCGGCGGAGCGCGTATCCAGGAAGGAGTTGCAGGACTTGCCGGCGGTGGAGAAATCTTCAAGCTCAACACGCAGGCATCAGGCGTAATTCCTCAAATCTCTGCGATCATGGGGCCTTGCGCTGGCATTGCCGTATATTCTCCAGCACTAACGGATTTTATTTTTATGGTAAAAAAGACAGGCAATATGTTTATTACTGGGCCTGACGTAATCAAAGCAGTTACCGGAGAAGAGCTTTCTTTCGATGAGCTTGGAGGAGCAGGAGTGCACAGTGAAACCTCAGGAGTTGCTCATTTTCATGCAGAAGATGAAAAACAGTGCTTGATGAAAATTAAGAAATTGCTTAGCTATCTTCCTTCAAATAATATTGAACCCTTGCCCGTCATTGATGCAAAGGACGACCCTGATCGAAAAACCGCTAAAATTGCAGATATACTGCCTGAAGACGAGATGAAGATTTATGATGTGATTGATATTATCAATGAGATCGTAGACAAGAAAAGCTTCTATCAGGTCATGGAGTCTTACGCGCAAAATACAGTTGTTGGCTTTGCGCGTCTGAATAATAATGTTGTAGGCATCGTTGCTAATCAGCCACAGGTTTTAGCTGGTTGTCTTGACATCAACTCTTCGGATAAAATCTCCCGCTTTGTCCGCTTCTGCGACAGCTTCAATATTCCTATCGTTAACCTTGTTGATGTAACAGGGTATCTACCTGGTAAGGAACAGGAGCACAGTGGAATTATTCGCCATGGTGCAAAAGTGCTCTACGCTTATTCAGAGGCAACGGTTCCAAAGATCAGCGTGGTGATGCGAAAAGCCTATGGCGGAGCATTCATCGCCCTGGTATCCAAGGACATGGGCTACGACAAGGTGATTGCCTGGCCTACAGCAGAAATTGCAGTCATGGGCGCAGATGGTGCAGTAAACATTCTTGACCGCAAGGAACTTGCGAAATCAAAAAGCCCGGACAAGCTTCGAAAACAGAAAATTGATGCCTACAAAGAAAATTTCTGTAATCCCTACACAGCAGCAGAACTGGGATTTGTAGACATGGTCATTGATTATGCAAACACGCGATCAATTCTTATCAATACTCTGGAGTCCCAGCTGACCAAAAGAGAAAAGCAGCCAGCAAAAAAGCACGGCAACCTCCCTCTCTAAGATGGAAGAGCTAAAAGTTAATATTGACGGAAAAGAGCACACCATCAGAATAGAAGAGGGAACTAACAGTCTCAAAGTGCATCTGGATGGCAAGATCTATGAAGTAGAGACTTCTTTAAGCAATACGCAAAAAGACTACGGGCTCGATGATGATGCCTCAGGCTCTAACAGTGGAGGGACGATTAAAGCAAACCTCCCGGGTGTTATTTTTTCTTTAGATGTGAAAGTAGATCAGAAAGTCAAAAAAGGGCAGAAATTATTATCGCTTGTTGCCATGAAGATGGAAAACCAGATATCTTCTCCTCAGGATGGTGTAGTGAAAAAGATCGTAGTGAAGAAAAACGATAAAGTGAATAAGGGAGATGTGTTGTTAGTTATTGAGTGAATTCTTATTTATTACTCGCACCGCCCTTACCAAACAGGATTCCAACCAAAACATTCAATGCCCAGGCCTGAAAAACCGAAATAGGGTATATTTTTCCAAAGATAAAGTTCCACAGCCACTGCACAGGAAAAGCAAGCACTAGCCCAATAATAGCAGAAATAAGAATAACCAGGCTCATTGTATACGCTAACTGAATAATGCGGTTCAAAATGGGTATTTCTTTTAGTACTGCCATTGCACTACTAAGTTCTAAATCCGTATTTAAATCTTTTGCTGACCTCATACATAAACTATTTATACCATTTTGATTTAGTAATTCTCATGAAATCCTACCGAAAAGAGCTCTTCTTTGAAATTCCTCAGCGAAGACAATTAGTAAACATCACCGATCAGGTTGAGCAGGCAGTAAAAGAATCCGATGTAGAAGAAGGATTATGTTTAGTTAATGCCATGCACATCTCTGCATCCGTATTCATCAATGATGATGAATCAGGGCTGCATCATGATTACGAAAAATGGCTGGAAGGGTTAGCGCCGGAAAAGCCCCATAATCAGTATAGGCACAATGATACCGGAGAAGATAACGCTGATGCACACTTAAAGCGAACGATTATGGGAAGAGAAATAGTCGTTGCTATTACAGAAGGAAAGCTTGATTTTGGCCCCTGGGAGCAGATTTTCTACGGCGAATTTGATGGGATGCGAAGAAAACGGGTTTTAGTAAAAATCATAGGAGAATGAATAGCAACAAATCTACTCATCGGGTGCGTTATGCAGACACCGACGCCTTTGGTGTTGCCTATTATGCACGGTATCTGGAATGGATGGAAATGGGCAGGGCAGAATTATTAAGAGAAAACGGTGCCACGTATTCTGATTATGCAAAGCAAGGCATCGCCGCACCCATTGCGCACATTGAAGTAGACTACAAGGACACAACCCGATATGATGATCTCATTACTGTTGAGACAAAAATTACGAAGATAGGCAACACCAGTTTAGAATTTGCCTATATTATTTCTAAAGAGGATGGAACCGTAGTTGCCGAGGCGAAAACCGTGAATGTGTTCATGAAAACCACCGGTGAGAAGGTTAGGATTCCTGATGAGGTTAGGAAGATAATTAGGGAAGAACAATGAGTCAATCAGTTTTAATCGGTTCGTATATCGTATTCATGATAGTTGGGGCAGTATTTGTTTTTGGTATGATAATGATACGCTATCCCCAAACATTTTGCAAAAAAGATCCAGAAGATATGAAAAAAGTCAGAAGAAGAGGGTGGGTGATGTTAGGGATTGCAGTAATTTTATATGTGTTGATAAATACTTTTCTTAATGTCTATTTTTGGGAGGATCTATGGCCGTAGTATTTTTTACGCTTCTTGCTATCATTGCATTACTGTTACTAGTACACTATCTGATTCTGGTAAGGGGCATATTGAACTATCTGAAAAGAAACTTCCCGGAAGTGCATGAGGATACGTGGGAATCAAAAGCATTCAAAAAGTCTTCAAACCCTTACAAGTTCAGTCTGCGATATTACAGATTGCAATATTTGATTCTGTTAACGGGCAGATTGGCATTAGACGCAAGATTACAGATGTATGTGAACCTATACAGAGTCTTTATTGTAGGGTGTATTATTTTCGCTGTAGCACTAATATTTCTCCTAGATAACGGAATTATTTAGTATCCCCAATTCAACATCCCCCTCAATAACTTTCTCCACTCCATCAGAAGCCTCCACCATCAAATTACCATTTGAATTAATATCAACAACTTTACCGCTTAAAGAAGAATCAACGGACTTAACATCAACTACCTTCCCCATCACACAACACTTAGTCTTATACAAATCTAAAACCTCTTCAAAAGGCATCGATAAATACTTTTCAAATGATTTCAAAATCTTAGAAAGCAGTTCTTCAACATCAACTTCCTTCCCAGCAACCGAAGACAAACTAATCCCAATCTCTTTCAAATCATCAGGAAGAGTATTATTCACATTCACGCCAACCCCAACAATAATCTTATCAAGCTTTGACCCAACAGAAACACCCTCAGATAAAATCCCGCAAATCTTCTTACCCTTAACATAAACATCATTCGGCCACTTCACACAGCCACCAACATGATCCAAGACAGCTAAAGAAGCAATAAACGTATACTCAAAAGGGCGTCGAGCAGAACCCAAAACCAAAGAAAACCACAAACCACCTAAACTACTCGACCAGGAACGATCAAATCGACCTCTGCCCTTCACCTGTTGAGAAGCAACAACAACAGAACCGACAGGATAATCCAAAGCAGTAGTATTCGTAGAATCAACACTATCAAATCTAATCATATTCATTCGTTAAACACCGCTTCCTGCCGCGCTGCCTGCACCCAGGCACCCTGCTTATCATTAAAGCGGTTTTTCTTCTTCATGTACTCAGCAACAGCGGTTGTAATGACGATAGCTTTCTCTTCTTTGCTCATCGCTTTCTTGCGGGTATTGAACTCTCTCTTGACGGTATCGATGATTTTTTCTTTCTCAATGAATGCAGTAGTTACCTTTCCTTTGGCAAATGCAGCATTACTCAATACCGCCTTATGGAACGGAATCGTGGTTTCAATACCTTCGATAATAAATTCCTCAAGAGCACGTTTTGTCCGATCAATAGCCTCTGCGCGGGTCTTCCCATGGCACATCAGCTTAGCTAATAAAGAATCATAATGCGGGCTCACTTCCTGGCCCTGCTGACAGGAAGAGCACACCCGAATACCGGGACCGCCAGGCGGAAGGTAATTTACCACTACACCGGTCTCCGGACAAAAATCATCATAAGGGCACTCTGCATTAATACGACACTCAATTGCCCAGCCTTCAATCTGCACTTCATTCTGCGTATGGGACAACTCAGCACCGGCTGCAATCTTGATTTGCTCTTTAACCAGATCAATTCCAGTGATCATCTCAGTTACACCATGCTCAACCTGGATTCGGGTATTCATCTCCATGAAATAGAAGTTCTTTTTGCTATCAAGCAAAAACTCTACAGTTCCTGCACCCTCATACTTGATCGCGGAGGCAACTTTCAGTGCAGCCTCACCCATCTTTTCGCGCAGTGCAGTATCAACTGCAGGGCTTGGCGCCTCCTCAACCAGTTTTTGATGGCGGCGCTGAATAGAGCAGTCGCGCTCACCTAGATGAATAACTTTACCTTTCCTATCGGCAAGAATCTGAAACTCGATATGGCGCGGATTTTCAATATACTTTTCAACGAACACATCTTTATTCTTAAACGCATTCTCTGCCTCAGTCTGGCATGCCAAAAATGCTTTTTCAAACTCTGCCTCTTTTTGAACGATACGCATTCCACGGCCACCGCCGCCTGCAGACGCCTTGATAATAACAGGAAATCCGATAGAAGAAGCTATTGATTTACCTTCGGAAACACTATCAATCGCTTTGTTGGTTCCCTCTAATGCAGGAACTCCGGACTCCTTAATGATTTTCTTGGCATTAATCTTATCTCCCATCGCCAGGATAGCTTTATCAGACGGCCCAATAAACTTGATCTTATTTTGCTTGCAGAGTTTTGCGAATTCTGCATTCTCCGCCAAGAATCCGTATCCCGGATGAATAGCATCGGCATTCTTTTTCTTAGCAGCAGCAATAATCTTCTTCATATCAAGATAGTCAGAAGCATCATTGCCTAGTTTAACAGCCTCATCAGCAAACTTCACTGCAAGGGACTTGGCATCAGGTTTCGTATATACCTGAAGCGATGCAACGCCTAGCTCACGGCAAGCCCGAATTACGCGAAGTGCAATCTCACCACGATTTGCTATCAGAATTTTTTTGAACATCTTCCCTTTTTTCAGCTTGGTATAATCACGCTGAGTCGTATCTCCAAGCCCAACGGTTATCATATCTAGGAAAGAATTTGAAGACTTATCATTAACAATTTCCTTGAGCTTTTTCTCATCAACATACGGAATCTGCTTAACAATGCCCTCGGTAATCGTATCAGAAAAAATCTTAAAATTCGGGTCCTTGCGCATGCTTTTCCCGGATTCAATACTAATCAAATGCTCTCTGAGAACGCCTTCAATCTGATGAAACAGCAAGGGCGCCTTCGTTCGCGCTTTTTTAAGCGCTTTCTTGGCTTTCCTATACCCTCGCTCAATCGGCTTTAAGGACTCATTAATAAGCGTGGTAATCTTCTTATTTTTAGCCATATACAAGGGTAAAGGTCAAATTTCATTTTTAAACATTTCGTAATCCTTTATATACTCCGAAACAGCCTGAAGCCCCTTATAAATCGTTCCGAAACGTATATAAATCAACGAGCGATAGACAGTAAATATGAATCCGGAAATTGACGCCCTTAAAGACGATAACGGGCAGCTAAATGAGCAGGCAATCAAGAAGATTATCCCTTATGAACACCCTTTCTTGTTTTTAGAAAAAGTAACACAGCTGGAAAAGAAAAAAATCATTGCAACCAAAACAGTAACTGGCGATGAAGACTATATTAAGGGGCATTTTGTAGGCTTTCCCATTATGCCCGGCGCATTGATCGTTGAGGGGATGGGACAGGCAGGAACCTTGCTCCTGCGATACCACCTGGAAAATCATCAGAAAAAAGAAATCCTTGCCTACAAGTTTCAAAAAGCAAAATTCATGTATCCCACGCTTCCCGGAGATGAGCTACGCTTTGAAGTAACCATGAAGGGAAAGAATGACAAAGGTGCAGTCATGAAAGCAAAGGCATTCAACAATAAGAATGATCGGCTAATCACCGAAGCAAAATTCACTCTTGCAATCGTAGACAGGGAGCGCTTTCGGGCGAAATTTTCTAAAAAACAATAAGAAAACAATAAGGCTGGGCCATTACTATGACAAGATATATCCATGGAGTCGGTATGACGAAATTAGGCGTTGAAGATAGAAGGACCCATGAAATGTCCTACGATGCAGCTATGGAAGCACTGGATGATGCGAACATGAGTATCAACGATATTGATGCCGTTGTTCTCTCAAACTGTGAAACAAAAAAGACAGGAGAGCGACAAAAGCTTATGCCGAGCATCATGTCATCTATGTTTCAGAAGAAAATGCCTATGGTTCAGGTTCCTGCGGTTTGTGGGAGCGGAGGGTCAGCACTCTGGGCAGCAAGGCAGTTGCCCTATAACAACATCCTTGTGGTAGGTGCCGAACGCCTGGCATCAAACAGCACACAGAACGTTACCCATGAAATTCTCATGGCAGCAGATAATATTTATGAGCAAACGGAAGGGTTGGTATTTCCGGGACAAAACGCGCTCGTAGCCCAGCAGCATATGATAAAATACGGCACCACCCATGATGATTTGGCGCTCGTAGCCCTCAAGAACCATGAAAATGCGTATTCCAATCCAAAAGCAAGCTTTTTCGGAAAAAAGGTCACCTTAGAAAAAATAAAAAAAGCGCCTATGGTCGCATCCCCTCTTACTTTATTTGACTGCAGCCTCTCTGTCAACGGCGCAGCAGCCTGCATAATCTCCAATGACAAATCCGACATTAAAATGAAGGCATCAAGCCTGGTAACAGGCAGGCTTCCTGCCTATGAGAGTGAAGATATGACTTCCTGGACTGCAAGCAAACAGGCAGCAGATGAAGCCTATAAATCGGCTGACATCTCCTCTCAAGACCTTGATTTTGCAGAGGTGCACGATGCATTTACCTCTGTCGAGCTGATCAATTATGAGGATTTAGGCTTCTGCAAACCCGGAGAAGGGGCAAACCTCATCAGGGACGAAGTAACAAAAATTGACGGTCCCTTCCCTGTCAATCCCTCGGGTGGACTGAAAGCAAAGGGCCATCCCATTTCTGCAACAGGCCTAACACAGATTTATGAAGTGGCAAAGCAAATGAGAAAAGAATGCAAAGAGCGGCAGTTGTCGAAGATTAACAAAGCCTTAGCACAGAATATTGGTGGTGCAGGGTCAACCGCAGTAGTGCATATTTTTGAGAGAATAGGTGGTTGAAATGTTACGATGGAAATGTGAATCATGTGATCTTACCTGGATCTATCCGGTAAAAAAATGCGCCCATTGCAAGGGCCCAATCAAGACGGAGCGATCGGAAAAAGCAAAAGTAATCGGAATCACGAAGATTGCTATCCCAAGCACCCTGCATCCGGTGGTTCCTTATTATGTAATCCTTCTGGAAGATGAATATGGTAACCGGATGCCAAAAAAAACTATGACTAGGTACGAAATTGGCCAGGAGTACAAAGAAAAAACCGCAACTACTGATTCGGCAGTTGCTATCACACGACAAAAATACGACTATGAAGATGCCGTAAAGCATGCCCTTGATCTCATCAATGTCAATGTGGGTGAATGGAAAGGGAAGACTATCCTCATAAAGCCAAGTATCACCTTTCCTGCTTATCCTTACCAGGGTGTAAACACCAATCCTCCGGTATTGGATGCTCTTTTGACTATTCTCAAAAGTGCAGGAATAGACAAAGCAAACATTACTGTTGCAGAGCAGGCACCAAAGGGAATTCCGACAGCAGCTGCAGCAGCAAAAGCAGGCTTAGTAAAAGTATGCCAAAAACACGAGGTCAATATGCTTGATTTTGCAGATTCAGCATTCTCAGAAACCAAAAGCAAATCCTGCACGTTTAACATTGCAAAACCCGTTTTAGAGGCAGATATTGTCATTAATCTGCCAGTCATGAAAACACACTCCCAATGGAAAATAGCAGGGGCAATGGAAAATCTTATCAGAATTACCGATGATCAAACCCAGCAAAAGATGCATGAGGAAAAGCCCGATGAGCAGCTAGCACAGCTGGTCTCCTGCATCAGGACAATAACCATAGCAGATGCCAGCGTTGGAATGCAGGGCCAGGGTCCTTATCTTTCCGGAGAGCCAACGTTCTTGAACATGATCCTGGCATCAAAAGACCCTGTGGCACTGGATACGGTCTATGCAAACATCGGGTTCTACGATCAGCCTTCCTATGCACAAATTGCTCATGACCAGAAGATTGGCACAGCAGATCTTAAAAAAATTGAGGTTGTCGGGTATGATCTTGAAGCAGTTCGTGCTCCGTTATTAAAAGCGAACAAAAACATGGGGCACTTCTCAAAAATTGAAGTCATCGACGGTAAATCCTGGCCGGCAGAGTATACTGCGCTATACGGGTTGGTATCAAAATTAGCAGCAGCTGGGGGAAAAGAATTCAGCATAGTGAGTGGAAAACTCTTTGAAAAAGAAGAGGTAGAAAACAAGCCGGTTCTCTTAGCATACGGAGATGGTGCTATCAGAAGATTGCAGGATCTTGGAGTAAAACCATTAGCATCCCTCAAGGGAAGTCCGCCTGACACTACAGAATCCATTCTTCTCCTTAAAAAAATGCTTGAAAAGCAATCCGTCAGCATGATGGATAAAATGCAGACAAAAATTCTTGGAGGATTATCCTCCATTAAGAAATAGATAAACAAATAACTCTTAACGATAACTAATGAAAACCGCACTCATCACCGGAGCATCGAAAGGAATAGGGAAAGCTACTGCGCTCACGCTCGCAAAAGAAGGAATCAACTGCATTATTAATTATGCAGGAGATAAAGAAGGTGCGGAGCAGACCGTAAGCGAAATTAAAGCAATTGGTGCGCAAGCTATAGCGATCAGGGCAAACATTGCGAATAAAGAAGAAGTCAGGCAAATGATTGAAAAAGTAAAAGAAACATTCCCATCCATTGATATCCTGGTAAATAATGCAGGAATAACTGAAGATAAGACTCTCTGGAACATGACTTCAGAGCAATGGCAGAGAGTAATCGATGTGAATCTTAATGGTGCATATTATGTTACCAAGGAAGTGATTCCTTTAATGAGCGGACCGGGAAGAATTGTCTCCATTAGCTCGATTGTCGGGATAGTAGGCAATGCTGGGCAAACAAATTATGCAGCATCAAAGGCAGCGCTCATAGGGTTCACAAAAACACTGGCAAAGGAGCTTGCAAAAAAGAAGATAACAGTCAATGCAGTGTGCCCGGGGTTTATTGAAACGGGCATGGTAGAGAATATTCCTTTCATCAGAAAATTTATTATCAAGAAAATGATCTCGCTGGGAAGAGTCGGAGAGCCTCAGGACATTGCAAATGCAGTGGCTTTTCTCTGCTCGGAAAAAGCGCGATATATAACAGCAGAAACGCTGCAGGTAAACGGAGGATTAAATTTTTAAAATGTATCTCAGCGGCGTTGGCATGACCAAATTCGGAACGGATGACCGGACAACACACGACCTCATCTATGAGGCAACTATGGAAGCACTTGATGATGCAGACATGAACATTGATGATATAGATGCTGTTGCACTCTCCACGATCGATAATGAGGCGAACGGAGAGCGGCAAAGGCATGCCGCATCACTCATCTCCAGTTTGCTTAAAATTCAAAAACCGATTGTAAGAGTTCCTGCAGGCTGCGGAGGAGGAGGAGCAGCATTTTGGACTGCGCTTCAAATGGAATACGAGAACATTCTTGTTCTTGGAGGAGAGCGGCTTGCAGCAAGCACCACTTCAAATATTACTGACGAGTTGATGACTGGAGCAGAGAGAATCTATGAGCAGGCAGAAGGGCTGAATTTCCCCGGCCAAAACGCGCTCGTAGCCCAGCAGCACATGATGCAGTTTGGCACTACCAGTGATGACTTAGCATTAGTCGCCCTCAAGAACCATGAGCACGCAAACCTCAACCCAAAAGCAGGGTTCTACGGGAAAAAAGTAACGTTAGAAAAGATCAAAAATTCTCCTGTTGTGGCATCACCATTGCGATTGTTCGATTGTTCCTTTAGCATCAATGGCGCAGCAGCATGCGTTGTAACCCAAAATAAGACAGATATCAAAATAATTGGAGCCGGAACATACACTGATTATCTTACGGCATGGGAGAGGGGAACGATGACATCCTGGGATGCAACCGTGCAGGCAGCAAATCAGGCGTTTTCACAGGCAGGAATTGATCGCTCAGGCATCGATTTTGCAGAAGTGCACGATGCTTTCACACCAGTCGAACTCATCAATTATGAAGATCTTGGATTCTGTAAGAAAGGAGAAGGGGCATCCTTAATCAGAGACGGCAAAACAAAGCTCGACGGCTCCCTTCCGATCAACACATCAGGTGGTCTCAAAGCAAGAGGGCATCCCATCTCTGCAACCGGTGTTTCCCAAATCTATGAAGTAGCAAAGCAGCTCAGAGGAGAGGCGCAGGACAGGCAGCTATCCAGGGCAAACATTGGGCTGGCCCATAACATTGGCGGCGCAGGAGCAACAAGCACCGTACATATTTTTCAAAAGGTGAGCGCATGAAAGAGTGGATTCCTGACAGGCCGGTATCATCGGGAGCAGCAGCATATCATGATGCAGTTGTCGACGCACCGTATTATATTCAGGCACTTGAAGCACTCGCAGAGAGGGCAGTGCCATTTATGAAAAAAGGCCAGACCGTCGTCGACTTCGGTGCAGGAACAGGTGTTTCAGGGCTCCAGCTGCTTAAAAAACTCAAAAGCCAGCTAAATCTATGGCTTGTTGATAATTCTGCAGCATGGCTGGGAAAAGCACACGACGTATTCAAGGATGAAAAACACGTGAATTGCATGCTTCTGAATAAGCATGGTGATATCTATGATACCCTAGCGCAGACTACCGGGAAAAACAAGCTGGATCATGTGGTCAGTGGAAACACTGTTCACCTCATCGACGATTTACAGGGAACATTCAAGGGGATCTACGAGGCCCTAAAAGAAGGGGGAAATTTCTTTATAGAAAGCGGAAATATTATTATGGATGATTTGCCCGAGGGTGCTCTTCTCATTGATGGCACAGTACAGCGCGTACATGATAATTGCATGAGCATCATTAAATCAGATCCAAAATTTGCAGAATACAAAAAAGATCTCCTGGAAAAAGAAAAGGAGCAGGAGCATCAGAGAAAATTTGTCTTTCCGGACCCCAGGCCACTAAGCCACTACCACGAGGCTTTGCAGAAAGCAGGATTTACCTGTGGAGAGTCAGCATACCACCTATTCAAGGTTAAATACGATGAGTGGCTTGCATTTTTGAGAGTTCAAAGGCTTCAGGCAGGCATCCTTCCTGAAATAGGGGGGCACCACCCAACAGAGCAGCAAGCCAAGGATAGGGACGAAATCATCACCCGGGCAGCGCAGGAGCTATTCAAAGACCTTGAGCAAAATAATGCCTTGGCAGACAGCGAAACGTTCACGATAGTCGGTGTATATATTGATGCAAAAAAAGAACAAAAAGAGCTTAAAGGAAAAACAGCCCTGGTCACCGGAGCATCGAAAGGTATAGGAAGAGAAATTGCGTTAGAGCTTGCCAGGAGCGGAGCAAACATCGTTCTTAACTACAATAGTAATGCACAAAAGGCACAACAAACAGTAGAAGACATTGAACCGCTGGGCGTAAAATGCTTGGCAGTTCAGGCAAATATCTCTTCCAGAAAAGAGACCCAAAAGATGGCTAACCAAGTCCAGGAATCATTTGAGAAAATTGACATTCTCGTGAACAATGCAGGAATTATCCGCGACAGGACCTTCGAAAAAATGTCTGACGAAGAATGGCACGAAGTCATTCAGACTAATCTTACTGGCTCATATAATGCGACAAAGGCAATGCTTCCTCTCATGAATCAGGGTGGAAGCATTATGTTCATCAGCTCAATTGTTGGAATCTACGGAAATGTCGGCCAGGCAAACTATGCTGCCTCAAAAGCAGGATTAATTGGCTTTGCAAAATCGCTGGCAAAAGAACAGGGAAAACGCCAGATTCGTGTAAACACTATTGCCCCGGGATTCATCGATAGCGATCTTACAAGAACAATTCCTGATGAAGTCAAGAAGAAAATTGAAGAGGCAATCCCTCTCAAGCATACCGGCTTGCCAGAGGATGTTGCTCACGCAGCACTCTTTCTTGCATCAGAAAAATCCTCCTATATTACTGGAGAAATCATCAACGTTAACGGTGGGCTAACACTATAAATTCTACCCGAACTGATAGTGCTTCTTTACTGCCTTAGTAATATCCCAGCGGCATTTCATTCCTGCTGGAAACACTACATAATCCCCTGCGCTGGCATGAAATTCTTTTCCCTCTTCATTCGTCACTACAAATTCTCCTTCAATGATGAGGCACTTCTCAGGCTGAGTATACTCCCAGGGGAATTCACTCTCTTCCTTTTCCCAAATAGGCCATTGCTGCGCTTGCTCTTTTTCTTCTGATGACGGTTTTCTAATTGTTGGTTCCATAATCTGCAAAGAGAGGCAAAAGGTATATATAAGTAATGCCATAAGCTTTTTAAAGCTGCAGCCGACTTATAGCATGATGGTGCATCCTTTCGGAAAACTCTTCTTAGCAAATTTTATTTCACTCTACATCAAAAAAATAGAGGGAAAAAACTACATCCCAAAAGATCCGTTTATTGCCGTCTCCAACCATGCATCCTTTGCAGATGACTTGATCATACCCTCAATTATCGTGAAGTCAACAAACAAAAAAATACGCACATATGTTAACTCACGCTTCTATAAGTCTGCTCCGCTCAAGATATTCCTAGACCATTATGGGTGTATTCCGGTAGATGTAGGAAAGGATGTAAAAGAAGAGGAAAAAAGAAAAAAGACAAACCAGAAAGCCTTCAAGCTGGCAAAGCAGGCACTCAAAGAAGATAAAAACGTCATCATATTTCCTGAGGGAGGAAGGAGCCATGATGGAAAACTCAAGAAAGGAAAAGTAGGAGCGGCAAAGCTCGCGCTTGCCGCAAAAGTCCCCGTACTGCCAATAGGCATCAGAGGATCCTATGACATTCTCCCCAAGGGAGCGAAATTTCCCCGCTTCAAAAGAGCAACCGTGCACATAGGAAAACCATTAACTTTTTCAACATCCAACCTTGAGGAGATAACAGGAAAGATAATGACGCAAATTCAAAAGCTTTCACAGACATAAAATGACTTACTTTATTGTACGTGCAGGACTGAGCATAGTTCTCCCCTTAGTGACCGGAGAAGTAAAGGGCTTTGACAATATTCCCCGAAAAGGAGGATGCATACTTGCTCCAAATCATTCTTCATATCTTGATCATATATTATTAGGTTATAACCTCTACCAATACACCGGAAGGGTCATGCATCCGTTAGCAAAAAAAGAACACTGGAATGGGTTCTTTCAGCGCACATGGCATAAGTATGTGAGAACCATCCCCATAGATCGGGAAGCGGGCGGTAAAGAAGCGCTGGCAACTGCGGTCAAGCATCTCAAAAAAGGTGATATCATTCTCATTTATCCTGAAGGAACAAGAACCCTGACAGGAAAACTAAATCGGGCGAAAACAGGTGTGGCAAGGCTTGCCCTTGCCTCAAAGGTTCCCGTAGTTCCTGTAGGAATGACCAATACATTTGAGATACTTCCTAAGGGAAAACGAATTCCAAAACTGGGAAAAAAAGCAGACTTATATATAGGAAAACCACTCACCTTTGAGAGCTATTACGGAAAGGAGAATGACCGTAAAGCACTCAGAGAAATTACCACTCTTGTTATGAGAGAAATAGGAAAACTATGCAAAAAAAGCTATGACTTTGATGAGGAGAAGAAACAGAGAAAATGAAAATAGCAATTCTTGGTGCAGGCAGCTGGGGAACAACACTGGCAGCACTGCTCTCCTCAAAATTTAAAGATGTACACCTCTGGGTAAGAGAAAAAGAAATAGTAGAGAGCATAGCCAAAAAAAGAGAAAATCCGATATATCTGCCTGGAATAGAATTACCTGCCTCCCTTATTGCTGAGCAAAATCTTGATACAGCTGTGCAAGGGGCAGAATTAATTATTACGGCTATTCCTTCTCAATACCTGCGATCAGTGCTGCAGTCGATAAAGGAAAAGCCGGCGGATTGCACCGTAGTAAATGTTGCAAAAGGACTGGAAATCAATACCTTTAAGCGCATGTCGCAGGTCATCGAAGAGGAACTGCCTGGTGTGAAGGTCGCTGTGATCTCCGGGCCAAATCACGCAGAAGAAGTAAGCCAAAAGATAGCAACCGGCACGGTCATTGCATCACAGAATGCAGACCTGGAAAAACTCAAAGAGATTTTTGAAACGCCTTACTTCAAGGTATATCCTCATGATGATATCATTGGCGTGGAAATCTGTGGTTCGGTAAAAAACATTATCGCCCTTGCTACAGGCGTTATTTCTTCCTTAGGTCTGGGAGATAATGCCACGGGATCAATCATTACGTTTGGCCTTCGGGAAATGACTATCCTTGGCAAACACTTTGGTGCCCAGCAAAAAACCTGCTATGGTCTTGCCGGCGTAGGCGATCTCGTTGCGACCTGCACTTCCATAAAATCCAGAAACCGAAAAGCAGGCCAGCTTCTTGCCAAGGGAATGAATTTTGAACAAATCAAAAAAGAAATGCACGGCATGGTTGCTGAGGGAGTGACCACGTGTAAAGCAGTGCATGAGTATGCAGTAAAAAATAATCTTGACCTTCCGCTAACTTCTCAAACCTACAAGGTTCTGTTTGAAGACAAAGAACTGCATCATGCAATAGAAGACCTCAAAAAGCTAATCTAAGAAAAATAAAAGCAGATAAATAAGAAAGAAAAAGCTGAAGAATACCCTTAGAGCAATTATTCTTCAGTAAATTCTGCAAGAGATTCTTTAAGATCTTCCTTTTCGGAAAGAACTCCTCGCGCTCGCAGGTACTCTCGTGCTAGCAGCCAGAAAAACAATCCCAGGCTTTTCTTTCCTTTATTATTGCAGGGAATAACAAGATCAATATTATTCGGCTGGTTATTGGTATCACACAATGCAATAACAGGAATACCGATTTTGTTGGCATCTGAAATAGCATTTCTGTCCGGCCAGGAATCTACAATAAGAATAACCTTTGCTTCAACAAAATTCTTCAACTGCGGATTCGTAAGTACTCCCGGCGGGTATCTTCCTGCAAAAAACTGCACGCCCGTTGCTTTCCCAAATGCTTTTACAGGCTTCCAGGAATTTTCCCTTCTTGAAGATACCAGGATTTGTCCCGGCTCATATTGCGCAAGCATTTTTGCTGCAATACGAATTCTCTCATCGATTTTCTGCAAATTTAAGACAGAGAGCCCATCCGGCCTGGTCTTATAGATGAAATCAGCCATATACTTGGTTTTAAACTTTGTTCCGATATGAATTCCAGATTTCAGATAATCTTCCTGGGGCAATAATAGTTCATTTTCAGTCATTTTACTTTCCTCCTAAACAATACTTCTCATCCTGTATCTTTATGACCTCAACAGGACTATGCAGCATCTCAAGTATCAACACTGCGTTCGGTTATAGAATAGGAGAAATGATTTTCCCTTTATAAAGCTATGCGTTAAGAATAAGATAATAAAAAAACAAAAATAAAGAAGATTTACTCTTCTTTTTTCTCCTCGGATTCCTCACTTGCAGGCTCTTCGGAAGTTTCAGCAGGAGCATCAGCAGCCTCACTCTCAGCAGGTGCATCTTCCTGTTTTTCTTCTTCCTCACCAAAATCTTCAGAATCCTCTCCGAAACTCTCACTATCCTGTGCGTCTGCAGCTGGCTCTTCAGCAGCCTCCTCACTCTCTTGAGCAGGAGCGTCCTGTGAATCTTGTGATACTGGACCTTGAGCTTGTCCAACAACTTCAGCAAAGCCCATATTTCTCATAACCTTGGAAACTTTGATTCTCACTTCGTCTCCTTCTTTAGCGCCTGGGACGAACAGTACGAATCCTTTCTCCTTAGCCACGCCGTCGCCTTTTGCTCCAACGGACTCAATCTTTACGTCTAATTCATCTCCTACATTTACGGGCCTTCTATAGCCACCACCAAAACCTTCATTATTTCCATACATTTCTTCTTTCACCTAATTCTTAATTGGTGCACCATGCACCATAATTGCACTTATGTGCAATAGAAGATGGGCTTGAATACGCCTTTATAAATATTAGTATAAATTCAGATTCTCACTAGTTCACTTGGCTTATTCCGATACGTCATGAGTGTTTGCAGGTGAGCAAGATCTGCTCTCTCTTTTACGATTGAATTGAAGGTGCGCAGTGCAATCTCCTCTTTATTATTTTCTTCGCTTAGATGCGAGAGGAAAACATGCGATAAGGAATCCTTTGCACATTCTAGGACCAGCAGCGCAGCCTCATAATTCGATATATGCCCTTTGTTTCCGACTATTCGGTCTTTAAGGTGCTTAGGGTACGCCCCGTTTGTAAGCATGAACCCATCATGATTGCTTTCAAGAATTAATACATTGCTCTGCGTAACGCTCTTTTTTACGTTCTCACAGCAATACCCAATATCGGTAATGATGCTTGCTGTTTTTTCACCATTTCTGATCACATAACTTACCGGATCAGCAGCATCATGGCTTTTCGAGAAGGGAAGAATATGCAGGCCAAGGAACGCAAACTCCTTATCGCGCTCAACGAAGGCAAACTCACTCACATTAATATTCGAATTCTCCAGCGTTTTTTCAGTTAAATACACGGGAATCCTGTACTTCTTCGAAAGTGTCTCCACGCCTCTAATATGATCACTGTGCTCATGAGTAATGAAAATACCCTGCAGTGATGCAGCGTCCCTTCCAATTTGCGCAAGCCTTCTCTCGATCTCTCTTGCACTGATTCCTGCATCTACCAGTATACTTCCTTTATCTGATCCTACAAAAAAACAGTTCCCTGAACTTCCGGATGCTAATGCGCAGACTTCTAACATCACAAAAAATCAATTCTTATTATTCTTAAAGGTAATGATTTTGTCTTCCCATACTTTTATATAACGAAGAAAAAGAAACAACGCTATGAGCACTCTCTCTTTTTTATTAGAGACCATTACTCCTATTTTTCTAGTCATTGCCATAGGATTCATCATGGGAAAAAAATTCACTCTTCCCATTGACTCTATGGTTAATATGATCATCTATCTAACTGGGCCACTACTCGTAATTACGAAGCTGAGCAGCTCAGAAATCAATTTGATTGAGCTTACAGCAATTATTGCAGCAGCAGCACTGATCATCATTATTCAGGGATCAATATTCCTACTTCTCAGCAAAGGAAAGAAAGACAAAAGTCTTACTCTCCCGGCAGTTTTCGGAAATACAGGATTTCTCGGATACCCGGTTTCGCTCTTTGCTTACGGAACAGTTGGCCTTGCCTCGGCAATTATGTATGATATCATCTCTGGAATCTTCATTTTCAGTATTGGTGTCTACCTTATCCATGAGAAAAAGGACTTCAAGGAAATTGCAAAAATACCCCTTTTCTACGCTATTATTGTTGGGATTTTACTCAATCAATTCTCTATCAGTATTCCTAAATCTTTGTTTATCGGAATGGACATGATCGGATCTATTACTATTCCCTTCGCACTGCTTGTCCTTGGCTACCAGCTTGCAAAAATAACATTTGATTTCTCGATCAGGGCGTTCGGTATCGTCATATACAAAATGCTGGGAGGGTTTCTTCTCGCTTTGGCAGTCACTTCTCTTCTGAAAATTGAAGGCATTTTTAGAGCAATTATTATTATCGAGGCATCTATGCCATCTGCCATGATGTCCATGGTATTGGTGCACAAGTATACCAACGATAGCGCGCTTACCTCATCAATAGTGTCCATAGGGATGCTGGTTAGTTTAGTTTCTATACCACTCCTGCTTTTATTTCTGGCATAAGCAGAAAGCACTTCACAAATTTTTTAAACCATTTTCAATTTTTATAGAGTAATGCAGGAGGGAAAATTCATCTGGATGGACGGAAAGCTCGTTCCCTGGAAAGAAGCTAAAATTCATGTGCTTACCCATACTCTTCACTATGGGCTGGGAGTTTTTGAAGGAATCAGAATCTATGAGACTGCAAAAGGGCCTGCCTTATTCAGGATGGAGGACCACACGAGAAGATTATTCTCAGGTGCAAAAAACGCCTTCATGGACATGCCGTTCTCACAAGAGCAAATAAATCAGGCAATCATTGAAACAGCAAGAAGAAATGAAGTTCAATCAGGTTATGTTCGCCCCATAGCCTACTATGGCTACGGGAAAATGGGTATTGATCCGCAGGGAGCGCCGGTTAATGTCGCGATATCAATATGGCCATGGCAGCTGTTTTCTGGGCGGGAGACCGTGACGACGACCGTTTCCAGCTTTATGCGCATTCATCCCAAAACAACGTTTAGTGATTCGAAGATTAGCGGTCATTACTTCAATAGTATTTTTGCAACCAGAGAAGCGAAAAAAAAAGGCTTTGATGAGGCAATCCTGCTCGACATCAATGACAACGTTATTGAAGGGCCAGGAGAAAACATCTTTGTCATCAAGGACAAAAAAATCTACACGCCTCTTCTGGGGAACATCCTTGCCGGAATAACCAGAGCAACAGCGATCACCATTGCAAGGGATATGGGGTACCAAGTCACGGAAAAAGAAATCTCCCTTGAAGAAGCAAAGCAGGCAGACGAGTTGTTCTTTACCGGAACAGCAGCAGAAATTACCGGGATCTCGCACATTGATGAAACAAAAATAGGAACCGGAGCAATAGGAACCGTAACCAATGAGATTCGACAAGCATTCCTCAAGGCAGTTCAGGGCAGACTTCAGGAATACGAATCCTGGCTAACCTATCTCAATGAGTAATCCTACTGGTCTATAGCATTCCAACAAGAATACTAATCATTGACCCGATCAGAACACCCATCGTCACTTCATTAGGCTTGTGGCCCAGTGCAAAATGAACAGGGCTAATCTTCAATTTCTCCAGCTTAATGATCTTATTGATTATTTGTGCCTCTTCCCCTGCTGTTCTTCGCACGCCCATAGAGTCAATAATAACGATCACAAACAGCACAAAAGCAATACCGGTAAGAGTACTAAAACCCGTCAGCAAAAAAAGAACAACCAAAAGGGAACTTACTAATGCTGAGTGCGTGCTGGGCATTCCTCCGGTAACAAAAAGGTCATGAAAATGAGGCTTTCTCTTCTCCTTGATACAGGATAACAGGCATTTAAAGAGCTGACAGAGGACTGCTGTCAAAAATACGCTAAAAAACGCCTTATGCGCAACAACCCATGCAATCATAAACTGCCTATGCAGGAGGTATTTAAAAGTCTTTGGGAGAAGTAGTAACAAATCAAAAAAGAGTAGGCAGACACACCTGAAAATGGATACCATGACAAGAACTGGTGAACCCCTGCCTTTTCTCTGCTCCGCTACCCTAAGAGCACCGGTTTAATCAGTTAAGGCTGCTATGTTCCCATCCTCTCAGGCGCAAAAGGCTGCATCTTGAGCGTGACCTGGTTCCTGAAAAAACCAATCCCAAAGGACAGAGCCTCATTGTCCAGGCAAGGACCAAATCCTCATCATAATACCTCTTCCCAGGCTTCAGCCCCGCCATAAAGTCCGTTTGCGGTAACAATGCAGGACTACTGCACCGGCCTAGTCTGCCTGCGAAGGAAAAGTCGATGATCTCTTTTAAAGGTAACGATAAACATGGTTCCTCATCACTAAGTAACGCTTGAATGGATTGCAATCACATCTGTTTCCCACGACTTTCAATTTATTTTTTAGGTCGTGGCAAGGAACTTCATGCTCCTTTTTGCGTACTAAAAAATTCTTTTTTTTGGAATTTTTTGTATCCTGAAAACTCAAGAAAAAACGGTTTTCACGATGTTAACCGAGCGTAACCAACTAAATCAAAACCTTTATTAATAAGAATAATTGCTTTACTCTTCAGGGATAAAAATCAGTTCATCGATAATTTTCTTGGGGACAGGCACGGGACCTGCAGTAGTAGGAAAAGGAATACGCTCTTCTGGTGGCATCATTCTCAAATCTGGCGATAACCAGCTCCATATAGATCCTGGTGTAGGAGCAATGACCAAGGCAGCAGAATATGGAGTGAATATACGAGAGCATACTGCTCTTTTGATTTCACATGCACACCTGCACCATACAAATGATGCAAACGCGATTATTGACACGATGTCCTATTCCGGCTTGGATAAGAAAGGAGTACTTATTGCAAACAAGACCGTAATTAACGGAACGGACAACTATGAGCCTTCCATTTCCCAGTACCATAAAAGCCTGTTGGAGAGATTCATAGTAGTGGACAGAGATCAGCGTATCGGCATCAACGACATCGAAATTCATGCCATCACCGCAAGACACTCTGACCCGAATAGCTTAGGCTTCAAGGTTTTTACTCCTGATTTCACCCTAACCTATTCCGGAGATACTGTCTACTCCGCAGACATCGTGGAACAATACAAAGGATCCCACATTCTCATTCTCAATGTCCCCTCAATGAAAAAAACAGAATCTAATCTTTGCATTGCAGATGCAGTTAAAATCATTGATAAGGTAAAGCCTAGGCTTGCTGTTTTGACCCATTTCGGGTATGACATGATAAAAGCAGACCCGCTCTATGAAATCCGTGATGTGCAAAAACAAACGCAGGTGCAGACACTTGCGGCAAAAGACGGCATGGTTCTCAATCCAGGGTCCTATTCAGCATCCTCAGGACAGAAAACTCTTCAGGGGTTCAAGCAATAAGAACTCTTTCTACACGACAAGTAAGACAACTCCCCAGCCGACAAAGCAGCCCACACTCAAATAAGGCATTGCCGGATAAAACGCATTCTTCTCTCCCTTCATTAGAAGATAAAGCAGTGCAATACTGGCACCAACAACAATAACAAGCGTCAGGCAAAAACTGGAAATAACGCTAAACGATTTCATCAGCTCCTTCATCACTACTCCGGCAAAAAGTAGCGGGAACCCTATATCTCCACCGCCAAGAATTGCATTCTTGACCGAAGATGTTGACTTTTTCAGAGATGAACCCTTAGAAGTCTTCTTCACGATCTTTCCGCTTGACTTCTCATAGGGAATGGATAGTCCGGCAAAAACATTCGACTCAGCAGTAAACTCCGCAAGCTTGACCATATGCTTGCTTTTCCATACTGCATAGATGTCATACAGAGAGATTAGTAGTAAGAGCATCATAGCAGAAAATACATTCATAACCGGAACAAAAATAGCAGCAAGCCCTCCATAAATGAAAAGTTCCGAAGTGTTATGGATCCATACGTGAGGTCGAAATGCTTTAAAGAAACTGACGATGATCGAGACAATAAAGGCATACATGCTATCCATAAAAGCACCAAGAGCAATAGTAAGAGTAATGAGCACACTCAGAAAATACCACACTCTCCATAAATTTTTCTTTTTGAATTTCACAATGATGAGAAGCAGCACTGTTCCTATAAGGATCGCGCCCATGATATACCACACTGAGGTACTCTGCTCAATAGGGGGCCTCTCCACATCAAACGGAAGGTTTGCAAACCCAAGCTCGCCGCTCTGCATAAGTTGCTCATGGTCAATATACTGATTAACAATGAGCAATCCGACAATCTGGCTGAGAAAAAAAATACCTACTAAAGTAACAGTAATATTGAGATTATGCTTCATATACTGCTTTGCCAGTGGCAGTTTTATATATCTTGTGGAAATGATAAATCCATTTAAGGGGAAAATAAATAATCCTATGCAACAACAATGGCGCAGACGAGCTTAATATTTAAGCTCGAGGTTTTACGCAGAGCAAAGCCGCTCCCATGGAAGTCAAAGATGCTAGAAAATCTAGGATTTTTTGCATCTCTTAGAAATTTCTAATTTCAAAGAGATTACCAGGATCCCAAAAATTTCTGATTTTTAAGGATGCCTGCCATTATTGTTGTTGTTGCTTACAGCTAAAGTACAATCACTATCAAAAACCATTAAAAACAAACCAACTATTCCCTCCTTATGAGGCTTTTACACCATCTCTGGCTCACAGTCTACTGCAAAGAAGAGGATAATGAAGAGCAAATACTCGAAAAGCTCCTCACGTTCTTTCCTTTTGATCTCAAAGAAGAAAAAATTACGATAAACAAGAAAACAGCGATAGGCTTTGAAGAAAAAAAGATTATCGTTATTCAGGTACATCTGCAGAAAGCAAAACATTTGAATGCCTCTCTCAGGCATCTCAATCAAATCCTAACCGATGAGCAAAAAGAACTCCTGCTAAGACAAAAAGAATCCCGCCTTGATGCAGAGCATCACTTCTTTATTCGATTCGACAAGCCAAAACTCCTCAGCAACAACGAATACTTCATCACCGATGATGGAAACTGCTTTCATCTCAAAATGACTATTGCTGCCTATCCTGCAACAAGAGAGAATTCATTGAAGGCAGTTGAGGAGATGTTCAGTAACCTTTAAAAAACACTCTCTAACCATTATTCCTATGAAAATCAAAATTGCACCATCCATTCTTTCAGCAGATCGAAATAACCTGCAAAAAGAAGTAGAACTCATTGAACCACACGCAGATTTAGTTCATGTAGATATTATGGACGGAAAATTCGTGCCTCCAACAACCTTCAAGCCTGAGGAAATCAAGAACATCCACACTTCTCTTCCCAAAGATGTCCATTTGATGGTAGACCACCCCTTAACAGAAGGATACATCGATAATTATCTGGATGCCGGAGCACAAAGTATCACCATCCATACAGAATGCAAAGACGATATTTTAGAGTGCATCAAGTACATTAAAGCAAAAGGATGCAAGGCAGCACTCACCGTAAAACCCGACACTTCTTTGGACACTATTCTCTTATACCTTGAAAAACTGGATATGGTTCTTATCATGTCTGTTAATCCAGGCTACTCAGGACAGAAATTCATTCCTGAAGTATTAGAAAAAATAAAACAATTAAGAAAACTCAAGCCTGAATTAGACATCGAAATTGATGGTGGCATCAACCCGCAAACGATCAAAGAAGCAGTGCAGGCAGGAGCAAATGTGATTGTCGCGGCATCAGCTATTTTTGACAAAGAAGACAGAATAGCAGCAATCAGGGAATTGCGTGCTTCAGCAGAGCAAAGCATTTAAAGAGCGCAGTCAAATAGTCTACTTATGAGCGCATCTAAAGTAACTCCTTGGGAAGTGCAGGGTAATATTGATTATGAAAAAATTATCAAGGAGTTTGGAGTTTCTAAAATAGATCAAAAGCTCCTTGAACGGTTGGAAAAGCACGCAAAAAAAAAGAATAAGCCACTCCACCATCTCCTAAGAAGAAACATCTTCTTTGCCCACAGGGACCTTAAATTCATTCTTGACGAATACGAAAAAGGAAACAAGTTTTTTCTCTACACAGGAAGAGCACCTTCAGGCCACACTCACATTGGCCATTTAGTGCCCTGGATGCTCACCAAATGGCTGCAGGAGGTCTTTGATGTAGAGCTTTGGTTTCAGTTTCCTGATGAAGAAAAATTTCTCTTCAAAGAAGACCTCACGTTGGAGGATACGGAAAAATTTACACAGGAAAATATGCTCGATGTGATTGCCTTAGGGTTCGATCCAAAGAAAACGTTCTTTCTGGTAGATACCAAGCATGCTGATCTCATGTATAAAGAGGCACTCAAAGTCTCAAAAAAGATTACCTTCTCTACAGCAAAATCGGCATTTGGATTCACCAATGACCAGAATCTTGGTGCAATTTTTTATACGGCCATGCAGGCAGTACCCTCTTTCCTTCCCTGCGTGATTCACAAAAAGAAGATCCCCTGCCTCATTCCGCACGCAATTGATCAGGATCCGCATTTTCGGGTAAGCAGGGACGTCATTCCGAAAATTGGCCACCACAAGCCGGCATCAATCCAGTGCAGGTTCCTTCCTGGTCTTGCAGGTATGCAAAGCGATGGCAAAATGTCCTCATCACTCGACCATACTACTATCTATACTACTGATGATCCCAAAACCATTAAGAAAAAAATCAATAAGTACGCTTTTTCAGGAGGGCAATCCACTGTTGAAGAACATCGTAAAAAAGGCGGTAATCCTCAAGTGGATACCTCCTATATCTGGTTAACCTTTTTCGAGGAAGATGATAAGAAGCTGGAAAAAATCTATCAGGACTACAAATCAGGAAAACTGCTCTCCGGAGAAATCAAGGCGATACTGATCGAGAAATTGACAAGCTTATTACAGGAGCATCAGAAAAAAAGAGAAAAAGCAAGAAGAAATATCGATACATTTATATTTAAAAAAACTTGAAAATTACAAAAGAGGTGATATGATGTTTTATCGTGTAGTTCCCCTATCAGCAGGATTCATGCTAGCAAGCATTCTGGGAATTATTATCTCAGCAATCTATGTTTATCCTATCTCGAGTAACTTCGGATTCTCATTCTTTTTGCTCTTTGTGCTTATGTTTATTGCATCACTTATCTCCATGACACTCGCCCCGATTGATGCACATTTCGATGTAAAGAAAGAGAGAAACAGGAGAACTAAGAAATAGTTTTCTGATCAAACTTCTCTTTTGCCTTGTTTTCTTTCCAATAGACGGTGTGGCTTGCGCGCTTCTCAAAGAGCGCGATTGCAAGAGAAACCACATCACTTTGAAAATCTTTTAATTGCTTCTCAGATGAGATTCTTTTTGCATCTTCTATGCACTCACTCATAAGCCGGTTATTCTCTTCCCTGGCATTCTTCTCTTCAGTGAGTTCCTCATCAGCACTCAGAAAAACCTCTTCCCATACCGGATACGTAGATCCCTTCACGGTCCGCGGAAATGATTTTGAAAAGGCCATGATAAGAGAAATGCTTTAGAGGTATAAATAAATTGCGAAGAACGTTATAATAATAGTCAAAAATCAAACATCTCTTTCTTCTCCTTCAAAGCAACCGGGCTCGAGCCGCCATGCCAGGTTAACCGGGGCCGCATGCGCATGGGATACATTTTTTCATTATTATCATCAAAAATAATCGCAGCTCCCTTAGAGCCGGGCAAATTATTCAGTTGCTTATCCAGCCCCTCCCGCATATAACTTTGCATCAGCATTCCTAAAGCCTGCACATCCATATTCGCAGTAATGCGATGAGAAATCACAATATCAGACTGCGTCATCACATCCGTATGGATTTTTCCAGGCTGCTGAGTCGCTAGGACCAAAGAAATACCCGGCTGCCGTCCTTCACGCAGAATCGTAACCAACGGCTTTGTGGCGGTTGTCTCTCCCTTATTCGGCAAAAATTCGTGAGCCTCATCAATAACAAGCCACACTAACGGATCTTCCTGCTTCTCTTCCTCACCACCAAGCAGGCTGGTTCCTGTTTTGATAGAATCATGCTCCTCTTTCTTACGAGCCACCATGCGATCCAAAAATAATTTCTGGCTCACCAAGCCAATCACCAGGGCGCGAATACCGCTCGCGCCAGGAATCGTTGCATAACAGCTCACGTCAAGAACCGAAACCTGGCCTCCTTGAATAATATCATGGATCGGAGTGCCTTCTTTATCAAAAAGCCCCCATTTCTGCGCAGCTAAAAACCTATTCTTGATAGCCTCTTTCGTTGCAGCATCACCCTCTTCTGCGGAAATCTTCTCAATAATTTCTTTAATGGCATAATCTGATTTCTGCTCCTGCATATCATTAATAACACGCTCAATCATCACGCCCATATCAGAATTCAATGCAATCTCAAAACTCATGCACCAATCACTGGCTGAGAGCTCGCTGGGCTTAATAGAAAACGGAAAATCAGAAGGAATTCCTTCATCCTTGTATTTTTGATGATACCCTTTTGGGGTATAAATATGAACATCCAGCCCCTTTGGCTCAAGGTCCCACTCCTTGAGCAGGCCCTCATCTTTTTTGTTGGGATACTTCATGGTCCAGTAAATCCCCATCGTATCCAGCATGACCACGGAAATATTATTCTTCACCTCTGACGGAAGATCACTCATGCCTTCGGCTATGACTCCCATAGTGTAAGATTTTCCGCTGCCACGTTTTCCGCAAATAAAAACCACGTGGCTTGTAGAAACATCCATATAGATTTGATTAGAAAGAGACGTTGTCTGCCCCATCTTCACATAATGCTTCCCAACAAAAATTGTTCCTTCAGAACCAAGCCTCTTTTTGTCTTCTTCACTTCGGCCAATGATAATATCATACATGCAAAAACAGGGCAAAGAGAGGTATAAATAAGTTGTTATGGCAGAACCAGTATTAGAAACCATTCTGGAGTAGTACACTATAGAAACATTTATTAATGATGTTTATTTCAAAGAGCAAAGGGGATGATTATAAAATAATGTATACTATCAATCACTACCTGCTACTATAGTAATCTGAGGAGGTTTCAAAATTGGCAAAAAAGAAAAAAAAATCAAAGAATAATTCACAAATCATTACGATCGCTATTGCAGTAATCGTTGTTGCAGCTGCGGGATACTATTTTTCGCAGCAAAATCCAGCACCACAGCACCAGGAGTCTGTTGAACTAGTCTATGTAAACGGAGAGGCGATCACTCAGGCAGAGCTTGATACCGAATTTGCAAGGCTCCCGGACCAATACAAAGTCCTTACTACAAAAGAGGATTTCTTGGATCAACTGATAACTAAGAAAGTTCTTCTGCAGCAAGCAGCAAGCCAGGGAATCAATCCTACACCTCAGGAAATCGAACTACAATATGAGCAATTAAAAGTGCAGTTTCAATCAGAAGAGCAGTTGCTAGAGCTTATCGCACAGCAAAATCTCACTTTGGAAAAAGTAAAAGCTCAGCTTGGTGAAAGCCTGCAGGTCGATCAATTATTCGAGCAGGCAGTAGCATCTATCGAAGTGCAGGAATCAGAAATGCTTGCATACTACAATCAAAATGAGCAGGCATTTAATGCTCCGCAAGGCCAGGTAAGGGCCCGGCATATTCTATTACAAACAGCAGAGAAAGCAGACGAGATAAAAGAGCTTCTTGACGCAGGAGCAAACTTTGAACAACTTGCACTGCAGAACTCCATTGATCCTTCAGTCTCATCAAACTCAGGAAATCTTGGATTTTTCGGCAGGGGCCAGATGGTAGGAGAATTTGAAGACGTAGCCTTCTCATTGAAAGAAGATGAAATCTCAGAGCCGGTGCAGACTCAGTTTGGATTTCATATCATTCAGCGACTCCCTGATACGATTGCGTATGCAGAAATCAAGCAAAACATTCGTGAAGCGCTTATCAGTGATCAGCAGGCCATAGCTATTGAGGTCTATGTCAAACAGCTCAGGGAGCAGGCAGACATTCAGATCGTAGGAGAAGAGCAAGACGGTATGGATAGTAGTAGTAGCGAGCCTGATATGCATGAGGCAGAGTTGGATACGATGGATCATGATGACATGGGCTACGATGAAGACCATAGCTCAGGAGAAGACAGCATGCAAAAAGAATCTGCTCCAGTTGAACAGCAAGCAAAGCAAGCTGCCAAATCAGAAAAATTTACTATGACTTCAGATGCACTCTGCATGCAGGACGAAAAACCCATCATCAGAAGGTATGTCTCATCAAACTGCGAAAAGTGCAGTCAGTCACAAGCACAGTTCTATGAGGCAGTTTCCGGATATGATGTTATAGTAAAGGAACTGGAGCTTGATACAGGAGATGATCTTGTGACAGCATCGGTTGAAACAACGATCTCAAAAGAAGAATTTAACGTCTTAAAGCAATACAATCCCCATGGATCTGTTCCGTTCTATGTTTTCGGTTGCCAATATGTAGGCTCAGGAGCAGACGCACAAGAGAGTGACATAAGAGCCATACTTGACGAACTTACAAAATGAGCCAAGATCGAGAGAAACTGCTTAAAGAATTAGCCTTCATAGAAGACAGCTTTAAGTCCGGAATAATTACTCAGAGTGAATACCAGGTAGCAAAGACAAGGGTTGAAGACAAGCTCGCTAAAGAAAAAGAAAGCGAAGACGACTACCAGCCAAAAGAAAAGCTCTCAGCCCATGACATTATTGAGCAGGTCTCTCCACCGCCTCAGACAGCAGCACCTCAAGAGCAATCGTTTACACCGCAGGTGTCGGCATCAGTCAAAGACCAAGAAGACGACAAAGCTGACACGGAAAAGATTCGGCTGGAAACGTACGGAAACAATATTCTCTCATCAAAGAAAATCTATGTATTGCTTGGTATTGCAGTAATTCTCTTACTTGTTATCTTCTGGCCGTCACAGACACTGCCACAAATAGAGCAAACTCCATTAGATAAGCTCCAGCAGGAAGAATTTATTCCTGTCTGCGAAACAGACCTGGATTGCCAAAGAGAAGGCAGCGTGGGAACCTGTCTTAACCCTGCATCAAAAGAAGCTTCCTGCAGTTTTACCGCAGCATCAGTAGTTGACATCATCATTATTGATGATGAAAACTGTCCTCTTTGTGATACATCACGGATGCAGAATACGCTAAAGCAGCTGTATCCCGGCGCAAAATATTCCTTAATCGATCGCTTCTCTGCTGAAGCTCAAGGGTATATTGAGCGTCTTGATATTGATGTACTTCCAGCGTATATAGTGGGAAAAGAAGTAGAGAATACTGTCCGGTTCGAAAAGACCAATTCCATTCTTATCCCAAATGGAGACCTGTATGTGGTAAAGCAAATCGCCTCAGGATCACCCTATTTCTTCTCCAATATCCGAAAACCAAACATGATTGAACTCTATTTTGACCCTTCCCTTCCTTCCTCAAAGAAAGCAGTAGAAAACCTTAATGCACTAGCAAGTAAAAAACAGATGGATGTCAGTTTGAGGTACGTGACGAAGCAGGCCTCCGATGAGGAAATTCTTCGCCAGGTTTGCGTGCGGGAAAACACCCGGGCAAACTTGCTATCATATAGTACCTGCAGATTGCAAAAAAGCGCGCAGGAATGCTTAGCTGAGCAGTCGATAACCGAAGATCAAATCACCTCCTGCATGCAGGGTCCTGCAGAAAAATTGTTAGAGTCAGATCTGAAAGCAGCATCTTCTTTTGGCATCAACACGGTACCAGTGTATATTATCAATAACCAGTACAAAAAGGGCGGTTCGCTCTCTGTTGATTTGTTAGAAAGTGTGTATTGTCAGGTTAATGCGTGCTAATATCTTTAGTTAGGCTTGTGTAGAGAAAGTTTTTTATTGATTTTAGTTTTCTGAGAGTGTTATGACAAATGAAGATGAAATAACTGGCGAGAAAGTACAGGTCTTTGACTTATCTGGTAAACTACTAGGCATGCAGAGCAGGTCTCAATTCTACGACGAAATTAGAAAAGAGTACAAGAAAACAGGAAAAGTTACGAGGCAAGTGCATACCATTAGGCTTTTCTTAATGAATGCCAATGGTGGAATATACTTAGCAAAAAGAAGTAAGTTAAAGAAAGAAAACACCCTTCTCTACGATAAAACAATAGGGGGCCACATAAGGGGGACTGAATCCTCTGAGTTTACCGTTCTTAGGGAAGCAGCAGAGGAGCTAGGATTCCCGGCAGCTGCTCTAACAGATTCTGAGTTTGTTACTTCTCTATCTGAGACAAATCTGAAAATAGTTGGGATATTCAAAAAAATCGAAACCCTTAATGGATTCATTGCAAAGTACAAGTATAAGAATGGTACCTTCTCAGAATTTCCACAAATAACGACAGTATTTATAGGAGTTTTTGATGGGCCTGTAAAATTTAAAGATGGTGAAACTTCCGGAATTGAAATTTATTATCCTGATGAGATAATTGCTGAATTAAGAAACAATTCAGAACGATATACTGAAGATGTTAAGACATTGGTTCCAAAATATATTAATGAATTCAAGAAAATAGTTAAACAAATTAAAAATAAATAAAATTACAACTGATTAACCGTAAAGATACCGATCTTGCTCTCGTTTGGCTTGACTTTGCTGTCCATACCAATCAGGAACTTGACTTCTGAGCGCTCAGCTGCTTTGGCAAGGTTACTCTCGATGATGCCATCAAAAACGATTGCATAGATTCCTTTGCCGAGGCTTTTCATGCTGGACTCCAGTTCAGTGATTGGAACCTTTCCAAGCACATTGAGTTTATTATCCAGCACCTGAGCTCCACGGGTACCAACAAGGTTTTCAAGCATGCGAGAAAAAACTTTCTTCTCTTCATTCTTCATTTCCACTTTACGGGCAAAGCGCGGTGATCCTGAAGATCGCTGCTGTGACTGCCCGCTGTTTTGCTGGTATCTGTTTCCACGGCTAGCATTAGAATTATTCTGCTGAGATCGCGATGGCCTGGCATTATCAGACTCTGTCTTGCTTGCAAGCTCCAGTTTTGCTTGCTCAGCGGACATCTTGGATCGAATCGAGTTATGAATTTCTTTCTTAGTAATTTCCTCGACCTCTTTTCCATCAGGTGCCCGGCAGACAAAATCAATCTCTGCTCTCTCGGTGACTTCCTTAATGATAAGGTTTCCTCCTCTATCACCATCAACAAACAAAGTAACCGTTTTTGTCTTACTTAGCTGAGCGATAGTCTCAGGCATGTTCGTTCCATTCATGGCAATAGCATTCTTGAACCCATGCTTCAAAAGATTGATCACATCAGCTCTTCCCTCTACAACCATAATCTCATCAGATTCATCAACCTGTGGTCCGGCAGGAAGTCGCTCTTTCCCATACTCGGTAATCTCCATTACACGAACAGAATACGCAACCTCATCTGCAAGCTCCTGTGAATCTGGAATGGACTTATCCATCAACTCTCTCAGGAGTACCTTTGCCCGATCAATAACGAATTTTCTCTTACTGATTCGTACATCTTCAATCTTCTCAATGACAATCTTTGCATTGCAAGGGCCGATCCTTTGAATAATCTCAAGGGCAGCGGCAATAATTGCAGTCTCAGCCTTGTCCAGTGAAGACGGAATCAGGATTTTTCCTGCAGTCTTACCACTTTTAGTGTCTGTCAGTACTTCAATTCTTCCGATTCTTCCACTTCTCTGAAGCTCTCGAAGCTCAAGGTCAGCGCCAAGGAGTCCCTCAGTCTGGCCAAAAATAGCTCCAATGACATCAGGTCGATCTACGACTCCCTCAATCGTGATGTTTGCATGAACAATATATTTTGCGGATACGGGGCTTATTTTTCCCATTTTTCTTTCCTCCAGTTTTCTGTTGTTGCTGAAAACATCTCCAACGATGCTTTCAGTATAAGACAAACAATTTCCTTATAGGGCATTCAGAACAAGTAGGACCTAGTGCACACCCGCACTGTACTTTAATACTAAGAGGAAAAATCCCTCATTACACATGAATAATAAATATGATTTGGTGCAATCCCACATTGCTCTAAAATAAATTGAGGCCCGCAGCACTAACTCCCAAGCTCATCACGTTGCCATTCAAGCAGAAGCTTAAACGTCCCCTTTCGGAGATTTTAGCGTGGTTCCATTGAGTACTCTCGTGACGGGCCGTATTTTGCAAATATAATCTAAATTTAAGGCAAAATAGGCCTTTTTAAGCCCATATAAGTATTATTTGTCTACTAATATGCTAAATAAAAGGATACATTTCAAATTTAAAAAGATATTGGTTTACTGCAATAAAGCCAGAAAAACGATAGGAAAAAACCCTGGCAAGACCTCCGAAGAAGCCTCGCTAGGGAAAAAGAGGTGAATTATCAGAAAGATAACGGACTATTTAAAGGTTTTGATTTTATAACTATTCCAGAGTAGTTAATACTAAGAATGTCGCCAGCTCAGTAGCTGGCGATATGAGTAGTGTTCAAGAACCCATAAGTCCTTGACAAAATCTCACGCAGTTTTATAAACTCCGCATCACTTAGCAAACCCAATGGCAAAAAAAACCAGGGAAAAATTCAAGACGATGCATAACGTATTTGATGAGTTTACCAATCGTAATCTCTTTAGATTAATCTCCCAGGGCCAGTTTCTCGGGTTGGAATCACCCATCTCAATCGGCAAAGAAGCAAATGTATTCTCTGCTAAAACAGAAGAAGGAAAGATAATGGTAAAGATCTATCGCCTGGAGACGTGCGATTTCAACAAAATGTATGATTACATCAAAGAAGACCCAAGATATGTTCATCTAAAAGGAAAAAAGCGAAAAATCATCTTTGCCTGGGTACAAAGAGAATTCCGAAACCTGCTGAAAGCGCGCCAGGCACAAATCAACGTCCCCACACCCCTGCATTTCACCAATAACATTCTTTTAATGGAGCATATTGGTGAGGCAGCAGCTGCTCCAAAGCTCAAGGACAGTCCCCCAAAAAATCCCGAAAAATTCTTTCAGGAAACAATGGACTATATCAAGAAACTCTACAAAGCAGGCCTTGTTCACGCAGACCTCTCACCCTTCAACATTCTCAATCACAACGAGCATCCGGTGTTTATCGACTTTTCACAATGCTCTCCTACGTCAATCTCAAGATCAGATGAGTTCCTTGAGCGAGACATTAAAAACTGTATTCAGTTTTTCAAGAAGATAGGACTTAAAAAGGATCTCAAAGAAGTTAAGGAATATATTATGAAATAATAAATACCATTAGCAAAACAATGGCGTAGGCATCTAGCAACAATGACGTAGATGGCTTAGGGGCAACTTCGCTCGGGCGAAGTTGAATTTACTTTAGCAAATTCAGCCCCCGTCGGGGTAAGCCATAGCTCAAGCAAAGCTTGAGCGTCTACCCTCATTATTGTTGCTAAAACAATGCACAGCAAATAATAACTTATAAAAACAAAACCAAAGTTTCAAAAAAACATGGAAGAGCTGCAATACGAGTTAAAAATTCCAAAAGAGAGAATCGCAGTACTCATTGGAAAAGCAGGAGAAACCAAAAAAGAAATAGAAACTGCGACGAAAACGGTTCTCGAAATAGATTCTCACGAGGGAGATATCACCATCCAGGGAGAGGATGGACTAGGCATCTATACGGCAAAAGAAGTCATCACCGCAGTCGGCAGGGGATTCAACCCGGAAATCGCTACCCTCTTACTAAAAGTAGACTATTCCTTCGAATTGATCAGTTTAACTGATGAAATAGGAAAATCAAAAAATTCACAGTTAAGAGTTAAGGGAAGAATTATCGGAAAAGAAGGAAAAACGAGAAAAATCATTGAAGATCTCACCGAAACCTATCTTTCCGTATACGGAAAAACCGTCGCTATCATTGGAGAGACAGAAAACGTAGGTATTGCCAGAAAAGCAGTAGAAATGATTATTGAGGGATCCACACACTCATCAGTCTACAAATGGCTGGAAAAACGAAGAAGAGCAATGAAAATAAAAGAGTTGAAAGGTGAAGAATAACATGGCTAAAGAGAGTTCAACAAAAGCACATCAATTAGCAAAAAAACATAGAGACATCGGCGTTGCAGAATTTTTTGCACGAAATCGGCACTTGCTTGGTTTTGACAATAAAAGAAAGTCACTCATGACCACGATCAAAGAAGCAGTGGACAATAGCCTGGATGCCTGTGAAGAAGCAGATATTCTGCCGGAAATTGTGGTAGACATTGTAGACTTAGGAAATGATCGCTTCAAGGTATCCATTGAAGACAACGGGCCGGGAATCATTAAATCCCAGGTCCCAAAGATTTTTGCAAAACTATTATACGGAAGCAAATTCTTCAAGCTCTCTCAAACCAGAGGACAACAGGGAATCGGTATCTCTGCAGCAGCAATGTATGCGCAGCTCACCACCGGAAAGCCGGCAAGGATCACCTCTAAGATTCATCCCAATGAGCCAGCCCACTACTATGAGTTGCACATAGACACTACTAAAAACAAGCCGGATATTCTTAAAGAAACAGACAAGGAATGGAAAAAGGATCACGGAACAAAGATCGAGCTGGAATTAGAAGGGTCTTATCAGCAGGGCTCTCAATCGATTGATGAGTACCTCAAAGAAACGGCAATTGTCAATCCCCATGTAACCATTATCTATACGAACCCGAAAGCAGAACAGTTCGTCTTTACGAGGGTAACGGATAAGCATCCTCCAAAGCCTGTAGAAATCAAGCCGCACCCTTACGGAGTAGAACTCGGGGTTCTCCAAAGAATGCTTAAATTTACTGAGAACAAAACATTGCAGTCCTTTCTTACCAATGAATTCTCAAGGGTAGGCTCGGGAACAGCAAAGCAAGTCTGCGAAAATGCTGCCCTGCTTTCAAACACCAAGCCAGCAGCCATGACCAGAGAGATGGTAGAACAGCTCGTAGAGGGAATAAAGAAAACCAAAATCATTGCACCTCCCACAGACTGCATCTCGCCGATTGGAGCAGATCTACTGGAAAAAGGCCTCAGAAAAGAGATCAACGCAGAATTTTACTGCACTACCACAAGGCCGCCATCAGTCTATCGGGGAAATCCTTTCATCGTCGAGGCAGGTATTGCCTATGGTGGAGAGCAGCCTGCAGATGGCACTATTCGACTGCTGCGATATGCAAACAGGGTTCCTCTGCTCTATCAGCAGGGCGCATGCGCAACCACAAAATCCATGCTCTCAACAACCTGGCGAAATTACGGATTAAATCAAAGCAAAGGTGCTCTACCGGTAGGGCCTGCTACCGTTGTTATCAGTATCGCATCGGTATGGGTTCCCTTTACCTCAGAGAGTAAGGAGGCTTTGGCACACTATCCGGAAATTATCAAGGAAATCAAGCTTGCCCTGCAGGAAGTAGGAAGAAAATTAATGTCCTACGTAGGAAAAAAGAAAAGAATCCTTGCAGAATCCAAAAAACGCGATTACATCCAGATTTTTATTCCGCACATTGTAGAATCATTAAAGGAAATCCTGGGAGTAAAAGATGAAGAGAAAATAAAAGAGCATCTTCACATAATTTTGCAGTCCAGCAGAGGAGGAGAGCTCGAGAAAATCGGGGTTGACAATCCCGATTACGATCCAGAGCTTGCTGCTATCGGAAAAGACGAAAAAGGAGAGGAAGAATCAGGCGAATCAGAAAGCAAAGAAGAAAAGCAGGAAAAAACCAAGGAAAAGAAATCCAAATCCAAATCTGAACCAAAGGAACAATCGGACAAGCAGCAGAAGCTGACGGAGGACAAATAAAATGGCTGCAAAAAAGAAACGACAAGGCGCTGTGGATGGCATCAAAACTATTGCTGACAATATCTATAAATCCATTCTCAAGAAAAAACAGCCCACCGTTGATATGCCTCTCAGGGCCTTATCTAACGTAAAGTATGATCCTAAGGACGGATACTTCGAACTCACCGGAAAAATGAAGGAGCGAACACTGACTGCCTCTTCGGTGAAAACCTTTGCCCAGACTCTCAGAATGATGGGACTCTCAAAAGAGTTAGTAGATACCGATGATATTGCAACCAAGAGAGAAGCATACTATGTGAGCAAGAACTGGGGAGATGCACGATTCGATTCCCAGCCGGAGTCCGATACCGTCATGGATGATGTTGAGGCAATGATTCAGGTCAACCGTGAGCAGATTGGCTTCATTCCTGAAGAAAAAGGGGGAGACATTGCAGGAAAACTAATCGTTATCGACAAGGATCCGGAAACAGGAAAAGAAATCAAGATTGATTGCACCAAGTTTGGATCAGGAGCATATTCCATACCTAGCTCTGTAGAAGAGCTTAAATTCCAAACCAATGCAAAATTCATTCTTGCCATTGAAACCGCGGGTATGTTTCAAAGGCTGGTAAAGCATAATTACTGGAAAAAAGCAAATTGCATTCTTATCAGTCTGGGCGGAGTGCCAACCAGGGCATGCAGGCGATTTATCCGAAAACTCAGTGACGAGATGAAGCTACCGGTCTATGTATTCACTGACGGTGATCCCTATGGATTCGCAAATATCTATAGAACGCTCAAGGTAGGATCAGGAAATGCAGCACATATCAATGAGTTCTTTTGTGTTCCCAACGCAAAGTTTATTGGAGTCACACCGCAGGATATCATTGACTACAAGCTCCCGACCCATCCTCTGAAGGATGTGGACATTAAGCGTATCAAGGATGCGGTCAAGAATGATCCATTCATGATTCACCACAAGCCCTGGCAAAAAGCCATGAAGCAAATGGCAACCATGAAAGTAAGGGCAGAGCAGCAGGCATTAGCTAAGTGGGGACTCAACTTTGTAGTTGAGAAATATCTTCCACAGAAGATTAAGGATCAAAAGACTTGGCTGCCTTGAGGCAATTAGAAGGAAAGAATGGCCCTACTGGGATTCGAACCCAGGATCTATTCAGCGAAGTCAGGATAACTTCCTAAACTTCTCAGCTTAGAAGGCTCTAGCGATAAGATGCAATGCATCCCATAGTCGCCTTATCCAGACTGGGCTATAGGGCCTTACTCTATAAGATTCTTACTTGTTTTTTAAAAGTGTCGGAATTACAAAGATATATATACAAAAATACGATCTCAATCATATGATTGACAAAATCCTCTATACGAAAGATGGAAAAAAATTCTCTGTGAGGGACAGCGCTAAGGATTATCACTGCCAGTTCGGTGTCGTCAAAGCAGAAGATCTCAGGAAATCCAAGGCAATCACAAACACGAACAAAGAATTCTCAGTTATTGACCCTTCCTTCATCGATCAGCATGAAAAAATCCAGCGATCAGCCCAGGTTATCCCCCTCAAAGACATTGGTACTATTATCACAAAAACAGGAATAGGAAAGAACTCAAAAATAGTTGATGCTGGGGCAGGCTCCGGCTCCCTCTCACTGATGCTTGCAAACATCACAAAACAGGTAACAACCTATGAAATTCGTGAAGATTTCTATAAACTGGTCAAGAAGAACATCGAAAAACTGGGACTAAAAAATATCTCTATCAAAAATAAAGACATAACAAAAGGAATCGATGAAAAAAATGTTGATCTCATAACCTTAGACCTTCCTTCCCCGTGGGACGCAATCGAGCCGGCAAAAAAAGCACTCAAAAGCGGAGGATTCGTCGTATCCTACTCGCCAACAATCCCGCAAGTCATGGACTTTGTAGCAGCAATAAAAAAGGAAGATGAATTTCTTTACCTGGAAACTATTGAAATTATAGAACGCCAATGGGAAATAAACGAGAGAAAAGTGCGCCCACGCTCTCAGCAGATAGGCCATTCAGGGTTTCTCTCCTTTGTAAGAAAAATAAAGTAGAAGACTCTACACAAAAATACTATACACCCACTCATCCTCATCCTTATAATAATGATTCTTGAGCGTGGTCTCGTGCTTCATGCCAAGCTTTTCATAAAATGCATGCGCCCGATCATTCGAAGCATGAGTAAGCAGATACAATTTACGCAATTTCTTCCCATCACCCTCATACACTTTCTTCGCATCTGAGAGCAAGGCATCAAATAATACTTTAGAAACACCCTTCCCACGAAAATCAGGCAGTACCGCAATACGATCAAGCTCAGCAAGCCCATGCTTAGTCAAACCATGCATGTACCAGGTAGCCAAACCAATTATTTTTTCATCTTCCTCAGCAACAATATAGTGAATCTCTTTCTTCAGCTCACTCAAAAAAACCGAAGAGCCTTCCTCAACAGTGTCAATATTGTAACTCTCTTTCAGGACAGTTCCAATTTCCTTAGCATCTTCTTGGGCTGCTTTTCTGATATTCATTTTATACGAATTACTCCTCTACTCTACCGTAACCGATTTCGCAAGATTCTTTGGCATATCAGGATCATGCTTTCGAAGCAATGCAATATAGTACGCAAAGAGCTGTAAAGGTATCGAAGCAAGCAAAGGACTGAGTATATACGAATTTTTGGGAACATAAATATTATGATCCACATACTTCTTTGTTTCGGTATCGCCTTTTGTTTCGATCGCAATAACAACGCCGCCGCGTGCTTTCACTTCCTGAATATTGCTCAATACTTTCTTATAGGTTCGATTATCCTGTGTTGCAACAACGACAACAGGCATATTCTTGTCAATCAGTGCAATAGGCCCGTGCTTCATTTCTGCGGCAGGATAGCCTTCTGCATGAATATAACTCACTTCTTTTAGTTTGAGAGCACCTTCAAGAGCAATAGGGTAGTTAATACCTCTTCCCAAATATAATGCGTTCTCTTTCGTAAAAAACTTCTTAGCATGAAGCTCGACATGATCGGCTTCTTCAAGGATACTGCGAATCTGCATGGGAATTAACCGAATATCCCGAACTCTATTCTTTACCTGATCTGTAACAATGCTTCCATTGACTGCACCAATATACACCGTCATCAAATACAGAACAACTAACTGCGAAGTAAATGCTTTAGTAGAAGCAACACCGATCTCAGGACCAGCTTTCGTATACAAAACCATATCAGATTCCCGGGCAATAGACGATCCCACTACATTCACAATACTGAGGATCTTCGCCTTTTTCTTTTTGGCTTCTCGAATAGCAGCTAAAGTGTCAGCAGTCTCTCCGCTTTGGGAAATAGCAACCACAAGGGTCTCCCTCTCTAAAATAGGATCTCTGTATCGAAACTCTGAGGCATACTCTACTTCAACAGGAATCTTTGCAAGCTCCTCAATCATGAACTCTCCGATTAATCCAGCATGCCAGCTGGTTCCACAGGCAACGATGATGATTCTCTTAATGCCTTTAATATCAGCAGCACTCATCTTCATCTCGGAACTAAGATCAATGCTCTCATCCCCGATTCTTCCCTCGACAGTCTCAGAGATGACATCAGGCTGCTCATAAATCTCTTTAAGCATGAAATGATCGTATCCTCTCTTCTCGGCCTTTTCAGTACTCCATTTTATCATGTGAACTTCCTTTTTCCTCTCCTTTCCATCCAGATCAAATACCTGAGCACTATCCCGCTTTACCACAGCAATCTCTTCATTCTCAAGATAGATAACCTTCTTTGTATATGATAAAATCGCGGGAACATCAGACGCTATGAAATTCTCTTTTTTCCCAATACCAATAATCAGGGGACTATCTTTTCTTGCAGCAATTAATATATCAGGATGCTGGCTGCAGAGCAGACCAATAGAATACGATCCGTCAATTTTTTTTAAAGCAAGAGATACCGCTTCTCTGAGGTCTCCCCTATAATAAGAATCGATCAGATGAACAATCACTTCAGTGTCTGTCTGAGAAGAAAACTGGTATCCTTTCTTCACCAGCATCTCACGAAGTTCGTGATGATTCTCAATAATTCCATTATGCACTAAAGAAATACTCTTCTCCATATTGCTATGAGGGTGAGCATTAATCTTTGTGGCAGCACCATGCGTGCTCCACCGGGAATGAGCAAGGCCAGAGGTTCCCTCCATAGAAGTAAAATCAACTTTTGAATCAACATCTGCAATTTTGCCAATATCTTTTCGAATTTCAAGGCTTCCTTCATGAAGACAAGCCATGCCAACCGAATCATACCCACGGTATTCGAGCTTCTTAATAGCCTCTAAAAGAAGCGAACTCACCTTGCGATAGGAAATCATTCCAACTATTCCACACATAAGTAAATGAAGAGAGAATTCCTTTATAAGGATTTTGGGATACTCTGCCTTCTGTAACACAGTTACCCTAAGAATAATAGAGCTTACCGGCTTTTTTCTGTTCTCTATCTTTTACAGAGTCTTCTTTATTGATTCGAGGCCGGTGAGAATCAGGGTCCCGCCTAAACGTAATTTTCAGATCATCAAGAAACATATTCATCCCTTCAGCCATCTCCAGCGGGCCAACTGCAGTTCCATTGATCGCAGGCTTTCCTTCAAACACCATCAGTTTCTCGCTCAAATAATCTAAAAAAAGCAAATCATGATCGACAATCAGGGAGCTTGCTCCTCGCTCGCGAATAATATCTCCTATCAATTTCGAAACAGAGAGCCGCTGCTCGACATCAAGATATGCGGAAGGCTCATCCATAAGGTATAGTCCTGCTTTCTGGGATAAACAGCGGGCGATGGCAACTCGTTGGAGCTCACCACCAGATAACTCCTTGATCTTACGTTCAAACAACGGCTCCAATTGAAGAGGAGCAATTAACGTAGTACTGTATTTTGAAATAGCATCCACTAAAACTTCAGCAACCGTAAGCTCGGAATCCGTATCAATATACTGCGGCTTATAACTGACCGTAATGTTCTCATCAACTTCACCTTTCTCAGGCTTGTCCACGCCAGCAAGAAGCTTCACAAAACTGGTCTTACCAATTCCGTTTTCACCAAGAATACCGATGACGTCATCCTTATGAATCTCGCCATCCTTAGCATCAAGCTTGAACTTGCCAAGCGTTGCACCAATTCCTTTCCAGCTCACCTGCAGCTCGCCGGCGGCCTTTCTCTCCTCAGTTTTCTCGATAAATTGAATAGGCTTGTCTCTGAAGCGCATGTTTTCTTCGCGCAAATATCCTGAAAGATACGTATTGATAGCATTTCTTGTCGTCTTCACACTGGACACAATACCATACACTCCTTCTTTCCCATACATAATATGAGTAATATCTGTCATATAATCCAGAATAATCAAATCGTGCTCCACTACCATAACAGCAGTATGCTCATCGGCAAGGTTTCTGATGAATTTGCTGATCTTAATGCGCTGCTTAATGTCCAGAAAACTACTGGGCTCATCAAAAAAATACACATTTGCTTTTTTCAGAACGCAGGCCGCAATCGCTACGCGCTGCAATTCTCCGCCGGAAATGTTACTGATATCATTATCTAAGATATTCTCAATCTCCAGCTCCTTAACAACCGAATCCATCGCACCGCGCTCGTCGACTTTCATAAGAACATCCTTTACCAAACCGGAAACAGACTTAGGGATCAAATCAACCTGCTGTGGTTTATAGCTTACGGTAATATTACCCGCTTTAAGTTGTTCAAAAAAAGCCTGTGCTTCCTTTCCTTTGAAGAATGCAATGAGGTCATCAGGTGTTGCTTCCTTCTCCACATCACCAAGATTTGCACTCAATTGACCGGAAAGCACCTTTAAAGCAGTAGACTTACCTATACCATTTCTTCCCAGAAGGCCAACTACTTTTCCAAATTGGGGAACAGGAAGATTATACAAATGAAACCCATTTTGGCCATAGCGATGAATCGGCTGCGAGGCAAGCTCATCAGGAAGATTGAGGATAGTAATAGATTTTGCAGGGTCACGGTTAACGCATATTCCGCACCCTATGCAGGTCTTCTCATCAATGGCAATTTTTTTGTCCTCTGCAATACTGATGCACTCAGTACCTGCCCGATTAACTGGACATAAATCCATCATGAGCTGACTGTTTTCCGGATTGAACCGTTCTCTGTCCACTACTGCTATTCTTGGCATTTTTATATCCCACTCGCAGGACTAGCGTAGCGTTCGTCCTGCTCTTTTCCGAGGTTTTCGAAAAAGCTCGATTCGAACCGTTCCCTATCCACTACCGCTATTCTTGGCATTTTATTCTTTAGCTCCTGCCACTCTTGGCACAGGTACTCAGAATCATTCTGCTTTTTTAAAGATTAGCTTTATATAGGCTATCCTCTTTCAGTCTAAACCATGAAATGCGAAATCTGCTCATCCAAAATTCAGGAAACCTTCCTTAGCAAGATAGTGGGAACTCACGTAAAAGATGAGAAAGGAAAAAGGCACGCGATCTGCTTTGAATGCCAAAAGAAATTCCCTAAAAAGGAAGAGATATTAGCAAACCTAAAGTAAAGCTTTTTAAGAGTATATTTATTCTTTCAGCCCATATATGCCTCTGTAGCATAGTAGCTATTGCGGCGGCTTCGTAAGCCGCAGGTCGGGGGTGCAACTCCCTCCAGGGGCTTTTCACTATTAGTAAAAAATGCAACAACAATCCATAACCCAAACAAAAAAACAAATCTACTTCGAGCGGGGAGTGTTCATCACCTGGTACTGCAGCGTAGGTGACTGCACCTTTTGCTACATGTCTACCCAAAAAGATAAGATCAAAGATCCCCTAATGGCAAAAAGGAAAAAGGAATCCATCTTAGCCGAAATATTACTCTGCAAAATACTGGATTGGAAAATTGAATTCATTTCAGCAGGGTATGGATCCTATCAGGTTCCTAATCTTGTAGAACTCATCAGAGACATTTCAGCAACCTATGGGGAAAAAGTCTGGCTCAACATTGGAGCATTAAAAGAGCCACTTCTCAAGCAACTCCTCCCCTATATCAAGGGAGTCTCAGGATCGATAGAGACCCTGGCACCAGGTATCCGGGATAAAATCTGCCCCTCAAAACCACTCAAATGGTTTGAAGATATGTTTGACTTATGTGATAAATATAATGTAAAAAAAGCAATTACCATTATTATAGGAGTGGGAGAAACAGAAGACGACTATGAGCACCTAAGCAGTTTCATCAAAAAGCACCATATAGATCAGGTGACTTTCTATCGGTTAAAACCAGTGAAAGGAACAGAGTTTGAGCACACAGAGCCAATGAGCTCTGATTATTATGCAGGCTGGATTAGTAAAACAAAGCAGGAATTTCCGCACCTTAAAATCATCGCAGGATCATGGGCAGAACATTTTGACGAATACACTCAGCTCATAGAAGCAGGAGCAGAAGCCATGACAAAATTTCCTGCCATCAAAAAATTCAACTCTCCACAAGCAAAACAAATCATAGAGGCAGTAGAAAAAGCTGATGCAGAATTCAAAAGTAACTTCACTGAATATCCAAAGATAAACGCCGAAGAAGAAGTAAACAAGCTCCCCTTTGATGACAATCTTAAAAAAAGAATTCTTGAAAAGTTGAATGTATACTTGAAATCTATTCAGTAGGCCGTGCTCCTTTTTTCCAGGTTCCGGATCGAAACCAGAGCACAGAAATAAAAGCGCTGATTGTCATACTGATGAATAGTGCCCACCAGATGCTGTTAATTCCCCAGTGCAAAACACTGGTAAAAAAGAGAGAGAGCGGAATCGCCATCACAAAAAATCGCAAGAACGTAAGCACGAACGCAGGATACCCTTTTCCTGCTCCCTGGAATGCAGATCCAATAAGTACATTCATGCCGATAAAACCATAACACAGAGGAACAATGCGTAGATAGTCCACTCCTAGCCGCAATACCTGCGGATCACTACTAAAAAGCCTAATAAAAGTAGTCGGAAACAAAAAGAAAAGTAGTCCAATAACTTGCATGAACAGAAAAGAGAGTCCTAGCGCAACCCACACGGTCTTCTCTGCTCTCTTAAAATTCTTCGCGCCGACATTATACCCCACGATAGTAACCAATGCAGTGGAAATTCCAACCGCAGGCATGAAGGCAACAGAATCAAGCCGAAATCCAGCTCCATACACTGCAAGAGCGCTGGGACCAAAGAATCCTACTATTTTATTCATGAAAAACAAAGCAAGCGCTCCGGCACCTTGTGCAAGAAAAGTAGGGAGTCCGACACTGAAAATATCTTTTATGATTTGAGGATCATAATGAAAATCCCTCAGTTTAATGCGAAACGAGGACTTATTCATAAAAACATGCTCAAGGGCAATAATGCAGGCAATTGCACCAGAGAGGACTGTTGCAAGGGCAGCACCCTTTACCCCTAGCTCAGGAAAGATCCACCACCCAAAGATGAGAAGAGGATCAAACACAACATTAAGCAATGCCCCGATAATCATCACTTTCATGGGAGTCTTCATGTCTCCCTCGCCGCGAAGAATACTATTGCTAATAAAGATAAGGAACGTAAAAATACTTCCCATGAATATGATATTCATATAATCCAGGGAAAGTTCAATCAATTGCTCATTGGATGTCAGAAAGGAAAAAAGCTGTTTCCCAAACAATAAACCTACAGACGTAAAAAATACCGCAAGAATAATACTAATCATATACGCATGTTCTGCAATATTGCTTGCCTCTGATTCTTTTTTCTCTCCAAAACGCCTGGCAATCAGAGAAGTCGTACCGACCCCTACTCCAATACCTAGCGCAATCATCACGAACATGACCGGAAAAGAAAGCGATACTGCAGCAAGAGCAAGTGAACTAATGCGGCCAACGAACATCGCATCAATGATATTAAAGCCGGTATGCAGGAAAAAGGCCAGCATCATAGGCCAGCCTAGGGAAAGCAGATTTTTTGTAATACTTCCGCTGCCAAGATCTCTTTTCATCACTACAGGGACAAAGAAACGTTATAAAAAGCTTTGGTAGGGGAATCTGTTGCTAAATACATAATCTTGTATCACTCATACCGCAAAGCATAGTCATTTCATTCCTGGCCTTACTCTACTACTCGTAACGTAAGGCATAGTCACTGCGTTCCTAGCTTTACTCACTCATATCTCAAAGCATCCACGGGTTTCTGCTTAGAGGCAAACACCGCAGGGAACATACCCGACACTGCTCCAACCACAACTGCAAGCGATATGCATAGCGCAAAGAGCCACCAATAGAACACAGGCGACAAAAATCCCCAGCCCAGGTTATCGAGCAGCTGGCCTGCAGCAGAAGAAAAGAGCCATCCCACTCCAACACCTACAAGCCCGGCTATCAATCCAAGAATACCTGATTCAAAAAGAAAGATGACCTGAATTGTTGAATTTCTTGCTCCCATGGATTTCATCACACCGATTTCCTTGATTCTCTCCAGCACGGAGGTAACCATGGTATTTGCCGTATTCACCGAAGCGACGATTGCAGAAATAACGACAATGATGAAAATAAACCCTACCACGATATTAATCACATTAGTAAACGTCTCAAAAGCATCAGCAAACGACTGGACAAAAAAATCCTCTTCCCCTTCATCAAGGCCACGGTTTTTTCGAAGGTTTTTTTCTACTCTTTCAGTCACTTGATTTATCGTATTAGCATCAATAACCTGGCCCATGATAATCGAATACGAAATATCCTCCCCAAACAGATTTTGCATATCCTCTTCCAATAAATAAACATTAGCATCATCACTGGGATTGCCAATCGCATCATAAAAGCCCACGATCTCAAATCGCTCCCCGTTAATGTTGATCTTCTCTCCGAGCACATAAGGGTCTTCAAAGATCTTATCAGCAAGCAAATAATTATATCCCAGAACTGCCTTTTTTGAATCTCCTTTCTTCAGGTTCCTTCCCTTAATGATCTCAACACCCATCACTGCCTCAACAAGGCGAATATCTTTTTTTTCAGGCAGGATTCCGGCAACATACACAAACTTCTTCGCCTTATCTTTCTCGATCTCCCCTGCCTTCAGGTACCATACCGTGACTTCTGAGACTCCCTTTGTTCGCTCCACTTCCTTCAGATCAGACTCTTCAAGCTTAAACGTATCATCAAGGCCGGGAGCGCCCATTCCCTGAGCCTGTACCATGAATTTATCCAGCCCGGAACTCTCCGCAACTTCCTGAACATAGGCATACAGACCGATACCGAAACTGGCAAAGATGAATATAGCGGAAATACCAATGAAAATAGAGAGAATAGTGAGTAGACTTCTTGTCTTGCGTGCCATGATGTTCTTAAACGAATATTTAATGATCTCAATCATGTTCTATCCTCTTAATGACTCTACAGGGTGCTGGCGCGCAGCACTCATTGCAGGAAGCACTCCGGATATTGCGCCAATAGCAAAGCTTCCAAAAAGCGCTCCAAACACAAGTCCCACATTAATCTGTGGAAGTACTGTCGACCCAATCCAGCTATTAATCCCAAACGTTCCGACAAACGAAATAGCGGTCCCTATCACCGTTCCTAAAAACCCACCGATAAGTCCCATTAGCCCAGCTTCAATTAAAAACAGAAAAAAAATGTCTCCATTTCGCGCTCCAATGGATTTCATCACGCCAATTTGCTTTCTGCGCTCGGTAACCGAGGTAAACATCGTATTAGCAATGCCAATACTCCCAATAATGATCGAAATACTGGCGATGATAACAATAAATGCCTGAACACCCACTAAAATCGAATCCAGGTCCGCAAGCGCCTGCTGCGGAGACTGCACTTCAAAATCCTCCTCTCCTTCCTTAACGTCCCGCTGTTTTCTCATCACCCGCTCAACATCTTTCTGGGCCTGTTCCATCAAATCCTTATTCTTTACTTTTACGGCGATGACATCAACACGCTTATCAATATCAAAGAGATTTTTTAGCTCATCTTCCTGCATATGCACTACATTATCAAAAATGAAGCTTCCTTTCTTCTTGGTAATTCCCACAACCTGGAATTTTTTGTCCTGGATAAGCACCGTGTTTCCCGGAAAGACAGGCTTTCCCAGGCCGAGATTATCATCAATGAAGTTATGTCCCATAACAACTTTATTAGAATCCCCATCCTTGAGCATCCTGCCCCTCTCAGGCTCCACATCAAGAATTTCATACACAATATCCCGCTTATCTTTATCTGGAATGCTCATTGCAAAACCAAAAATCGTAATATCATTAAATTCCAGTTTCCCGGACTGGATAATACGCGGAATAGCAGCCTCGACAGTGCTCAGTTTCTCGATAGCATCAACATCATCTTCAGTAAGCTTATTAACTACACCGGTTCCGGGAGGTCCTGCACCGGACAATCCTCCTGCCTGAACACTGAGTACTTCAGTGGAGCTGATACCAAACTGCGAGGTAATAGCAGTGCGCAGCCCCTCTCCAAGGCCGATCAACGCAACCACGGCCAGCACTCCTATCAGTATTCCTAGCAAGGTAAGCCATGATCGAACTTTTTTATGGATCAGGCTATTAAATGCAAGAAAAAAATAGTCCCGAATCATTGCTTATTTTTTTTCTTGCGCCTTCTGTAGATGATAATACCTACGACAACAATCACTACAATGATAATAAGTCCAACAGGGGATCCTCCACCGCCATTACTTCTCTTTTTGAGTTCATTGCCTGAATAAAGCGGAAGATTCGCAGCGTACGTTTTCGTAAAAAGCTGTCCGTTTGCATCCCGATAGGTATAAGTGAGAGGCAGGGAGACCTGATCTTTCCCATTGCCATTCATAAGCAAGGTATAATCAGCAGTCTCAAAATCATCGGAGTCCAGATTACCAATATACACCTCAGTGTTTGAAAGCACATCAAAATCAGAGGTTTCTTCCAGCGTTACATCCAGGAACTTAATATCACTAAATCCCTTATTGACAAATTGTATGCTTACTGTTCCTTTCTGCCCTGCACTAAGAATCTCAGTATTTTCCAGGCTAACCGTAAGCTCCGGCTGCGCATCAACAATGAGGCCGACAACTCCCTCCCGGGTAAAATTTGTGCCTAATTGGTCTTCGTATATCAGGGTGTAGGGAACTTTGTATACTTTTGATGCAGCATCAGCATCAGTGAACAGATCAAAAGTAATATCTTTGCTTTGCTTTGGCTCGATACTCTTGATGGTTTTCTCATTCCCGGACCCAATAGGAGTAAACGGAAGCTCGACAGTCTGAATAGAAGAAGTGGTGACGACTGAAGTATACACATCCAATCGAAGCTTTACATCCTTTAAGATGCTCTCTGCAAGGTTTTCCAGCTTAAAGGTTACTTTCGTAAGTGTTCCGGGAAAAATCTTTTCAGGTTCAGTTTGTACTTCATTAATAGCAAGAACAGCATCCCGGGATCGTACATCAATTTCAAATTCGTCAGCCTTAACCCAGGGACCATTATCTCTTTTATACCAGAATTCAACGATATTACTTCCCTCTGTTGCATCAGGGTCAACACTTAACCGAAACTTCTCACGAACCCCAATCTCATCACGCTGGCCGCCTGCAATAGTACCAATGCTCTTTACTTTTTCCTCAGACCAATAAACCGAGAAAGGGAACTTTGTCTCTAGTTTTACCTGCACGTTTTCAGCAGGCTCTGATCCTATATTCTCGATCCGAAATCGCAGATCAACAATATTTCCGGGAGCAACAGGATCCGGTTCCTGGTTGATAAGCGTAACCTGGATTTTCTCCGTGCCTGCGATGCTCTCTGTTACCAGGCCATGGGCCATACTTACTAATAAAAGGGACATTACGATTACAACTGTTTGTTTCATGGTGCTTACCTCGTTTTATTATTTTTTGTAGATTTAATTATTTTACCATCTTTGAGCCATTCCATGCGATCGGCATGGCGTGCCACATGCTCGTCATGAGTGACCATAATAATAGTTTTCCCCTCATCCTTGTGCAATTTCTTGAGAAAATCCATCACATTATGCCCGGTGCTGGAATCCAGATTGCCGGTAGGCTCATCAGCAAGCAGTATGTCCGGATCATTGCACAATGATCGGGCAATCGCTACTCTCTGCTGCTGCCCTCCGGATAACTCTGTTGGCTTATGATCCATACGCTGATCCAGTTCGACGAGCTTGAGCAGTTCTCTTGCTTTCTGTACTCTCTCTTCTTTGGAAACATTCTGAAAAATCATAGGCAAAGTGATATTTTCGAGCGCACTGAGGGTAGGAATAAGATTAAACTGCTGAAAAATGAAACCGATTTTTTTCCCACGCACCTGCGCAAGATCAGATTCGCTCAGCTGGGAAATATCTTTCCCGTCCAGGTACACCTGACCCTTCGTGGGCACATCAAGACACCCGATCATGTTCATCGCAGTGCTCTTTCCCGAACCGGACGGTCCCATGATCGCAACAAATTCTCCTTTTTTAACAGAAAAATTAAGCCCGCTTAGTGCCGGGACCTCTACATCACCCATTTTATAGATTTTCCACACATCTGAGATTTCCAGAAGATTATTCGCTTTCATTTGCAATGCTCTCCAGCTCAACGATCATCTTTTTCATGATTTTTTCCACTCTTAATATCTGGCGGTGGTAATCTTCCAATATCTTGAGCTGCTTCTTGTCCCGCTCGGTCTTTGCAGATTTCTTTCCTTCTTCAATAATGCCAGGGATAGTCTCTTTTACAAAAGCAACCCCTCTCTCTTCCTTACTGATAAGCATACGCTTGAAAATACTGGCAAAGTTCTTATCCATGTGCAAATAAACCTTTTTGCTTCCCGGCTTTCTTTTTTTATCCACAATGCCCATGGAAACCAATACCTTCGCCTTACTGCTGATCGACGCAAGGCTATAGCCTGTCCTTCTGGAAAGATCTTCTAAAGAAAGGTCTCCTGGTTCAATAAGCAAAGAAGACCAAATAGTCACAAAAAGAGTATCAGCGCCAACACGCTCACCGAATGTCTGATACATCCGCACGAATTTCTTATCTATTTCTCCCATTTTCACAATTTTCAGTATTTATTAAAAATTAAAGAAATAGTATATAAATGTTTCTTTTTCTCTTGTATCGAGCGTAACTAAGTCTATTTCCTGGATTTTTTCCACAGCAGCTCAAAGTGCTTTTTATAGACAGCAATCATCTCTTTATTCTTGCTCACTACTACACGAAATTTCTTTTCCGTATAGAGAAAATGAACGACTAAACTATCTGAAAGAGTAGTACAGGCAGGGCCGCAAAATTCCTTGCCCAAAAATTGGACAGTAAAGTCTTTCCACTCCATCATTCTTACATCAAAGTACTTTCTTGAGTTTTTATCTGAGTACGCTATTAACCGTGTTGGGATATTATTTTCTATTCTTTTCCCATGCCACTTATCACTAAATTCTCTTCCATAGATATTCGCTAAATCCCAGGAGAAGCCAAACCCCACAAGCTCTTTTGAGCGCTTTGATACTAGTTCCATCCATGCCCTGCGAATACCCTCGACTCCGGAATAAATCTTGATTTCTCTGTCCCATTGATTGTTAAAAAAAGCACTGTTCTCTTTAGCGATATCCTTATCCTCAATGAGGATAGCAACGGGAATATCAGACCACACAGCAATTATTATCTTATCTCCAAAAGTAAAGGTCGTGGTTGCGGACTTCTCTTCTTCACTAAGGATATCAATCTCAGCAAATGGGACCTCAACATGTTCACTGGTAAGAATCTTCGCTTTGATTTTCTCCTTTGTTCTTCTCTGATTCCAAATAGTAAAGTAGGATTCCATAGTTTTCATGAAAGGGGATAGTGAGCCATGAATCAAAACTTCTTTTCTTTCCCTGAGAACAAGGTTCAATGCAGTACGAACTCCCTTTTTTGAAGAGAAGAGTTCGACCTTTGGCCCTTCTTTTTGGGGACTCTTTAATTGCTCTAAGTCCGGAAGAACGGATCTTACCTGCTCTTCTTTTTCTTTAAGAAGCTGCAACAGCTGGTTTGGCTCTGCTGCCTTAAAATACTTCTTATTGTCTTTTATTATCGAACTTATTAATCCTATATCCAGCAGTTTTTTTAATCTGTCGTAGGTGAAGGTTCGATTCGTATTAGTCTTGTTTGATAGTGTAGCAGCAGTAGATTCACCCGTTCTGAGCAGTTCGATGTAGAGCTTCACTTCGGCTTCTGTTAATCCAAAATTCTGCAGCACATCTTCTTTTTTCATACAATTAGCTTGTCCTGCTAGTATATAATATTGTCGTTTTATTATAAGACAACATAAATTGATATAGGGAAAACGATTCCTTTTTGAAGGTGATACTATGGGACAAACAAGACCTATTGAAGAATTTCAGATGAATTCACCTGACTTGGGCTCTCTCAAAAGACAGCATCCGGGTTTGGAGGATAAACTGTATGGTGCCTTTGCCAAAGATCCTAACATCTACGAATTAGATGAAGGAACAGTCGTGAGCTGGAATCTTGAACAGGGAAAACCTAAGAACCCAACAATTGGGATGATTCCTCCTGGCTCTTATCAGTTTCCAACAGAGTACACTGAAATTGTAACTGTACTTGAAGGGATCCTAGTAACCTCAGTAGATGGAAATGAGCAAATGCTGCAGAAAGGAGACTCCAGGACTATTCCTCCTGAAAAGACATTAGGGTTAGAGGTTGAAGAAAAGGAAGTAGTGTATTTCTGTGAATACCAGTGAAAATCTACTAGTCATAGATTATGACGCAAGAGAGAGATACTAAATGTACTGAGACGATCGTCCATAGCCAATCCTAGGAAAAAGCTTAAAAACGTAACACCGCTTCTAGGAAGGATGAGAAGAAAAAAGGAAAGAAACTATTCAGCAATCTTCGTCTCATTACTGATTATTTTTATTATGGTTACATCCGTTGCAGGCTTTATCTTTTCAGGGCATTCTTCCCCCACTACCCGCTTTAACGGAATCAAGTTCTCTTCAACCCCTTTAGGCTGGCAGGCAAAAATTGACGGCAAAATCTATCAGTTTGCCTTTATCCCCTCAGAAGTAAATTTCGTGGAATTTCCGGAAAGCCTCAACACTATCAATGCACCGCAGCTGAGCATAACCTCCTATGATAATTCCTCTGCAAAGCAGCAGATTGCCCAGGCAGTCTTTGAGCTGGGTTCCGTCCTCTCAAATAGGGGAATATTTGTCACTCAGGGATTCACAGGAAATAATTCCTTTAACCTTCCGGTAATAACCTGCGCTGATGCCACAGAATTTGTGCCTGTCGTACACTTTAAAGAAGGAAATGAAACCAGAATACTTCATGAAGACAACTGCATCATTCTTGAGGCAGCAAACGAGCATACGTTCCTTCCCCTTGCAGATGCACTTGCCTATAAAATACTAGGGATACTCTAAATGGCGGAAGAAGAAAAGCAGCAGGAGAAGAAGGAGGAAGAACTACTTTCACCTGAGCTTGCAAATGCTGGCACGCAAAAAAAACAAGAACAGAAAGAAGCAGAGTCTCCTAAAAAGCCTCAAAAGAAATCCAAAGATACGGTTCTTCTCTATGCTATCATAGTACTCTTTCTTGCAGTAGGCGCTATGCTTGTTGTTCCGAAATTAGTAGTAACTGAGGAGAATCTTTCATTAGATGAACTGCACGAAAGAAACATGCAGGGAAAACTGGATCCCAAAAAAGGATATGTATACAACCAGCAATACAGCTTCGTCTTCTTTGACGGCCTCTGGTATGGCTTAATCCCAAGCGCCAGAATAGAAAAAATATTTAGCATCCCCTTCCATTATGGACCAAGGGAAGTAGAGCATATTACTCCAGTAGGAACATTAAATAGGTCTAATTTAGACAGATACAGCAATTTTTTTAATACGTTCTATCCCTTAGATGATGATTTAGGGTATATCGCCGCATCCACTGCTGAGGCAAACTCAGTCTTCACCCAGGCATTCGGTAAAGGAGTAATCGGCTCCTGCACAACCAATGAATCTTCAGGTTGCACCGGAAGGCCTATTGTGCAGTGCAATTCTACCGATGCACCCGTATTCTATTTCTCTTCTGAGGATGAAACCAATGTTATTTACCTGGACAACTGTGCAATTATCTCCGGGAAAGGTGAGGAATTATTCAAGGCAACTGATCGGATGTTATTTGATTTGCTCGGGATTATTCCATAACTGTTCTTTTATATTATTGATAGACTAAAGTAAAAAATGATACAATACTTTTTTATACGTGGCAGGCACTTTCTTTTTCATGGATCATTACTACTCTGAAAAGCCGGCAGCAAATCCCAGGCCTTCTACAATTACGTATTCTTTGGGCATGAATCAGTTTACCTTTACGACTTCATCTTCTGTGTTCTCCCGAGGCCATGTGGACAAAGGATCGGAGCTCCTGATTAAAGAATCTCAGATCCCAGAAAAAGCAGCGATCTTGGACATTGGCTGTGGATATGGAGCAGTAGGAATCATAGTATCAAAGCTGCATCCAAAATCAAGCATAACCATGACTGACATCAACGAGCGCGCATTATCATTATCCAAAAAGAATTGTGAAAAAAACGAAGTAGCAGCTGAAATCATCAAAAGTAATCTCTTTGGGAATATCGACAAAACATTCGATGTCATCCTCTCTAATCCGCCGCAGCATGCAGGAAAGCAAGTGTGCTTCCAATTAATCGAAGAATCCATTGAGTATGTGAAAGACAAGGGATCACTCCAACTAGTAGCCCGTCATCAAAAAGGCGGAAAAGAACTAGCAAAAAAAATGAAAGAAACCTATGGCAATGTCGAAACCATTGCCCGAAAATCGGGATTTCAGGTGTATAAAAGTGTCAAGAAGTAACTGATCGTCCCCTTTTTTGAATGTAGGCATTACAAAGAATATTTTAAAGAAAGGTATTTAAATATTTCTAGCTCACAAGTGTCTCTTGGTTCATAATTGATCCATATGGTTCAAAAAAAATCCTAGCATAATCAAATCTCCTTAACGCCTTCTCTGGTATACGCAACAAAACGAATACCCACACCTAAGCGCAATAAAGCGCTCATCAGTGCCATGTGTTCTTTGCCACTGCCGCAGATGATATTAACGGCCGTATCCATGATTCTCACTTTATCTTTCAATGCCGAAACAATATCTTCAATGAGCTCGCTCAGAACCTTGCTAGTATCTATGGTAATGGGATGGACACTGTTAGCACTAGGAATCTGCTCATTGCAATCCTTATCTTTCAAAATAAAAATAGTCTCCCACTCTTCTCCTTCAATAACTTTCTGCACGTGCTGCACTGCAGCTTTTTCAGAGGATAACAATGCAATAAGATCAGTCATACGCTGGGGGAAAGAAAGGTATTATTTAAAATGAACTAATCAGGAAGTTCTTTCTTAAGTTTTTCGATAATATCCAAAAATTCCCTCTCGTTTCGTTCGAGGTAATCTTTTCTGGCAGAAAATCCCCTATAACTTATTTCATTTCGCACTTGCCTCAACTCATCTATTTTGTCACACTCATAATCAAAGTTTGCAATATTTTTTCGTAGGTAGGAAATAAGGCATAAATGGTTAGTACAATTAAAGCCTTGTAGATACATATGCGCAAAAATGAGCTCTTTAATCACTTCGTAGTATCCCTCAACTTTCAATGAGAGGTACTTATCTTCGACCGCTCTATTCCAAAAATCAAAGCGTGTGCTCGCCATAGCTACCATCTGCTTTGAGCGTTCAATATCAACTTCTCCTTTTGTAACAATGCCTTGGTCAAGGCATTCCTTCCAGCTCATTTTCTTTGCCATCGTAATCAAATCTTGATAAAACCATGAAGGATTTTTCCATTTATAATGTTATTTCGCAGCTCTCTTGAGAGGCTGCTTATGCTACTCTCAAAGAGGAGATTAATTTTTCTTTTCAGCTTTCTCTCGTATTTACTTACATCTATTGTTGCCTCTTTTGCCTCTACAAAAATATCAATATCACTCCCCTTAGTGTAAACTCCTTTAGCACAGCTTCCAAAGAGGATAACTGATGAGGGCAGCGTAGCTTCTCGGATAGCTTCAATCAGCCCTGATTGCTCTAATAAAAAAACAATGGCGTTCTTTTTATGAAATTTCAACACCTTGCTTTCAGTATTTGCATAGTAAGTGGGATACAGTGTTTTGTTTTTTTGATGGATGAGGTCAAGTTTACGCAAAACCATAATATGATTGAGAACAGTAGCATGGCTCATGTGCAGCTCTCTTGAAATACCTCTGGCAGAAAAATCTCTCTCTGGCTCATTCATGAAAAGCTCTAATATCCTATAGGAGGTATTTTTAAATTGGTTATTCATTTGACCATCTGGATGATATTTTGTCCAGTTGGTTAAAAAACTGACCAAAACTATATAAATGTTTCTACAAATTTATCGTATTACAAGCATGAAGAAATCACTTAGTTCTCTTTTCAATTTCCGCAAACGATCTTTCCCTAATTTTCTCATACTCTTTGTCAGATATTTTTTTCTTCGCAGCACCTTTTAAGTGTGCAATACTCATCATAGCCTCTTCTAATTTAGTCTCCTTACAAATTTACCTGCCGCATAGCAGCAAAAAGCTCCCTATCCTTCTTCTTATAGTGAATATGCATCATTGCAGCGGCAATATCATCCTGGCTCACGCCTTTTTTGAGGCAGTTATCAATAATTGTCTCGGCATCAATACCCATCTTATAATATTGCTTTTTGATAGACTTATAGAGCATTTTGATATAGCCTAAATTATGGTGATAATGATTGATATGATGATAGCGCTGCTTTTGCTCGTCATCTTCCTCTAGTTCTCGAAGCATGAGAGAAATCTCTTTCAGCGGTAGATGGGTATGCTTATGGATATGCTCAATCACCAGATAATCTTCTTCTCCTTTTTCTAAGAGATCTTCCATGTATTTCTTGATCTGATGTTTTTGATGCTCCGGAATAACTACTTTGTGGGCAAATAGCCTCACCATTAGTTTACGGTAGAATTTGTTATCTGAGAACTCTTCTTTCACCAGATGCAGGAACTCTCCTGCAAGCGCATACAGGGAAAACGCAAGGATAACAAGATAGAGCAGCGTCATGAAAATGAAAAAAGCAGAATTCACGCTCGTCATGAACACAATAAACTCAGAGATGCCAAACGAATCAATCACATCAAGATCGACAAAAGAAAAAATACTCTTCATGTATAGCACATTCACATACACCACCGTAAAGAGCACCATTGCATAAGGAATAATGTTTGTTTTCTTGCTATCCCTAAAGAAAAGATAGCAAACAATAAACAGCACAGAAAGGCCAACATAGAGAGGAGTGAGCATATCGGCAGGAACAGTCTCCTTGAGGGTGATGAGTATTCCAAGGTTTTCATTATCCAGGGTAGCAATCCTGAAAATAGGCCTTATGATGAAGGAAACAAACGCAGTAACAAATAAAGAAAATAAGAGGGGATGATCTGGCCGATCTTTAATGATGGAGTTAGCGTGCTCTCTTTGCATGAAAAAATGCCACCAGAACAGGAATGCCAGAACTAAAGCACACACTAGCCCGGATAATTGTAAAAGATACAAGGGCCAAAGATTCAGTGATAATGATAAATGGTCAAGTATAGGCATGACAACCTCAATACCCTCAAAATAAATATTCCGCACGCCAAAGAGCATGTACACCAGGTAACTGTACATCACTACCACAAAAATAACCAGGGGAAATGCACTAAAAGCAATAAACACATTTTTCTCATGTGTGAAGAGCTTCATAAATTTCTCGATCAGGGTATCTGCTTTATCAGGTATCTCCCTGATCCCTCCTTTTTTTTGTACCATGGTAGAATATCCCACTACTAGCAGGACAAGAATAAGGAAGGGTCCGTCAAAAGCAATAGAAAACCACCCAAACAGGAAATTGAAGAACGTCATGTAAAAGCCCAGGAAGATTAATAGCACGTAGAGGGGTTTTTTCCAGGCACCCGTAATAAAACTATATTCGGTTTTATGAATGAGTGAGGCAAACGACGGCCCGGCAAGCATTATCTTATGCACGACATAGAGCGTTGCTAGCAGAATAATGACTAACCCAATGAAGGAAGAATAGGTGAGTAAAAGTGGAGAAAACTTAATGATAGGCATTAATAGATCACTAAACCATTTTTCTTTCGCATACGTCTTAAACGCAACATAGATCAGGTTTTTCATGGACAGCATGATAAACGCAGAGAGGAGTAATACGTTGAAGAGTATTCCCTTCCTTTGGTCTTCATGTCCGCTGAGAAGAGTGTGCCTTAACGAAACATGGTAGAGTAAAGAAATCATCAGAACCCAGGAGAACAGTTTTTTGAGGAAATCCAGGCTTTCCGGTAACAGTCCTGCGGTATCGAATATATTTAAGATGATGAACCCAATTGCAAAAACGATTAAGGCAACGTTTCTTTGCTGTTTCTTCGCATTATTGATGAAAAGGTAGGTGGGAATAGTCAGAAAGATGACGGTTACTAAGAGTACTAGTGCATTTGCTGGCTTGAATTTATCCTTTTGTACCAGGATGTTTTTTGCCAGCTTTTCCGCCCTGATTTCATTAAGGCATTGCTCATCAGCAATGGAATTCACCTGCAGCGAGAAAGATTCCTGCTCAACAATATTTTCAAAGCAGAACCTGATACTCTCTCCAACCACGCTAAATTCTCTATTGGATTCGAAGCTCAGTTCGTTTATGGTTTCACTGAGGCATTCAGGAATATGCACATTGACACACACTCCCTCTTCTGCTAATATTGACTCATTGAGCGTAAGGTTAATAGGGATAATCGTTTTGTTTTCTTCTATTGTTATATCTTCGGTGATATTGAGTATTTCTTTTACTACTGGCTTTGGCGGGATGAATCGTTTGGATCGAATTTGTGTGGGGATGATATTCTCGAAAGGAACCTCACCGCTTAAGAGGAAAATAAGTTTTTCCCCTTCTCCCGGGTTTAATAAGCCTATATTGAAGTCAATTTTATCGTCTTTTATGCTGTATTCTCCCGGCTCATCAATTCTGTATCTATTATTATGGAAAATGTAGACCTCATCATGCGCATAAATATCTTCGTTAAGGATGATTTCCTCAACTAAGGTATAGCCGTTCACATGCTGATACTGCGCAAAATACTTGATATGGTTGAAATTCCTGGTTTCCGTCCATCTGGTTTCATCTTCCACATCCGTTTCCGGGAAGGGGTTGAGAATAGGCGTGATGGTTTCGTTTATGGGTTCTTCTTCTAGGGTTGGCTCTTCGATGGTTTCGTTTTCAACATCTGGTTCTGGTTCTTCTTCTACAGGAGAAGCGAATTCTGTAATAAGTTGGGTTTTGGGTGTGCCTCCTCCCACAGAGGGCTTATCTTCTCCCACAATAAAAAAGTCTAATACCGTATCCCCATCAATATCTGCAAATGAATGAAAACTATGTCTTAGTTTAGTGAGATCTAAACTTTCTTGCTGGAAATCACCATTAATGTTGCTGTATATGTAGGACTGACTTCCCCCCGAGCTTCCAGAAATAGCAAAATCCACCCATCCATCTCCATCATAGTCTCCCGAGGATACAGAAGGTAAAGTTAGGCTGAGAGAATCCAATATCTCTCTTCCTGAAAAACTTGAGCCATCAGACTGTAATAAAAGAACAACTTTATCAAAATTAGTATTTTCTCCCGCAATGATGATGTCAGCAAATCCATCATCAGTGAAATCATTGACAGTAATAGAGCAATCTTTCATTCCACTAAATGTTTGCGTTTCAGTAAGTACTCCGTTATTACTTCTGTAAAACGCAGAGTACTTTTCTCCATTGGTATCTTCTCCACAAACTACTAAGTCATCATACCCATCACCATTGGAATCAAAGCATTCAATGGAACCGAACTTTAATCCTCCTAGGGAATAGTCGCTACTAATTTGCCCATTAGTATTCTTATACACTTGAAAGTACCTATTGTTATCGTCATCTCTTCCAATAATAGCAGGTTCTTCAAAGCCATTATTATCAAAATCACCCCAGCAGGAGTCAGAGTTTCTTAGATTGATAAAACTCCCCACATTACTCTGAAAGTTATCATAGAGGTTTGTTGCAGCAATTTCATCTCCCTCAGAATTAGTATAATATCCTGTGGTAAACAGATCATCATTTCCATCTTTGTTGTAGTCAACTATATTAACAGAACCGTGTTGCTTTCCTTGAATAGAAAGTGCCGACTTTCCCTGATAGGCTTTTTGTTCATTATCAGCCGTTCTCCCTTGGTAGACAATTCCTTTTTGAGAGCTGAAATCACCTGAAGCAAAGTATACAGCAGGATAGCTTGCATCATACACTGCATATCCTACCGTCGTAGGCTTAACAAGAAAAAATAGAGAAGCAAATAGTGCAATGAAAAAGACAGAGTAGGCAAGCACACGCTGCCTGTTTACTACATCAAACTCTTTTCTTATATACTGACTACTATACCCATAATCAGTCAGGTACCTTTTGATATGCGATTCAGAAAAACCCTTCTTGAGATTCTGTCTAATATACCGACGAATAGAAAAATCTGCTCTTTTTTTCATGAATACTCCTAAATCTACTATTTTTTTATTTAAATCTTGCGTAGAACCAAGCTAAGTGATTGAGGAGCGAATCCTACCCTGATAGACATGCGTCAAAGAAGTCTCAGTATTGATAACCTCTAACTCAAAATTTACATAGACATTTTGTTTCTGTGGATCATAAGGAGGGGCTTTGTTTAAATTTTTCTCGATTAGATGTGTATCTCCATTCTGAACAATCGGTGTTCCAGGTACATTTCCCCAAGCCTGAGAGCTAAAATCCTGAGACTCTATTATCCTGAATCTACTTAGTTGAACAGAAACACCAGCATTGTTTTTAATATCCAATCTCACAATATTTTCATAAGGGGAAAAAACAAGAGGGTACCTCTCATAGCTAACCTGTTGATCCCTACAAAACAATTCAGGAGAATCAATAATACATTTAGAAGGGAAAAACCGCTGAGGGTCAAGTACACCAAAATATGCAAGAGCACTAATCGCTGTAAGCACCACTAATATTGCCCAACCATACGTCATAAGGAATTCCATAGCAGCCTGGCTTTTTTTCATTGCAGGACAAAAAGAAGCTTAATATATATAAAACTAATCTAAAAGAATAAAAAAAGAAGAAGAAAATTATGTTGTCGTAGAATGGGTCAAGTCAGCATTATTACTATACTGCTTTAATCTTTTTCTTCCTATTCCAGTTAGCCCAGCCCCTGCCAATAATAAAATTCCGGTAGCTGGCTCAGGTATAAATGCTGTGTAAGGGTTGTCATAAACTACCACGTGGTCATTGACTACCGTCATCAGGTAATTATTTGTAAGGGCGAATCCTTGGTCCGCAAAATAATCTGTAGCGAACGCTGAGCCTCCTATTGGGGTACCATCAGGGTTTAGTTTTGTAACAGCATTTCCTAGAGAGTTAGACGTATGCAACCGATCAGGCTCTCCGCCAATAAGGTCTCCTTGCAGGAGGATAGCGTCCACGCCTCCACTCAATATCTGATCTACTCCGGTCCCATTCCAGTATCCCATGTTTCCAGTAGTAGATATTGCTACTTTACCATTCTCAATATCTAGATCTGTAATATCATGAGGGCTTGTGACACCATATGTTTGAACTTCAGTGCCTCCAAGCAAGAATGAGGCGAAGCTTGAGCTATTAGCTACAGCAATATCGCCTAATATTCCGGCACCAGGTTTTACATAGGACAATGCAGTCGCGGAAAAATCTGTCCCAAACTGGTTGATAACACTATGGCTTTCATTGTACTCTTTTACATCTCCGTTCTCCCAAACAAGTCCATACTTTCCACCTAATCCATCAAAACCTGTAATTGGACCATTTAGTGGTTCAGGATTTGGAAAGAAAGTAATAATAGAGTGGGATGCTGCCAAAACATCATCTAATGAAGGCATTGAAGCATTAGATAAGCTATAATTAATGGGATTCCCAGACGCATCCTGAGGTTCAGGGTTTATTACAGCACCACTGGCACTATCAATCCCGTCTCCGGCAGTAGCATAACCAATTCCCGCAACGCCAGCGCCTGTTAATAGTATCTTCATACCTTTCTGAACTTTAGGAGAACTCAGTGAACTAAGAAGGGCGTTTCCAGAACTTGCAACCCATTTAAGCTTGGCTGGTTCCAAAGATTCTACTTGAATTTGGCCTTGGTCGTAGTTAGTTGTTGAAAATTCATTTCTATGGTAACGTGCCATTGATTGTTCTCCTAATTCTTGAACAATGCCCTGTAATTCAAGTTTCGACTCAACGCCTGTTGCATAAGAAAGTGCACCCTCAGTAAGTGTCTGAGAATTTAATCCTAGAATTTCCCCACGCTGCGCCTTAGAGAATCCTGCTTCTTTCAAAGCGCGAGCATCTACAAAAAGATCATTGAGATTATTATAAGCATCTGAATTATGTATCTTAGGTAATTTGTCATCAATTACTATAGCATTTGAAGTTTCCATTCTATATCACCTCAAAACAGTATATAACATATCTCATATATAAATGTTTCTATTTTTTTACTACTCTTCAGTAAAAAAGTTAATGTCAGCAATGAATGATTCTAGGTACAAAAAACCCTGATAGCATAAAAAGGTAACGGAATTTCATCTTTTCTAAGCAATTTTTCTCTCGATCTCCTTCTTGAGAGTATTGATATGCAATTCGAAATGTAGTTGAAGTGCTTTCCAATCAGTATAGTTGAGCAGTTGTCCCCTATAGTTTATTGCATTTCTTTTCAATCTGATGGTTTCTAGAAATTCCCAGTTTAGTTCAAGTTCTTTGTATGTAAAGCAAAGATAGGCATATTTGCACTGATGGCTATCTGCAGTTATTCCTTCAAACAATAGATATGCCTCAACTAATCCTCTTAAAGATTCATAATAATCTCTAAACACGAAAGTCCATTCATAGCTATCTTTGGAAACGCTCTTTGCTTTGTCTTTAATGAATTCAAGGCCTCGCTCTGCAACATTTTTTATTGATTTAATCAGTTCAATATCTGGCTGCTTCTCCTTTATGTTTCCTGTACTCATACACAATTTGTATACTTTACCTGGATCGTCAATGTAAGCTTTCATTATGCAACCTCAACAATATCCTGAATTTGGCCTTTAACAATATAGCCATTGATGACATTCTTCATAAGCCCCGTTTTTATTTCCTCAATCTCTTTCTTATTCTCAAAGATATGCAGCTCTATATGCTTTTTTAGTTCCTGTTCATAGGCAGTTTTATCAAAATCTGAAGCATCTCCGAAAACAAAAATATCAATATCTGAATGTTCGTACCAGTCTCCTTTTATTATGCTTCCAAAAAAAATGACTGTCTTTGCACGGTGCAGTGACATGAGCTTAGAAATCAAGCCGCTCTTATGAAGCTGCTTAAGCGCATATATTCTTTTGAGAGAATAATACGTGTAGTTGTTGCTTCCGGCAGTGAAAAATGGAAAGGAACCCTCACTCTTCACTTTTTTCAGCAAACCTTCACTAACATACTTTTTTAGCCATTTATTGGCAACAGCTCTTGTTACCCTTGCCTTTCTCACAATTTCTTCGAAATGCCACTCTCTCAATGGACTGTTCTCTAATATGAGTTTAAGCACCTTTTCTTCTTTGCTTGGACTTGCCATAAATTAGTATAACTCAGATATACTATTTAAACTTTGTGGTATCTTTCTATCCCTTATGGTATTTTTTTATACTATTATAAAAGGCGCTATGCAATAGGGATTACCACCGAATCACTACCAAAAAAAGAAACCATAATATATGTGTATACTTCTCCAAAACACTTAAATAAAACCACTGAATAACTACTAAATCAATACCAAAAAAGGAAAAACCAAAATGAGCGAAAACAACTACAACAAAATAGAAAAGCGAATACAGCAACATATACAAAAAGAAATACTGCAAAACCCCTTCTTTACAAAACTCAAAGAAGGAACCCTCTCAAAAAAGCAGCTCCAGTTTGCCATGGGCCAGTATTATCATTTCCGAAATCACTTTCATCAATGGTTTGGCATTGCTATCTACAACACCGTAGAAGTCTCGCACTGGAAATCCTGCGTAGAGAATCTCATGACCGAGGCAGGCATTGATGAAAAATTCGGAGCCAAGAACCACCGTGAATACTTCGAGGACTTTCTCAAAGCACTAAGCGCAACCCCGCAAGAGCCCACCAAACAAACGAAAGAGCAAATCAACTGGTTCTGTGAACGATTCAAAAAAGGAAACAATCCCATAGGGGTTCTTGCTGCACTGGGGCCGGGAAATGAGTTGGCAACAGACCAAAGGCTCCATCTCATGTACGAAGCCCTCAAAACCCACTACCATCTCCCCGAAGAAGCACTGCAGTTCTTTCGCGTGCATATTGACGGCGTAGAAGAAGACCACTATGAGGCCATAAAAAAAGCGCTTATCCCCTACGCGAAAGAACACGCACACGAAATAGAAAAAGAAGCAAAAAACGCCATAACACAAAGCGCAGCATTCTGGAGGGCGCTGGCCAGCTGAGAATGCCAGGCGAGATCCATGAAGAGTGCGGTGTTGCTGCGGTCTATCTCAAAAACAACAGCCACAAAGCCCTCTTCTTATTATACAGCCTTCTCCTTCACCTGCAGCATCGCGGCCAATTAAGCACGGGCATCTCTACCTTCAGCACCAAAAGAAAAAAGCCACTCAGAACATTCAAGGACATAGGAACCGTAAACGAAGTATTCAGGACCAGCAGCACGCAAAAAAGCAAAGACCTGTTCGATACGTATGCAGCCGACAGGGGAATCGGGCACCTGCGCTATGCCACCTTTGGAAAAAACGAAAAACAATACGCCCAGCCCTTCGAGCGATACCACGGAAAACTCAGCAAATGGTTTTCGTTCTGCTTCAACGGAAACATCATCAATTACTATGACCTCAGAAAAGAGCTCGAAAAAGACTACCACTTCTTGCTGGAAAACGACACCGAAATAATCATGCACTACATCAGCAGAGAATTAGCAAACAAAGAAAACCTCACATTCCATGAACTCTTCAAAAATCTCTCCAAAAAGCTCGAAGGCTCCTACAACCTTGCCCTCATGAGTGCAAAAGGAGACCTCGCCGTAACAAGAGACCCCCTGGGCATCAGGCCTATGTGTTACGCTATCGACAACGGGGACCTCTTCGTAGCATCAGAATCAAACGCCATCAGGGCTATCAGCAAAGCAAAAATACACGACCTGCGGCCCGGCGAATTAATCCAGGTAAAAAACAATGCCATATCAGTAAAGGCTTATGCAAAACCTTCCAAAAAAGCACACTGCATGTTTGAATGGGTATACTTTGCTCATGTCTCCTCAGCCCTGGAAGGAAGATCAGTCTACCTTACCAGAACAAGACTCGGAGAAGAACTTGCAAAACTAGAAACACAAGCAATCAACCAGGACTGTATCGTCGTTCCGGTCCCGGACAGCGCAAAAGCAGCAGCAGACTCCTACGCTTTCAAACTGGGCATTCCGCTAAAAGAAGGCCTTATCAGAAACAGGTTCGTAGGCAGGACCTTTATCGAATCAGCAGGCAGGGAGCAAAGAATAGCAAACAAGTACACCCTTGTCAAGGAAGTGCTCAAAGGAAAAAGAGTATTCCTGGTAGACGACAGCATAGTGCGGGGAGCAACCACAAAATATCTCGTAAAAGCCATCAAAGAAAAAGCCCAGGCAAAAGAGGTCCACCTCAGGGTAAGCTGTCCTCCTATCATGGGTCCCTGCTTCTATGGAATTGATATGAGTACCGTAACCGAGCTTCTCGCACCGCACTTCATGAAAAAATGCCACGACAGCACCCCAAAAGAATCAGCACAAAAAATAGCACGGTTTCTTCATGCAGACAGCATCATCTACCAAACCATTCCCGGCCTTATCCGAAGTATCGGCCTTCCCAAAAAAGACCTCTGCCTTGCCTGTATTAATCGAAAATACCCCACTCCTCTTGGCAGCACCCTGTTCGCAAAAGCACTTGATGATTTTCAGACAGGAAAACAGCAGTCCAGCAGGACCTACGAAAAAGCAACCCAGATCGGATAATACAAATGATCCTCAGAGACTATGTCAAATGCGAGAATACTCCCTGGGTGACCTACTATCTTCTTACTGCAAATATCTTCATTCACTTAGCAGTATTTTTCCTTGGTATCAGAAAAGAAACCTACCTTGCCTTCAGCCTCATTCCTCTCACACTGGACTTTGCGACAATCCACACTCTTATCACCCACGCTTTTCTCCACGGTAGCATCATGCATCTCTTATTCAACATGCTTGGCCTGTGGATCTTTGCAGACAACATTGAGGACAACCTGGGAAAAACAAAATTCATCCTCTTCTATTTTCTTTGTGCAATAGTCGCTGCAGGTGCTCATGTGTTCACTCACTTTAACTCACCTGTCCCTGCCATAGGAGCGTCAGGTGCAATAGCTGGCATGATGGGTGCCTACCTCTATCTCTATCCGCAATCAAAACTCAAGTTTGTGCCATTAAGTCTCATCATCATTTTCTCGGAAGTCTTTGAAAGACTAGGCAGATACTCCTTCAATATTCCTGCATACATACTCATTATCGCATGGTTTGTAGGACAAGTACTCGCAGGAATAGAAGGCACTTCACCGGGAATTGCGGTCTGGGCACATGTAGGAGGATTCATAACAGGATATATTGGCATTCAACTGCTCATGAAAAACAAAGAAACCAGAGGAATAATCGAAGACAAAGAACTATGAATCAGCACATCATCATCAAAACACTGCAAAACTATCTTGAGCAGGGCTATGACTATCAATCTATCAAGTACCACTTAATTGCAGCAGGAGCAAACCCCTTAGACATTGACCAGGCATTCATACAGCTGCAAAGAGAACAAAACCAGAAAAAAAGAGAAGAAAGGATAGAAATCATCAGGCTCTTTCTTGTTTTTCTCATAACTCTTTTCGCAATTATCGCAATAACCAAGATCCTGCATCTGACTATCCTCCCCCCGAAGATACCTCCGGAGTATCTTCATGTACTAAACCCCTGACAAAAATATCCCAAAATAGAAGTCAGTTATATAAACCCCTAAATCAATAAATACAGTACACTTAGCAAAAATGCCCTACGAAGCCGAAATCGAAGACATTATCGAAGAAAAAGAGCGAAAAAAAGAGTTAGAAGAGAGAAGTGAGTAATCTCTCACAAAAAGCTTAATAAACCCTTCAATTCTTCGATAAAGAATGGTATTCTCGCTCTTAGATTTCACCAGAACAGACCTCTTAACTCCTTTTGGACTCTCTGCACTATCCTTTACCTTCCTCTTTGAAATCATTGACATGATAATTATGTCTCTAGCTATAGGATACATCTTCTCAGGATATATCAGAAAGCCGGCAGGGGATAATTACGATCCATTAACAACAATAAAGAAAAACCAAACCTGGGAGAATGTTAAATTTGCAGCATTAGTCGCAGGCCCCGCAGTAGTTTTGCATGAGCTAGCGCATAAATTTGTAGCCATGGGTTTCGGTGCAACCGCTATTCTTTACGCACCCTACGGGTTTTATCTTCTGGTAATTATTCTTAAAGCAATAGGGTTTCCCTTTCTTTTCTTCGTGGGAGGATTCGTCGCTCACTCACCGCTGCCAGCGCTGCCAAGTGCCTTAGTATCAATAGCAGGACCAGCTACAAATTTCTTATTGTGGTACCTGGCAATACTTGCAGTAAAGCATAACCTTATCAAAAAAAAATACTATGCCTATGCCGTGCCCTTTGCAAAAATCAACTTATTCCTTGGGGTCTTCAACATGCTCCCTATTCCTGGGTTCGACGGATTTCACTTCTTTCGTTCCTTGTTCTCAATGGTATCCTAACTGGTTTGCAGGCTCTGCAAAAGCTCTTTTTCTATTTATTGATATTCTTGGGAACTCTTGTTCTCCTGCTTTCCATTTCTTTGAATAATTTTTTAACTATTCTTCTCTGCCATCCTTCCCGTATAAGTATCTCAGAGATATCCTTCTTCTTCATATTATGCGCAAGGGCTGATAGAATATATGATCGGACTTTATCCAGGTTATCCCCTCTCTCGGGGCTCTTTGGTTTGGCTCTGCGTATTTCTTCAAAGGACTCACGCACTATCTCCGCTGGCCAGCCCGCTATTATTAACTTTGTATAGGTATCCTCTGCTCTCATACCCCAGGCAAGCGCAGAGCGGACATACTGCCGCACTGAATCCGGAACATCTCTCTTGCGGCCTCTTCTCAGCAGCAAGAGGCAGAATAATACGGCCACCAGGGCTACAAGAACGCCTATAACAGAATACAACAACCTGTTTTGCGGTGATGCTGCTTTCTTGACATTTATTTCAAAATCATGCCTGAACTCATCAGAAACATCTCCCTTATACAGGGTTTTCAGAACAAGCGTGTATGTACCTTCACTCAGATACAATCCCTGAAAAGATCTCCTCAAAACATTCTCTGTCTTAACCGTGGCCTTATCCTCCTCGCTATGGACCATTTCACCGTTTTCATTCAGAATAATAAAGGACAGATCAATAGGGATAGGCTCTGCTGCAAAGTTTTCCAGCACCACGACAGCCACCAGCTGATCGGAATCTCCAACCACGGCATCTTCTAAAGAAAACCGAACGTCAAACAGCTGTTCTATCAGTGCCTGGCCTTCACTGACGATCAGCTCAACGGTTCGGTGAGCCTCAGCACTGATGGACTGATAATGCACCCGCATATTGAACTGATACACTCCCGGCTCTATATCCCTGGATAAGTATAAAGTAGCGGTTTCTGTTTTCTCCTCATTGCTTCCCATAAAGACCACATCAGAGCCGGAACTGAGAATTTCCCCATCCTTTTCAACCCAGAAATCTATAACAACATCATGATTAATATCTCCCACTCCCTTAACAAAATACGTAAAATTAAAGGATTTTCCCAGGGCTATCGGGGATTCAAAATCAATGATCTTAATATCAAACTGTAGCCTCGAAGATACCCCAACAAGGGATAATCCTCCACCGCCGCCGCCACCAGCTGAGCCTCCACCACTTTCAGTACCGCTACTGGTCTCTTCACTGGTATCATTTGCCGCCCCTAGAGAATAGAATCCCGAGCCATAGGTCCCCGAGCCGTATGTTGCTGCCTGAGCAAAAGCTAAGTACAAGAGCGCGAATGCCGCGCAAAGCACAAAAGAAAAGGCCTTTTTCACTCTCCCTCCCGTAAAAATCCTGCATGCCCTAAAGCCCTTTCAGGCAGTATTGGTTTCACTTTTTTCATCTCCCATGAATCATGAATAAAGAGAGCTCTTATCCAGTCCTTTAGCAGGGTTCAGCAAATTTTCTATCTCTGAAATAATATTTCCTGCCACAGAAATCAGGCTTAAACCAGTCTGGTTGCCGGAAGTTTCCTTCTCAGTACTATTTATTTCTTCGTAAAAGGTGCCGCTTGCACTTTCCCAATCACTATAATGAATAGTAGAATAAGGGTTTTCGGGATCGACACTATAATCCACATAGGAAACCTGGGTGCTAATGATAGTATTCAACCCATACTCATCGGTGAGATAAAACGGCTCTTTCCAGGAATTTTTTGAAGAAGACATCCCTAAAAATTGGCAGCATTTTTCAGAGCCGTAGCAAAGTGCAGCAGATTCTTCATTATCTACGCTATAGACATTCCACCAGGTACAGACATTGCTCTCATTAACATCCCAGTTAAATTGAGTAGTATCAACGCTAAAATCAATGACTCCTCCCGGCATTTCAACGCCATCATCATCTGCATCAAATGATGTACCCGATTGGTACGTTAAATTATTAATAATTACATTTTCCTCTATAGGAGTGATCGTTTCATTCGTTTGATTTAGAAGGGTATCATTGATCGGCACTATCTTGAGATCCTCTGATAGGTTCTCTAAAGCAGGCTCCAGGGTCCTGTTCTGAAGGAGGGACTCATTTATGCTTATAGTTTTATTACTCTCTTTCTCTTCCTTTGGTTCGCTTGCTGCACTGTCTTGCGCAAACGCATGCCAGTTAAACGTAAATTCTTTCTCCTGAGCCTCACTAATCAAAATAGTAAAGCCCTTTGTGCTGATATTATCAACACCGTAAAAGAAAGTAGGCAAGCCGACAGGAGTTACCGTAACAATAGGATTAGCAGCATATTCCTCACTAAATTCGATAGTAACTTCCGTTTCATTAACTGAAACTGTAGCAACACCAACACTATCTTCATTAAAAGTTGGTTTAGCCTTAGCAGAATAATTCCCACCAGCCAGACTATCAATTTTCTCATCTAGCTCTTGAATACCTTTCAATAACCTCCAAGGGTTAGGCTGTTCAACAAACAAAAGCTCCTCAGTTTCATTAGTGGACTTATCAATAATTTCAACACTGTGAACCATATCAGGATTTGTCTCCTGAATTTCCTGTGCAACAACACCAGTTGTCTCATCCCCACTTGCCTTAATAGTATAATCCCTAACTTGTATCTTCTCAAAATCATCTAAAACAGATTCAGCTTCATGAATATCTTCTTTTAATTCCTCATCAGAAGAACAAGAAACCGTAACAGAACCTGACTCCGGATTATAATTACACGTTCCATCGTCGTCTTCAAGACGGAAAATGTTGGTGTCACCAGTATCATGCACATGGAGTGCTGTTGCAGGGCTTGTTGCACCAATACCAACATCGCCTGAAGTTTCTATAGTGATGCCATCACTCCCTGAAAATCCAGCTGAACCACCATTGTGGAGTTTGAGTTTATCACTATCGCTGTCATCAATTCCTATCTCTCCTTTAAAGGTGCCACCATCAGTAAAGAAACGCAGCGAAGGGTCTGCACCACTACTATCACTGTCAGTATCGGAGCGAAGGATTAGAGTAGCAAAATGTTCTCCATCAAAGTAGAAGTTTCCAGAACCACTACTCTCAACAACATGTAAAGGGCCAGAAGGATCTGTTGTTCCAATTCCAACGTTTCCTCCAACAATTAGACCCATGTCGTAATCATAAACAGTACCGCCTGAACTAAGTACAAACATAGAATCTCCGTTGTAACTGAAGAACATAGATTCTGGATCTGTTGTCACACTAGAAACATCAAGAGTTGTCTCATAAACAGCAGTTGTGATGCTCCATGGAGTAGTAAGTATGTACTCAAATATCGAATCGCCTGCCTGACCAGAAACATACATATTAGATCCATCAGGAGAAATATAGACTGAACGTGGATTAGCATCTTGGGAAGTGACATTGAATGTGCTTGCCGACCCGATAGAAGTGATGTCCCAAGCAGTAGAAAGTGTATATTGGTATACGAAGTTATTAGTATCTCCAGCGTGATAGACTTTTGTTCCGTCAGGACTCAAAAACAATCCTTCCGGTAAAGCTTCACTGGAATCAAGATCGCCTATTCCCACAAATGATGCCGTGGTTATATCCCAGGGAGTCGAAAGCATGTATTCATTTACATCGTCTCCAGATGCTCCAAGCACATACATCTTGGTACCATCTGGCTTGAAGAAAATACCACGTGGGGATGTTTCTTGGGTGCCCGTATCAAATCTGTCATTGAAAGTGATCGTAGAAATATTCCATGCAGTAGTGAGATCATACTCATTTACTTCGTTACTACTGCTTCCCAACCCCACAATGTATGCTTTGAGCCCATCTGGTCGAAAGTAGATATCTCGATTGTTTGAATTGTCTGAAGTGGAACCACTTACCGAGCGATAGTTTGCTGAGTTACTGTCCCACGTAAATGTTTGTGTTTGACTAGCGAATGCAAGGGTACTACCATCTCCAAGCTCTAACGCGTCAGACGCTCGAACACTTCCTTCAACATCAAGTTTTTGTGTTGCACTTGTAGTTCCAATACCCACCCTTCCATTTTGATTAACACTAACCCTATATGAACCATTAGTTTGAACATAAAAACCTTGATCACCATCATCTTGTACGCCAATGATTGCACTTTTATTGTTTGCAGCATTGATAATAATATGAGAATTGTCTCCGATATTACCCACTGTCAAGGTCCCATTGATGTCAAGCGTTGTTGCTGGGCTCGCTGTTCCAATACCCACCCTGCCAGAAGTATCAATACGCATTTTTTCTGTATCGCTATTGTTTGTTCCAAATAGAATATTTCCATTCGTGTTTCTGGCCGTTAAAATCAGATCTCCTTGTGACGCTCTGACTACACCATCTCCAGAAGTGGCAAAATTACTGTAATCGCCGTCTTCACCAACTTTACCAAGAACCAAATTCTGACTAGAAGTAGAATTTCCAATCATAAAATAGGGGGTATCGCTACCTATAATTTGTAATCCGTCCACTGCAGCATTTCCTACATCTATAACTACCTTTTTTTCAGGATTTGTTGTCCCTATCCCAACATTACCACTTTGCAAGATGGTTAATGCGTTTACATCTAACTTGCCATCATTTCCATCAGCTGCCTGGAAAGTTAATTTATTATTTGGATTTGAGGCACTACCGTTGTGAAAGATTCCAAAATAATTAAGATCTGCTTCTTGGAAAAGAATTTTTTGCTGATCTGTTCCTGTTTCGTTAAATACAATGTTCATATCATTATTTGTTGAACCAGTCAGAACATCTAATTTTGCAGCGGGACTTGCTGTTCCAATACCAACATTACCTCCTGCTGTTTGAAGAGCCAAGGCTCCCGAACCACCAAAAGTTTCAACTACTGCATAATCAGTAGCAGCATCTTTCCAAGCCAATACCAGGTTTCTTGAAAGACTTTCTCCTACCCAAACATCAGAGTCACCTTGACCTGCTCCATTACTTATGCCTCCCGAAACCATAAGATCAGAATTACCTGGGTCTGTTGTTCCAATCCCAACCTTCCCATCTTGAGTTATCCTAACCTTTTCACTTCCCGAATCATTATAAAAACTAATATTTCCATCCTTACTCAAGACATTATTCACCGTAATATTATCGCTTGTCAAAGTCACATCGCCAAGATACGAAGTCCCGGTAACATTCAAATTACCAAGAACAGTTGCATTCCCAGAAACAATAATTCCAGAACTATTCAACGTTAAAGAGGAATCAATAACTGCAGAATTATCATCTCCTGAAGATTCTAGGGTAACAGTTTTTCCAGTTAACTGTAGCTCTGCAGGCACATGGCTTCCACTTTCTTGAGCAACAGTAATAAATGAATATGCAGCAGAACGTCCGTCATTGATTGTACGAAAGTTAATTGTATTAGAAAAATGGGCAATATCCCAATATTTACGATTAAGCGCTGCACCTGTATTCCATCGCTCAATATCCCCACTATAAATTGCATCTCCAGTCACATTCAAATCCCCCTCAACAGTAACGATCCCTCCATCTTTTGGAAAGATATCATTAATAGTAATATTATCAGAATCAATTATAGCGTCTCCTAAATAAGAAGTTCCTGTGACGTTCAAGTCTCCGACAACCACTAACTTTTGTCCTGGGCTTGTTGTCCCAATCCCAACTCTTCCACTACTAACATCAACAAATAAATTAGAATTGTTCACACTGAAGTTAAATCCTCCACCAATATTTAGATTGGCATCAAGAGTCAAGGTATCAGCAAGCTCTGTTCCGTTAATACTATCAGGAGCAATGTCAGCAGCAGTGATTGTATTATCTGCTATTTTCGCAGATGTCACATTTCCATCTAAAATATGAGAAGTATTAATTGAATCAGCTGCAATATCAGCAGCGCTAATTGTCCCATCCAAAATATGTGTTGTATTAATCGAACCAGAATTCAAACTACCTGCTCCAATACCTGTCAGCCCAGAACCATTCCCATAAACAACCTCTGAAACATTCAAATCTCCTTTAACAGCAACAGTCCCATTCCCGCTCGATAAAGTACCATTATCAAAACCTATCGGGCCATCTGACAAAATCCCTCCAGGCCCAACATTAATTCCATTCCTTACATAAAGATTATTTCCAACATCAACATTCTCTGTCACATCTATTGTTGAAGCAGAAACATCCCCGACGCTTGTAGAAGGCGCATCAATGCCACCAATATCTAAAATTGCAACACCATCATCAAGAGCAGCCGCAATGTATGCATATTTCCCCGAAATAGCGACATCAAAAGCACCATTGAGATCTGTTGTCGTATCATCACTAATAGCCCCCACATGCGTAGGATTGGTAGGATCAGAAATATCTAAAATCTGAACACCAGCACTAACACTTGAAACATACGCATAATCGCCGGAAACCTGCACACCAATTGCGCCGTTAAGTTCAGTAGTGCCATCATCGGTGATAGCTCCAACATGGGTAGGATTGCTCTTATTGGAGATGTCTAAGATTTCCAGGCCATCATCTGTCTCAGCAGTCACATACGCATATTTCCCTGAAACATAAATATCTCCTGCGCCAAGCAGTTCAGTTGTTGCATTATCAGTAATAGCTCCAACATGCGTGGGATTAGTAGGGTCAGAAATATCCAAAATCTCAACACCATTATCATCAAAGGCCGTCACATATGCATATTTCCCGGAAACATAAATATTACGTGAACCATTAAGTGCAGTTGTTGCATTATCAGTAATAGCCCCAACATGCGTGGGGTTAGTAGGGTCAGAAATATCCAAGATTTCCACGCCATCGTCGTCACGAGCTGCAACATACGCATACTTTCCAGAGACGTAAATGCCGTTTGCGCCGTCAAGCTCTGTTGTAGCATCATCTGTAATGGCACCAACATGTGTTGGATTTGTTGGGTCAGAAATGTCTAAGATTTCCACACCATCGTCGTCACGAGCTGCAACATACGCATATTTCCCGGAGACATAAATACCAATTGCACCATTAAGTTCGGTAGTGCCATCATCACTAATAGCCCCCACATGCGTAGGATTAGCAGGATCAGAAATATCCAAGATTTCCACACCATCGTCATTAAGGCTTGCAACATACGCATACTTTCCAGAGATATAGATGCCAGATGCACCATTAAGTTCTGTCGTTACACTATCACTGATGTTACCCACATGAGTTGGGTTCCCTGGAGTTTGAAGAAATCCGCCTGCTGCAAGTGTAAGCGTCTGACTTGGCGAAGTTGTTCCAATACCAACACTCCCCTCTTGAGTAATCCTAACACTCTCTCCACCAGTATTATTATAGAAGGTAATATTCCCATCCTTGCTCAAGACATTATTCACGGTAATATTATCGCTTGTTAAAGTTACATCACCGAGGTAAGAAGTTCCTGTTACATTCAAGTTACCAACGATGGTTGTATTACCACTCACTTCAAGAGCAGTTGTAGGGCTTGAAGTGCCAATACCAACTCTGTTATTTGTTTCATTAACAAACAAAGTTCCTGAATCAACAATCAAGCCTCCAGTAACATTCAGAGTCCCATTTACATCAACTTGTCCACTCACCATATTCTGAATAAACCCACCAAGAGCAAACACGATTCTCTGTCCCAAAGTTAAATTAGTTGTATCGGAAATATCCGCATCGGTAATCGTCGAGTCTACTATGTGTGTCGTATTAACTGAGCTGGCACTCAAATCATCAGCGATGATTGTCCCATCAACAATCTGAGTAGTATTCACAGCGTTCGCAGCAATATCAACATTGGTAACTTGACCGTCAATAATTTGGGTAGTATTAACTGCATCAGCAGCTATCTTCGGATTGGTCACAGCCTCATTAGCCAAATCAACTGCCTGAACGGCCCCATCAATAATTTGAGTTGTATTCACTGTATTGGCCTCAACCTCGGCATTACTGATTGAGGTTCCAAGTGTAGCATTAATCTGCTTGCTCACAATCGTTATGCCGTCCCCTGCACTATGATTCCCTATGGCATTAATTGTTTCATTCAACTTCGTTTCATTCAGGATGATACTCTTATTAACCACATAAATATACACCCCATTAGTTCTGTTCAGCAAAATCAGGCTCCTTACAGTAGCATTCAACCTTGTCTCGTTCAAAAAGAAATAATCACTGCCATTATTATACACATAAACCCCTCCAGCAAAATAAAGGGTATTATTATCCACGTTGTCACTAAATCCGGCCGGAACACCGCTAAGCTTCGTCCAGTTAAGTGAACTGATCTTAGCATCGGTCACATTCCCATCCAGAATATGCGTCGTATTCACCGCACCGGCTTCAATCTCACTACTACTAATAGAGGTTCCTAAAGTGGCATTAATTTCTGTTCCGCTAATAACTACTCCTTCTCCTGCGGTATAAGTAGTGTCGTTTTCTCTGAGGTCAATTGTCCGGTTAAGATGAGTTTCATTAAAATAAATAATAGTGGTATCATTATAAATATAGCTTTGGTTTTCAAAAGTGGTCTTCTGAGTATCCGTATCAACATCGCTCCAATCATCTATTGTTGTTCCGTTCAGGGTATAGTTACTGGCATTAATATTCCCAGAAGCATCAATATTCACAACAAATAAGGTAGTAATTCTGCTAACTAAACCTCCTAAGAAAGTAAAAAAGCCAGTCCCAGTAGTCGTCACATTCTTATCTGTCAAATTAATATTTTGAGTAGCTCCACTATACGGCACAAGGCCGGAGGTATCTGCACTTGCATTATCACCAGAAGTGCACTGAGTGGTCCCATCACTAAACACAATACAGCCGGTCTTATTAACACCAAACCGTAACTCCGTTCCATTGCTCATATTAATCAGGTAACCGGAACCATACTGTGAGCCCCACAATAAAGGATCACTGGAAGAATAAGAAGTTTCATTTCCAGTTCTAAAATCAGATTGAGTAACAACACAAACTCCAGCCCCACCAGAACAGCTTGAATAGGTTCCGGACAACGACCCAACGCTGCACGCCCCTCCAACCGTAATCTCACAGCCATTCGCCCCATTGCACGTTAACTCATTACTATCACTGTCATCATTATCACAATCTAAATTAGTTCCGCTGCTCGTACAATTTCCCGAACTTCCCACACACTGGCTTGATGCATAAGTCCCTGTTCCGGAACCGCAAGACCCTCCTGAAGTAATCTCGCAGCCATTTGCACCATTGCAGGTCAGCAGATTTCCGTCGGAATCATCATTATCACAATCAGCATTAGATGAGGAAGTACAGTTAGCCGCAGACCCGCTTATACACTGGTCTTCAACATACGTACCCGTGCTGCTGCCGCAGCTAGCCCCTCCAACAAACTCGCAGCCATCTGTATCGTCAATTCCTCCATCGCAGGCAAACGCAGTGCCAGTGCAAATACAGGTACCGCTGCCTCCACCAAGGCCGGTAGTGCAGGTACCTGTATTATAGGCATTATTAGAGCCTCCCTGAGAACAGGCAGAACTTGACGTTGATTCGCAGTCGGTATCGCCAAAGCAATCAAACCTTCCGCTAATACAGGAGCCAGCGCTAGTAGCTCCAAAGCCTCCTGCAGAATCGGTCCCTAGACAAATAGTTTGCCTATAGATAGGAGAATTAGTCAGGGTTGAGTTTGCATCACACCAAAAGCTCCCGCTATTATCACAAAAAGGAGCAGCGCTGTCAGCAGTTGCAAAACAATTAAGGACATAGCCACCATCAAAACTGCCGTCATCAGCATTAGAAGAAGAAGTGGCATTAGAAGTTGGAGCAGTGATAGTACTGGTATCGAAGCACTGTGCGATTCCTGAACTGTCTCCGCAAATATCTTCAGGGGCACAATTTTGCCCGGAAAAATTACCCTGGTCCTGGGAAGGGCAGTCTGCGGGGTTGTTCACCCAGTACTCTGCAGCAAAGATACCCGGCAGAAGAGCACTAAACAGTACAAAGAAGAGTACAGGTCTAAGGTGCCTCATTGCACTCTTCCTCCAGTTCTTTGATAAAGAGATCTAGCTGCTTTTTGGTATCGTGCGGAAGGCATATCGCATGCGCAATATCTCCCTGCACAGCAAGTTCCCACTTCTTAACCACTCTCTCAGATGGCCGCTTAAAGCTTACCGTGATATAGCTTGAATGAACATCCTTCCACCCCATTCTGCGTAATTTTTTAACCAGATACTGGGCAAGATCACATGAGTAGGCAACTTGCTTTCTAAATCCCCGTATGCCTATGCACTTTATCCGATACCACATGATAAGGGGAGTAAATGCATCTCTTGACCCGGACAGGGTAGTATCATGTGCTCCGACATATTCAATATAATTCTGTAGCGTATTAGCTACTGATTTTCGTGTAAGAACAACGCCGCAGGGAATAGGCGATCCCATAAACTTATGGCCGCTTACTACGATGCTTTTGATAGGCACTCTAAAATCAAATAAAATATCAGAAATAAAAGGGAGCACCATCCCATAGAGCGCTGCATCTGCATGAATATATCTCTCAACACCATGCTTTTTGAGGATTCGATGCAGTTTGCTGCTATTATCAATCGCACCGGTAAGGGTACTTCCAATATTTGCCACAACAATTGCCTGCTTTTGTTTGGAAACTTTCTTTTCGAAATCAGCATAATCAATCTCTCCGTTTTTCTGCGCTTTAACACTCGTATACTTCATTCCTAGCAGGTGCACATTTTTTTTAATGCTGTAGTGGGTATGCTCTGAGAAAAAAACCCGCGCTTTTGGAAATTGCTCTCGTGCAGCATAAAGCCCATACAAATTACCTTCCGTTCCTCCATTAGTAATATATCCCCAGTAGTCCTTGATATGAAAAAGCTTTGAAAAAAAGCGTAATACTTCGCGCTCAAAGGATTTCGTTTGTAGCTGGTAATTTGACTGCTCGAACGGGTCCCCTACATTATTGATGGGAAAGGACAAAAATCTGTAGAGCGGCTCATAGTTAAATTCAGCATCACACGGGTATCCTAAAAAAGTGGTTTTTAGCCGACGAAGTTTTTTGTACGCAGCATCCAGTCTCTTACGGTCAGTTTGTTTCATTTGCAGCAGCCTATCGCTCTAAGTGCATTGCACGCAACAAGCGAGCCTGATCCTCCATTAGTTGTATCTCCTATCCATATACTTCCAAGAGCACTGCTCTCAGCACTCTTCCATCCAGCACAATCATTAGCATTTGCGGTAAAGCCGGGAGCCCCTTCAGAAACTCGGAACGTAGCAGTAAAATTTGACAGGCTCCTATTGCTGTTTATCGTGCTTAAAACCTCATGAATCTGGCACATATGAGTAGAACCCGGAACTTCAATCCTGCAAATTTCATTGGCAGCTAAATATCCCTGAAGAGTACCGTTGGTAATATTGCCCGTTGTTTTAGTCAAAGTATAATTAACAAAAAAACCATGACAATTCGTTCCGTCTTTTAAGCAAACCTCTTTCCCATTAACCCTTAAAGAGCTTCCCTGGATAGTAACATTTCCGGTAACATCCAGATTGGAATCAACTCTAACCAAGCCGCTAACAGCATTATCAATAATAGCGCCAAGAGAAAAAGTAACCCTCTGAGCAAAAGTAAGGTTAGCAGGCCTGATTCCTCCGGACTCATTCAAAGAAACATTCAGAAATTCATTCAGCACCGCTCCCCAGGAGTCTTCGTCCCCTCCAACAGTAGGAAGTCTTGCGGCAGATGCAAGAACTATAGCAAGGAGCAAAAAAAGTACACTTATTACAATCAGCACTCCTTTTTTTATTTTGTACCCCCCTGCCCTTCTCACCTGGTTGTTTTTTTCTGATTCTTTTTTAGAAAATAAATTTTTGCCATCCCTGCTTTTCTAATAGAAACCTTTTCTGCCCCTTCCAGCTTGGCAAGTGCAATTCTTACCGCAGAGCGGGGCAATTGAGAAACAGTAACCAGCTCAGTTATGGTAAATCCACTCTGAGGATCCTTTTCTAAAATGCTAATGATTTCTTTTTCCACCATTTTTTGGTATTGTTAACAACCTCAACAACAATGTTATCATTAACAATAATGTCAACATCAACAATGACGTTATTAACAATAGACTTAATTAAACCTGACGAGAGATTTAGGATAACTTCCAGAAGAGTCGGACAAAGCGCTTACAGCACCTATAATAGATAGAGATGATTGCTCAAAAGCAAAAGAAGTTGAGAAGAAGGTGATAGAAATACTAACTAAATCATTCTTTACCCTTTCTCTTTTCAGGGTTGTGGTGCGTATTGAGTTGGTTTAGGCGATTGTTGCTTCTTCGGTGTGTTGCGGTTGGTTTTCCATGCTCTTTTTGAGCAATGCCATCCACCTATTGCCTTCCAAATTTACTCCTATTCCTGCCTTTAAAGCAGGGGTTAAGCCATCAAGAGCATTATGTGGCTTAATGAAATTATAATAATTTCTGAAAGCAGAGGTCATTAATTCTGCGCTCTCTTCACTTCCAAAGCCACGCATAGGCTTTACTCTGTCCCTCACAGTTCCATTAAGCCTCTCTATATTTTGGTTATTTGCCCTTTTGTCTGCAATAGTAACTAATCGGACATGAAGAGCAGAAGGCATTTCTTTTTTGATGCTTTGAGTATAACTATGTCGTCCATCTGTAACTAAAAATTTAGGCTCAGTTTTTGCTTGCTCTCTTGCAGAATTAAAGAATTTTCTTGTTTCTTTTACTCTTGCATACGTTGATACTTGGGTAGTGATAAGAAACTTCGTATCTTCATCCATGATATTCCAAAGCCATTTCCATTTACCGCCTGCCTGTATCTTCATTTCATCATGATGCCATACTTCTGCAATATCAGGCTTTAGCGTTTGCACGTAGTTGTCTATCACTTTGGAAAACTTTTGTATTCGTCTTAGAACGTTACTGTGATCTAGGCTCATGTCATAGAACTGTTTAAGGTGATCTTGTATTCCTCTTAATGAAATACCCTTGAAGTAAAGGTCGAGGATTAAAGTTGTTATTTTTCCATTTCCTTTGTATCGCTGAAAATCCTTTTCCTCAATAAAATTCCTCTTACAGTTTCGGCATCGGTATCTTTGCTTTTGCCCGCATTTAGTATGTCTTTTTCCCCATCCTATGGTATCGTTAGATTGGCAATACGGACAGCTTTGCTTTTTCTTCACTATTCCCTTATTCTCGGTTTTTACCTTCTTATTGAAGTCGAGAAAAAACCTTACTGCGTGAATGTGCTTACACTCTTTTTTCCTACTCTCATAGTCGGGACAAGTGCAAGAGCATTTCCTGTCAGTTTTGACAATGTACTCTCCATTCCCATTCTGAGAGGAAATAGAAAATGTTTTGTTGTCTATTCGTCGAGGAATATCTCCTTTTGAGATAATTGCGTAACCTCTTACCATACGCATCTGCTCTGAGGCGTTTGCCTCAGAAAATTTTATATACTTGCTTTCCTTTTTCTTCTTAACGAAGCCAACTTGTTCTTCTCGGGACATTTTGGTTCTTCTCCGTCCTCTCGGTGTTCACGCACCGTTTGGACTTATTTT
>JANQND010000019.1 GCA_028279765.1 Candidatus Nanoarchaeia archaeon | reverse complement strand
GTGATTCTTCATTAGTATACAACTCGATTTTATCAGGGTTCTTTTTGATTTCTGAGACAACAGTCGCAGGACCAATTACCGTAAGCCCTTGTCGATCTCCCAGCACCATATTCAGAAAGGTCGATTTTGCTGCACGAACAAGACCCTTTTGGTCTTTCTTGTCAGGATTAATGACCGCAAGCTCAATTCCTTTGAACTTCTCATCAATGTTCTCCATCGTAATCTCGATCAAATCCGTCTCTTCCTCTTTTTTTAACCGCCCCTCCAAAAGAACAATCTTATCTTCCTTTACCAGATCAAGAAGCTTGTGCACCCTGCGTGCAGAAGTAAGATACTCAATCTCATGATAGGGTACAAATCGTAGTGTTAACATCTCTATCTCCTCTTTTTTTATGATGCATACTTAAATAATGCATTATAAAACTCTTCAATATTAGTCCCATACTTTCCTGAAATGCCAATAACTTCATATTGAGGAAAGGCAGACTCAATCTTCTTAATATTTGACTTTTTAAGGTCCACTTTATTAGCGACTATAAGCACAGGAATTTCTCTTGCAGCCAGGTTCCCAATGATAGTGATATTGACCTGAGAATATGGATCAATAGTAGAATCCAGAACAATGATGACCGTGTCCATCTCATCAAGCCATTTGATAGAATCAATAACTCCTTTTGTGGCCTCTTTTGCCCGGATTTTGGCTTCCTTATCTTTCATGCCTTGCTTGAGAAAATCTTCATAATCAATTTTTGTGGCAATTCCCGGAGTATCCACCAGGTTAAAGCTGAGCTCCTTGCCCTCTTTATTCTTGATATTAATCTGCTCCTTGATCTGCACTTCCCTGGTTTCATGAGCAATATTGCTCACCGAGCCCATATCCTCTCCAAGCCAGTCCTGACAGATCCTGTTTGCTAGCGTCGTCTTACCGCCATTCGGAGGACCGTAGAGTCCCAGCTTTACATGGCTTTTTTTCCTAAAGAGGTTCTTTAGAAATTTGTTGAAAAAAGCAAATATATTAACCATCACATCCCACGTCCTACAATCAAGGGACTTAATTTAAATACTTTTCTATTTGAGAGTAATGATTCTCTCAGCACAAATATCTCTCTTTGGGTTCTTAGCGTCATAAAGCAAACCGCACACTTTATTCTCACTAAGCGCTAAGAATTAGAGATTATTCCCTATAACCATTCAAATCACAAAATCTATAAACCACTTCACCAAAAAAACAGTAATGGAAGAAATAATAAGAAAAGACCTTCTATCGGTGCTAAGAAAAACCTTAGAGATCATAAAACAGCCAAAGCCTGACCCCTACGAATTAAGAAATATCAGCAACCACACCATTCATAACGCTTCTATCTTCCAGGATGAATACTCTTTATCTATCGCTATTATCACCTATGCACTCTCAAAAATAAACGAGCGTATGAGAGGAAGGATAAATTTTTCAGCAATCAGGAATGACCTCAAAAACGCTATCAGTTGCCTGGAAAAGGAAAAAAAAGAAAATTACAGTAAAGCAATTTCTGCGATTCTCTCTGATATCGCCAAACTCGACCAACAATTCAAAATGTATGTTCAGGAAGTGATTCACCAGGCATCCATTCGTAAGGCAACCGCAATCTATGAGCATGGCGTCTCTGCATCTAAAACAGCTGAATTATTAGGCATCTCCCTCTGGGAGCTATCCGATTATTTAGGAGCAACCAATGTCTACGAAAAAGATACTGATATAACGAGTGTAAGACAAAGACTGCAATATACGAGGTCACTCTTCTCATGAAAACAGTTATTCTGGATTCCGGACCGGTCATCTCCTTTGCACTCAATGGCCTTCTCTGGGTATTTGAGAGGGTAAAAAAGGACTACGATATCAATTTCGTCATCACTGACAAAGTAAAAGAAGAACTCATTGACAACCCACTGGGGTCAAAACGTTTCAAGCTGGAAGCCCTACAGGTTCTCAGATTAATCAAAAAAGGAGTAATCGAGGTAATCAGTGAGCAGGACATTGAAGACCATGCACGATACCTTCTGGAACTGGCCAATTCCAGCTATAGCGCAAAACAGCGCTGTCTTCAGCTCGTTCATCCTGCTGAGATGACCGCAATATCTGCTGCTCTGCTGCACAAAGCCGACGCAGTCATGATTGATGAGCGAACCACGAGATATATCATCGAAAAGCCCGGCAAGCTCAAAAACACGCTCTCCCACAAACTTCATACCAAAGTAACCATCAATAAGAAGCCTTTAGAGGAGCTGCAAAAGAAAACTCAAGGCATAAAATTTATTAGGTCAGCTGAATTCGCAACAGTTGCGTTTGAGAAGGGGTTATTGGATGATTACCTTCCGGAAATTCCCGGATCCAAGGAAATGCTCCTTGATGCACTTTTGTGGGGGATGAAATTAGGCGGTTGCGCTATCTCCACAAAAGATCTGGAAACCCTCAAGCGCGAAGAAATGAAAGTGCGAAAATGGGCGTAAAAGGATTAATAATTTCTGGAGATTTTAATAAAGTCATTGCCAGGCAAAAATCAGAGCAGAGCCTGCAGATAGGAGAGTTATTGATCGGAAAAACTGCTGATAGCAATGTACTCCTGCAAGTGACAGACCTCTTGTATGCAAGCCAGATATCCCAGCAAAACCTGGAGCTGGTGTCAGGAATGAACCTTGAGCAGGGCTCACCTATTGAGTTTTTTGATGAGAATCTTCGGGCATACAATCTTGCAATCCTTAAAAGCCTTATTGTAACAGATCAAGACTCTGCTCAACTCTGTAAACAGCTTCCCTCATTCCTCTCACCTATTCGGGATATAACAAAAGAGGATCTCTCTTTCATTACTACACCAAAAAATCCTCTCTCTCTGGGAAAGCTTCGATCCGGATCGAAAGCAGTCAATGTGGACATCGCACTCAACGGAGTGGATGTATTTTCTCATCATATTCTTATTCCGGCAACAACAGGAAAAGGAAAATCTAACCTCACTTCCTGCATACTATGGGACTGCGTTGACAAGGAGTACTGCGGCATTCTGGTTCTCGATCCGCATGATGAATACTATGGAAGAACAAAGACAGGTCTCAAAGACCACCCACAAAAAGATAAGGTCTCCTATTACACTCCAAACAATCCTCCTCCGGGAGAAAAAACCCTCAAGATCAACATCCAGAATATCAAACCGTATCATTTTGACGGTGCAGCAAACTGGAGTCCGCCGCAGCGTCAGGCTCTGAGCATGTTCTACAAAAAATTCGGAAAAAAATGGGTTGAAGCAGTCGTTATGGACAAGGATCTTGACCAGTCGACAAGATTCTTTCAGGACGGAACACTTGCAGTCATCAAAAGAAAGCTGCTCTCTATTCTTGATCTGGATTGGGACGGAGAGAAATTGGATTGTAAGGGAATCTTTTGCCTGAAGGGAGGAGATACCACGATAAATGACATCTGTACGGACTTGGAAAAATCAAAAACCGTCATTATTGATACCTCTCATTTCGCAGGAGACGTAGAAATTCTGATAGGAAGCCTTATCTCTTCTGAACTTCTGAAAAAATACAAGCACTATAAGCTCACCGGAGAACTCAAAGAAAAGCCGGTCATCAATATCGTTCTTGAAGAAGCGCCAAGGGTACTGGGAAAGGAAGTACTCGAAAAAGGCCCGAATATTTTTTCAACTATTGCCCGGGAAGGAAGAAAGTTTAAGGTAGGGCTCACGGCAATCACTCAGCTTCCATCGCTGATTCCCCGGGAAATTCTGGCAAATATGAACACCAAGATCATTCTCGGAATTGAAATGGCACCGGAGCGCCAGGCAATCATTGATTCTGCAAGCCAGGATCTCTCCGATGATAATCGAAATATTGCATCATTAGATATTGGTGAGGCCATCATTACAAGCAACTTCTCAAAGTTTGCAACACCAATTAAAATTCCCCTCTTCGAAGAAGTGGTTAAGCAAACAAAAGATAGCAAACCGAAAGCAAAAAATTCGTTCTCAGGCATACAGATGAGCTAATCTATATAGTCTATATGCCATAGGTTTATATGAGTAATTTGATGAAAACAACTCAGAGCTAATAATATCTAGGTACTAATCAAGGGGGGGTGATAGAATGCCTGAAGTAGTAGAGAGGCCAACAGATGTCTATTTTAATGCTATTCTCTCTTTAGTTGGTGTACGAATAGGCACTATGCCATTTACTAACTACTTCAATAGAATCAAAAAAAACTGGTACTCCTTGCAAGATTTCTACGAAAAAGAGAAAAAATTTTTCGATGAACAGAAAACACAGGATAACTTAGAATTATGGAGTCCATACGTAATTCAGGAAAGAATTATCGAGCTGGTACGTCCATATAATTTCAGCTTTGGACATAATGAAGAAAACATAAGGAATAACTATAATCATCATTGTGATATCAGTCTGGGTCATATTTGCTTTATTCTCCAGAATAAAGATGCTGATCTAGGTCCTCTAGAAGAAGTTCTTGAACGCATGGATTTTCCAGAAATCTCTCAAAGAGTAATTGAATTAAAGCCGGACAAAAACTATCATATCGAACGTATCTTGGAATTTGACCAAGCGGTAAAGCAGAATTATCCCTTTAAGCCCGTAGAGAGAAAAGTTGCATAATCCTTTTATAGTTTGCTCTATTCTCACAGACTATGAAATTTGCTCACATTGCAGACTGTCATATCGGATCCTGGAGAGACCCATTGTTAAAAGATCTTGCCATAACCGCATTCGAAAAAGCAATAGACAAAACTATAGAAGAAAAAGTAGATTTTGTCATTATCGCAGGAGATCTCTTTAATACTTCTTTTCCGCCCGTTGATCAGCTTAAACGAACCGTAACAAAACTCAAGCAGCTCAAGGATAATAATATCCCCGTATATTTTATTGCAGGATCGCACGATTACTCTCCTTCTGGGAAAACCATGCTTGATGTTTTGGAAAATGCAGGTCTTGCAACGAATGTATGCAAAGGAGAAATAATAGACGGCAAACTCAAGCTACAATTCACAACCGATCCGAAAACCGGAGCAAAATTAACAGGTATCCTCGGAAAAATGGGGGCACTAGAAGAAAAGTATTTTGAACAGCTTGATAGAAACTCCCTGGAATCAGAGTCAGGACACAAGATATTCCTTTTCCATGCCCTGCTCACTGAACTCAAGCCAAAAAGCTACGAAAAAGTAGATTCCTACGCAGTATCCACTCTCCCGAAAAGCTTTGATTATTATGCAGGAGGACACCCTCATTTTGTTCTCTCAGAAAAAATGGGCGAAAAAGGAATCATCGCCTACACCGGCCCATTGTTTCCAAACAGTTTTTCAGAACTTGAGGAGCTAAAGCATGGTGGTTTTTTCATTGTTGAAGATCAGCAATCAACCAGAATCCCCATCAAGCTTCATGATGTGGAATCATGGAAATTAGATTGCAACAAAAAGGTGCCCGAGCAGATCCAGGCAGAACTCAAAACACTTATCGAAAAAGCAGAACTCAAAGATAAGATTATTACTCTTAGGCTCTCAGGGACTCTTGAATCAGGAAAGCCCTCCGACATCAATTTCAAGGAGATATTTGATAGCATCAAGGAAAAAGGAGCATATGCAATATTGAAAAACTCTTCGGCACTTACGACAAAGGACTTTGAAGAAATCAAGATAGAAGTTGCCCATAAGGACCAGCTGGAAGAGAGCCTCATAAACGAGCACATCTCAAAAGATGATGTAGATCATCTTGACCCTATAGCGCTCTCAAAGAAGCTCTTAGAAACGCTCGATAATAACAAAGAAGAAGGAGAAACCGTATACAATTTTGAAAAACGGCTTAAAGAAGAAGTAGAAAAAATACTACATTAATCAATTAATTTCTTGAGAACTTTCATCACTACATCAGGCTTTGCCTGGCCCTTCGTCTTGCGCATTACAATACCCACAACATAATTAAGCGCTTTTTCTTTACCGCTTTTATACTCTTCAATGGCCTGCGGTGCCTCTTGAATCGCCTCACCGCACAAAATCTCAAGCTCAGATTCACCAGCAACTACACTCAATCCCTCTTTTTTCACATAATCAAGGACATCATACGGTCCCTCTCCTAGCTTATTAATTAATTGCTGCCCAATCTTCTCAGTAATCTTTTCCCCAGATATAAGAGTGAGTAGCGAAATCATATGTTCAGAAGTAATTCCACTTTCCTCAAGAGTTTTTTTCTGATAATTAAGTACACGCGGTAATTCTCTTCGAATCCATTTCGACGCAAGCGATGAATCCACCTTGCTGCTTACCGCCTCATACATTTCTGCCAGCTTCTTATCCTTAGAAAGCACCTGCGCGGTAGTCTCTTCAATGCCATGATCATCTAAAAACTTCTTTAATTTTTCAGTAGCAAGCTCAGGCATCTCAGCATTAATTCGATCAATCCAATCCGGTGTAATCTCAGTAACAATCAAGTCAGGATCAATAATATATCCATAATCCTCTTCGCTCTCTTTAGAGCGCAGTGAATACGTAAGTCCTTTGTCAGCATCCCATCCGCGAGTCTCCACAGCAATAGTTTTCCCCTCAGAAACATCCCGCTTCTGACGAGCAATCTCATAATTAAGTGCGCGCTCAATCTCCTTAAACCCAGTAATATTTTTCACTTCAACACGCGAATACCCGGACTCTTTCACCGAGACATTGGCATCAGCTTTAATGATGCCGTTGTTGACATCAAAGACTTCTAAGTAGCCAAGAATAGTAATCAGCTGTTTCATAAAATCCCTGGCCTCATCCGCAGAATTCATCTCAGGCTTGGTAACAATTTCTGCAAGGGGGTTTCCAGAGCGGTTATAATCTACTAACACCGAAGCCGACTGTTGTACCCCGCCATTATGTACTAGAGAAGCAGGGTCTTCCTCTAAATGTATACGGGTAAGTCCTACTTTTTTTCCTGAACTCAATGCAACCTCACCTTCAGATCCTAGAGGCAATTCATACTGTGTTACCTGATAATTCTTGGCAAGGTCTGGATAGAAATAGGATTTACGAGAGAAGATTAGTTCAGGTGCAATTTTGCATTTCATGGCAAGGCATAATTTTAATGCAAAATCAATCACTGCCTTATTCAGAACCGGTTTGCTCCCCGGCATTCCAAGACAAGTAGGGCAGCATCGTGAGTTAGGCAACTCATTCTCTTTTTCTTTTCGCGGACAAGAGCAAAACAGCTTTGTTTCACTATTGAGCTCTACGTGAATTTCAAGTCCGACTACTACATCACCGCTAAACTTCATTCGAGCACCTTTCCAATCTGCAATAATTTTCCTTCATCAAAATGATTACCGATCACCATCAACCCAACCGGCATATCCTTTGAAAACCCGGCAGGAATATTCATGTGAGGAAGTCCTGCAAGATTTGGCCCAACAGTCAAAATATCCATTCGATAATGATCCAGCGGGCTCATTTGCCCAATCTCTGAAAATGTTGGAGCAATAACCGGCATCGTAGGAGAAATAAGAACATCATAGCTCTCAAACGTCTTCTTATATTCTTCAATCAGTTTAGTCCGCACCTTCAATGCCTTGATGTAGTAAGCATCACGAAACCCTGACATGCGTGCAAAGGTCCCAATGATAATTCTTCGTTTTGCCTCAGCAGAAAAATGCTCTGAGCGAACACCTGAGAAATACTCATTAAAGCTTCCCTCCAGTGATTCATGCTTTCCGTATCGCATGCCGCAATACTTCGAGAGATTGGTGGATGTCTCGCACATTGCGATCAAATAATACGCAGCAAGGCTATAGGAATTATTAAGCGGAAGAGATACTTCCTCAACAGTTGCGCCCTTTGATTCAAGAACTGCAATCTTTTCTTGAATTGTAGAAGCAATCTGTGGATCAACTCCCTCTCCAAGTGATTCCTTGATTACGCCAATTTTCATGCCGGAAATATCCTTTCCAACAAAAGAACTATACTCTTCTTTTTCATGTTTCACAGAAGTTGAATCTTTTTCATCGTACCCAGCAATCACCTCAAGCATAAGCGCAACATCCTCAACTTTCTTTGCCATAGGACCAATCTTATCCAGGCTATTGGCATAATCCATCAACCCATATCGGGAAACCAGTCCGTAGGTAGGACACAGCCCATAGACACCGCAAAATGCAGCAGGGCATACGATACTACCTCCCGTACTCTCTGAGAGTGCAATGTGGTGAAAACCTGCTTTCTGAGTAAGTCCGGCAGCACCACCGGAGCTTCCGCCGCAGCACCTCGTTTTGTCAAACGGGTTCAGAGGGATATTCAAACCTAATCCAACATTCGTATTGAAGCTTCCAAAACCAAACTCATCCTGAGAAGTCTTCCCAATAATGGTTCCGCCCTGCTCTCTCACTTTTTGAATAACCGTCGCATCAAAAACAGGGCTATAGCCCGTAAGAACTCGTGATCCTGCTCGAGACTGCATATCTTTAACGACAATGCAGTCTTTTACAGAAACACAAACTCCAGAAAGTTTCCCCTTTGCAGAGCTTTCCTGGATTGAAACCTCATTCAGATACCTATATTCTTTATTAAGAGATTCAACTTCCGACACTATCTGTTCATTACTCATGTCTTCACATATGCTTTGGTAATCGTCACCGGCTCAAGCGGAACATTCTGATGTCCTGCTTTATTGCCGACAGCAACACCCTTGATCTCATCAATTACTTCAGTCCCTGAAACCACTTTTCCAAACACCGCATAGCCAAACCCTTGAGGACTTGAATCTCTATAGTTCAGAAAGGTATTATCAACGACATTAATAAAGAACTGTGAGGTTGCACTATCAATGACCTGCGTTCTTGCCATAGCAAGGGTATACTTATCATTCTTCAGGCCATTTGCCGCTTCATTCTTGATAGGATCTTTCGTTGGTTTTTGGTTCATATCGGCATCAAATCCTCCCCCCTGAATCATGAATCCATCCATAACACGATGAAAGATAAGCCCATCATAAAACCCTTCAGTAACATAACTCAAAAAATTCTCTGAAGAGAGAGGAGCGTCTTTTTCATTAAGCTCAACTTCAAAATTTCCTTTACTGGTTTCAAAAACAACAATAGTACCTGCCATATGATTATCACCTGATATTTTTTCTTCGACTATATCTTCATTTTTTTCAACAACGACTTCACTGCCTGCACATCCCACAAGAAACAAACACAGCAGCAACACTATCCCTCTTTTCATTCTATCACCTTTGGTCCTTTGAAATAATGATCTTTCTTGTGCTCCGTATTCTTGAGCGCATCTTCTACAGAAAGGCACTCTCCGGGAATATCCTCTCGCAGAGCATTTCTCAGCTCAACAGGCTGAATACTCATCTTCGTACTCTTAGTATCCACTTCATCAATCTTGGAGAAAGCATCCAGGATTTCAGAAAGTTGTGGTGTGAACTCCTTAACTTCCTTCTCTGTTAGTTTCAGCCGCGCAACAGACGCTACTTTTTTCACAATCTCTGGGGTAATTTGCATATCTTGACAGAATAAGAGTGAATTTATTAAGGTTTTTATTTGTCTAAGTCCTCAGTTCTTGAGTATACTTGATTCCTTTTTTTGTGCCATGAATAACGATCTTTTAGATGTTATTCACTACTGAATATCATTATTAGTTACTTTAAAAAAATAGGAAAATTCGCGGTTATATTGTCTGATAGATGAACTATGTGTGGTAGAATCCCTAACTACACTAACCGAAGAAATTCTCTTTATTTCTTGATCTATTTCATTTGCTAATCCGCAGAGATAGAATTCTTCACGAGGGGGATTGCCATGACTTAGGTTATTTTCTATAGATTGCTGAAAGTTCATATTCCAAGATAGTAAGAACAGATTATTTCCTTGTTTAGTGTAATGCACCTGAAATTTCTCTGATTTTGTTAAGGGTAGTTCTGTTAGATAGGTATAATTTAACTTGGAGAGAGTTTCATCTGTCTCATAACATAATTTTGCCCCACCCTCCATTGCCAAAGCCGTGATCATCCTCTCTTGTGACTTGATCAGGCGTAAAGACAATAAATTCCGTATATCGCTAACCAAAAGTCCATAGTAGTCTTCTACTCTCTTTGAGCCCATTATCTGCTGAACAATCTCTTTTGTTGTATCGTCTATGTTCATTTTTACCCCTTGTCAAGAGTCATTTCAAGATATATTAATTTATCCCAAAAATAGTGAAAAAATATTCGAAAAATTCTTCTTTTTCCTCAAAATATGGAAAAATATTTTATTTTTTTAGAGTAAAATAGAAAAAATTATATACTAACTCTCTTCCTCTATGGATATGCCAAAAGTAGACAATAAGGATAGAAGAATCATTGCCGAACTCATCAAAGACAGTAGGCAGACCACCAGCAAACTCAGCAAAAAACTGAACATTCCTATCACTACTGTCCATAACAGAATTAAGAAACTCATCAAGATGGGAGTTATCATTAATTATACGTTGAACCTCGATCATAATCTTCTGGGAAGGCCTATTCCTGCATACATTGGAATAACCATAAACTATAATATCGGAAATAAAAAGGTAAGCCAAGTAGAAATAGCAAAACAGATCCAGATGCTTGATGCAGTATATGAAACCTATATCATGACCGGAGGCTCAGATATACTGGTAAAGGTTCTCGCCAAAGACATAACTGAGCTGAACACTATTGTCACAGACAAATTAAGAAACATTGAAGGCATAGACAAAACACAAACCAGCATAATTTTGAAAGAGTTATAATTCCTTATTCTCATTTTATATTCATTGAACAGTAGTAAAAATATAGAAAGATTTATAAATTAAGAGGGAACATTTAGTCTAAATATTGTGCTTAAAATGGCAAGGAAGAAGAAAACATTAGCAGAAAAACTTGAAGATCCTACTTTCAAAAAATATTACCTAGAAAACAGAAAGAAGAAAAGAGAGAAACCTAAAGAAACTGTTGCTTTTCTGGGACCCAAATTTTCATTCTCTTACGATGCAGCGCTCGAGTACAATCCTGATTCTGAACTAATACCTCAACAAAGCATTATCGAAGTGTTCAACGCGGTTGCAGAAGAAAGAGCAGAGACTGGAATAGTTCCCTTCCAAAACATAAAAGGAGGGGAGGTAATAGTGACTCTTGAGTCACTCCTTAAATACCGTCAGAACTATCAAATCAACATTGTTAATTCCTTGATGTTCAATATAAATATGGCTATAGGGGGATTAGGTGATCCTGAAAATGTTGAAAGAATTGTATCCTACAGTAAAGGATTTGAACAATGTGCAGAGTATCTAGCGAATAACTACCCTGGTGCTGATCTTATCGAAGTAAAAAGTACCGCGGATGGACCCGTAAGGATACGGAATGGAGAGTTCAAAAATGCCGCAGCTTTAGCAAGTCCCAACGCTTTTAATGCTGTAGATATTCCTATTTGGCAAGAATATGTGGGGGATGTAAAGCCAAATAAGACAGAATTTCTTCTCATACAAAAAGGAAAAACTGCTTCTCCCACAGGAAAACGAAAAAAAAATAGAACTACTATTGCAGTAATTCAAACCCATCGTAATCCAAACTATATGTTAAATGCATTAAATTTGTTTAGAAAAAATTCAGTGGAAGTTTTAGAGCAATTTAAAAGGCAAATTGGTACGGGTTTAGATAAGCACTTCTATCATTTAGGAGGGCATCCTGAAAAAGACCAGAATTTGGTTACAGTCATTGAATCATTGGAAAATGATCTTCCTTTTGCTGGGAGGGTCAAAGTGGAGAATTTAGGCAGCTATAGGTATGAGGACTTCTTCCCCAAGAAAATCATTAATGTAGGCCTCATAGGAGGAAACAAAAATAGAGTGGACGTACTTAGGCAAATCTTTGAAAGCTCAGGATATACAGTCACTTCTTATTTAGATGAACTTGAGGGATCTAATAAAAACAGAGGATTGACACAAGAAGTTCTTCAATCCTATAGAGCGTGTGCAAAGAAATCGAATGCTATCATTATTCAACCATATCAATTAGAACTCAAGGAGGAGGAAAAAATTGTTCGGGCAATTGCTCCATATATTCACAATGAGCGGCTAGTTGTAATGTCAGGGAAAATCCAAGATGGCAAAGAGGAAATATATAGGGCATGGATTCGTGATCAAGTTTACACTGAAATCCTTGATGAAGTTAATCATCAAGAACAATCAATAGATACAAAATCACCGCTAAAAAACTTTGTTAGAACTTATAAAAATAATATAATAACGGAGCACGAAGAAAAAAATAGCAATGAAGAATTAGCCACTAAATTAACAGATATTCATTGTGGCGCTGTTGAGTATTTGGGTATGAATCTCCTCGTGAAGTCATCTGAGTCTGATTTATCTGGCAAAAACATTATATTTACGTATGAACCCGATGTAGATCAACACAATAAAGCAAGAGAATTTATGGAGATATTTTACGGCACTGGAATGGCTGTTACTGAAACAACTCCTAAGGATCATGATATAAAAACAGGCTATGCAAAAAATCTGCCAACAATCATGACGAGGATAGCTGCAGGAGCTCTCCCCGATGACTCCACTCTCTCCGAACTTTGTAAATTTGGTTCGCCTGACTCAGTAGCTGTAATGCAAGGTATGATGTCCCTACTTCTTAATCATAATCTAGATGCTCATGTTCAATCCCTTATAAATTTTCCAAATAGGCAGCAATACTTACAAGATCTCTTTGAAGTAGCAAGGGATACAAACGTTATAGGGGCCCAAACAAATACGGGAAACCGATATCATTCTGCCTTACAAAAACTTGCAGATAAAGAGAAACAATAATATGCCTACCCCAAACTCTCCTTCATCTTATCCTTCTCTTCATCTTTAATATAAAGCAATTCTAACTTCTTCAGCTCTTCTCCCCAGCGCTCTAAAAGATTCTGTACCTCTGATGCAGAAGAAGCACGCGAGCCATGAAGCTCAGCAGAACTGGAACCATACATATCCGTAATAATGCGATAATGAATCTGCTTAATAGATTCCTTGAACACCTTAACTATTTTTAAGACACTAGTTTGTGCATCAACATCAATGCCGATTTTTTTCTTAAATGCCTTCTCAATGGATGAGCGCAAAAAAACCATGGCTTCTTTGATGTTCCCCTCACGCAAAGTAAACTTGCAATTATAGAAATCATCATATGCTTCAATCAGTTCCTCTTCACGAATTTTTGCCTTAAAGGTACAGGAATGGGAATCGCAGCCAATCTCATCTTTATACACCGTCACTGGCTTATTTGGCAATGCAACTACAGAACGGCTGAATAAGCGGTGATGTTCCTTCAGAGCACTCCACAAGAACCCCTTAATATACCCACGAATGAAATCAGCATATTTTACTTTTGGTTGATCCTTAGATTGGGTTATAAAACAATCCTCAATAGTGATCTTCACCTGGTCTTTCTTTAGTTCACAGCTAAACTTGCCCCAGCCAGCTATCGTATCAAACTCATTTGCCAATTTAATAAGGACTGTGGAATCTCGAGGAAGTTTCTTCACTTTGATAAGAAGAGCAAAAAGATCATCTGCAAAACTGGACCCCACTTTCTCACCTGCTTTAGCGAGAATTTGAGGGGGTGTCTGGCCAGGCTGCTGCTCCATAAACGCATCCAAGATTTTTTGAATGGTTTCAATACGAAAAGCAATGCGCGGAACATCTGGAAGGTAAGAAAGTGTAGAAATATTGTGCTGAAAATGAGAAAGCGCTTTTTCTATCGGTTCAATAATCTCATGAATAATTGCCGTATTGGACTCTTCCAGAATGCTTCCAATATCCTTTTCATTAATAATGTCCATTTTTTAAGTGATATATCCGCTTATCTATTTAAAACTAGCCTAATTGTTTATCTCTATTTCTCTACCACAGGTCGGTAAAGGACTACTGGACCTTTGATTAAATCTGAAGCTACGGCTCTTTCTTGTGTTGATTCTAAACTTGGTATAATGTCATATTTGTTACTTCTCATCATACGTATAGTCAAAAAACCGTCATGTACAGGTTGACCAGCATATCCATGAACAAACTCTATTGTTGGCCCTTTAAAAGACTTGTCACCTTCTCTTCCACGATACTTCAAAGCTTCCCTTCCAAAAGGACTAAACTTAACTCGCATATCATCATGACCTGCAACAGTAAAGTGTATTCCTTCAGCTGATGCATCTCCCACTTCAGGCTTGTATTTTACAATTTTTCCAGTTGATATGCTACTCCTTTGAAGCTTATCTAAATTTCCTGATGAGATACGGGCCGTAAATACTTTCTCACCTGGTCGTTCATATTCTGAAAATTTGATGTCCTTCAATAAATTTTTCACAGATTCACCAGCGCTTAGATCTACATAAATATCAATATAGGAAGGAGTTTTTAACCTAGAGTATTGTTCTCTTATTTTTTGTTGCTCCACATAAGCTTTTCGAGATATTGTCGCTCCTTCAACAAGAGTTTGATACATTTTAGGTGTTAACGCCTGTCTTGAATCTGTTTTTGACATAATGGGGTCATGATGCACTTCCACAATAAGTCCATCAGCTCCCATTGCGACTGCTCCCTGAGTAATAGAAAAGATATTCTCTCTTTTTCCTGATATATGACTCGGATCAAAAATCACCGTATACTTTGTGTTATCTATAACATGACCTAAAAGGTTCATATCCATAGCATTTCTTCCGGCGTCTGTGTCATTGTTTTTTCCACGAGGACATAACATCAATCCATCCTGATTTACTCTTGTAGCAGACCCTAACCACTCTGAAATAGTTGTGTTCATCCCATTTTTTAGCAGAACAGGAACACCTGCCTCTCCAAGTCCATTAAGAAGGTCCTGATTCTGAGCGTTCCTTGCTCCAACTTGAAAAAGATCAACCCCATTATCTTGATAAATCTTGATCATTTCTCCTAGGCTACGTTCGAGTGAATCAGGGCCAAGAATCTCAGTAACTACTTTCATACCATATTTATCAGCTGCCTGTCGCATCCATTTGAGTGCTTCTATACCATGGCCTTCCCAATCACCTCCTTTGGTTCTTGGTTTGTAGGCTCCTCCACGCAAATACTGTGTTCCGGTTTCTGCGACAGCCTCAGCAATTTTCATTATTTGCTCTTCACTCTCTACAGAGCAAGGACCCGCCATAAGAATTAAATCACTATCTAATGTCATTCTACCAGTGGATGTAGTACTCTTTAAAAGATTTACTGTTTTTACTACTTGTCAATAGATAAAATTACTTACTTTTCAGCCACTCAACCAACTGCTCAACCGCACGCCGCCGAAACTGTTTCACTTTCGAAACGTCTTCCATCTGTGCATAAGTCTGAGAACTCCCTTCAGGAATAAAAAGAGGGTCATGTCCAAATCCATGTGAACCACTCTCCTGAGTAGCAAGAGTTCCTCTCTCTATCCCTAAGAAAGTAACAGCATCTGAACCAGGCGAGCAATACCCCACAGCCGAGCGATAGGAACACGTGCGATCAGAAATACCTTCCATCAGTTTCAAAATCCCTGAAAGTCCAATTTGCTTATGAATCGGCGCAGAATACACGCCCGGAAAACCATTCAAAGCATCAATAAATAATCCAGAATCCTCAACGACAATGGGTTTCTGATACTGCTCGGCAAGCTCCTTTGCAGAAACCCGAGCAACCTGCTGTGGGTCGTCAGACTGAATCTCTGTATACTCCACATCAATCGGCTCCACTTCAGCAATACCGTTTAAAATCTCCTTGAACTCGCGAACTTTGCCGGGATTATGGGTTGCAAAATAGATTTTCATTTCAAATACCTCTGTTCCAATGTTCTCTTCATAGCGAATATTTTCTCGATAAAGGAAGACCCTTCTTCATAACCAACCTGTTTTCCATAATAATTTATGCTATTCCTCACATATCGTAATCGGTCAAAATCATCATACTCAAATGAACCCAGTTCCTTTTGCAGAAATGCTCCCAAGCAAACATGATTGAGAATCTTTTTTCCTTTGCTCAAACAAATAGCCTCGAGAATTTCTCGAAGAGCATCATAGGCAAGCGAGACATAAGCAGAAATCGTCTCTTCAGTAATGGAGGCATCCTTTACTGCCTTCTCCTTAATAGCTGCCATCTCTTTGAGAGATTGAATCAGAGGCGCATCTACACTAACACTGCGTATCATTCCTCTCTTCTTGCATTCTTCTAATTCCATTCTACATGTCCCTGGAGTACAATCCCATTTAAAACATTATTTGCTAAATGATTATTCTTCAATTCTTTTATGCTTTTGACAGTAATAAGATGAATTCCTCTCTTTAGTTTCTTTTCAAATTTCTTACGATCAGAAAACTCCTTTGTAACCTCGCTAATAACCAGAAGATCAACATCGCTTTCCTGAACATCTTCACCTTTGGAAGAAGATCCAAAAAGAATAATCGTTGGCTTGTAATAATGCTCATCAAGAGCCTCAACAAGCCCGCTCTTATGAATACTCCAAAGAGTAAAGAACTTCTTCACTTCCTTATACGTTGTACCTTCAACATTTGCTTTATACAAAATGAGCATCCTCTCTTCCCTGCTCTTCAAAACCCCTTCCTTTTCAAAAAGAGCCAATTTCTTGCTTGCAGTAGCAGGAGAAATACTAAGTAGGCGGGCAACCTCCCGAATATTATACTCTCTGGAAGGATCAACAAAAAAGGGCTCTAAAATGGTTAATTCTTTGAACATATGTTCAATAAAATAAACAACTGTTTAAATAATTTACTATGTTTAGACGAATCAAAGAATTATTACTTCTCTTTTTTTACAATATCGCTTTTTATATGCAGCTCCTTCATCTGCACATTATCGATCACCGAGGGACTTCCATCCATCGGGCTCTCTGCGGATTTATTCTTTGGAAAGGCAATCACTTCACGAATATCATGATACCCAAGCATCATGGCAACCAGGCGATCAAATCCAAGTCCCATGCCGCCATGCATTGGAGCGCCAAATTGATACGCATCAAGCAAGAAACCAAATTTCTCACGAGCCTCTTCCTTAGAAAGTCCGATAACCTTCATTACTCGCTCCTGAATAGCAGGGTCATGAATACGCATGCTGCCTGAACCTAACTCAACACCATTCAGCACCACATCAAAAAGATTCGCAATAACCTTTGAAGGATCTTTCTCTAAGAACTCCAGGCACTCCTTCTTTGGCATAGAAAACATATGGTGTGCCGGCGTCCAGCTTTGTGAATCCTCATCAAACTCAAAGAGTGGAAAATCCACTACCCAGCAGAACTTATAAGAATTAGCAGGAATCAAATCAAGCCGTTTAGCAAGCTCTACACGAAGCCTGCTGATAATATCATTTGCTTTCTTTGGCTTATCAGCAATAAACATCAAAAGAGAACCAGGTTTTGCCTTAGTAGCATCCAGTAACTCTTTTTGAACATCAGCATTAAAGTATTTAGCAATATTACTCTCCAAGCCCTTCTCTGTTACCCGCATCCAGGCCATCCCTTTAGAGCCATGCTCCTGACAAAACGCAATAAGATTATCAATTTCTTTTCTGCCTAAATCCTTCTGCGGATTCACACATTTGATAATCCCGCCATTGCTGGCAACATCCTTGAACACGCCAAAATCAGATTTGCTAACAATAGAGGTAACCTCTGTAAGCTCCAGGCCAAATCGAATATCCGGTTTATCGGTTCCAAAGCGATCCATTGCTTCTTTGAAGCTGAAAACCGCAAACTTCTCTTTCAAATCAATATTGAGAACAGTTTTGAAAATATGCTTATACATTCCCTCAACAAGATCCATGATCTCCTGCTCATCACAGAAACTCATCTCCAAATCTATTTGGGTATGCTCAGGCTGGCGATCTGCACGCAAATCCTCATCACGAAGGCAGCGAGCAATCTGATAATACCGATCCATCCCTGAAATCATCAAAATCTGTTTGTATAACTGCGGGCTCTGAGGTAATGCATAGAATGATCCCGGATGCACGCGAGAGGGTACGACATAATCTCTTGCACCTTCAGGTGTTGCCCGAACGAGCAAGGGAGTTTCAATCTCTAGGAATCGATGAGAATTAAAATATTCCCTTGCAGCATGTGCTGCTTTATGCCTGATAAGCAAATTCTTCTGCATCTGGGGTCTTCGAAGATCAATATACCGATACTTCATGCGCACATCATCCTGTGCAACCTTTCGATCATCAATTTCAATAGGCGGAGTCTCTGCTTTCGTAATAATCTCTAATTGAGAAGCAAACACTTCAACCTCACCGGTAACCAAAGAAGGGTTGGTCATCCCCTCAAGTCGCTTGCGAACAACACCTCTAATAGCAATAACATATTCTCTGCGAAGATCCTCAGCAATCGCATGGATCTCTTTATTAAACTCAGGATTGAACACGATTTGGGTAATACCTTCCCGGTCACGAAGATCCACAAAAATAACTCCTCCATGGTCCCTTCGGGTATCCACCCAGCCCATTAAAGTTACTTCCTTTTCAATATCCTTTGCAGTCAATTCATAACAATGATGCGTTCGTTTCATATACCAAACCTAGTTCGAGAATAATTTATAAATGTAATGATTGAAAATAGAGAATTTAAACGTAGTAGGCAGCAACAATGGCGCAGACGAGTTTAGTCTCTAAACTCGAAATTTTGCTTTAGCAAAATTGGTCTCATGAAAATCAAAGATTTTCAGGATCCCAAAAATCTTCGATTTTTGAGGATGCCTGTCATTATTGTTGCTGCAAAATATACCAGTTCTAATTCCAAACATTTAAATTACACCTCACAATCCAAAACCAAATGCCAAACGAACTCCTATGGGTCATATTGCTGGCAGCAAGCTATGCAGGAATTATCTTAGCCTACAAATTCTTCGGAAAAATAGGACTCTTCACTTGGGTAACGGTATCAGTTATTATTGCAAACATCCAGGTTCTCAAAACCATAGAATTATTCGGTTATGTTACCGCGTTAGGGAATATCATCTATGGCTCCATTTTTTTAGCAACAGATATTATTAATGAAAACTACGGAAAAAAAGAAGCAAAAAAAGCAGTCTGGCTGGGATTCTTCGTATTGCTCATGGTAACCATCCTCATGCAAATCTTATTACAATTCGCCCCTCATGAATCAGATTATATGAGCGAGCATATACAGGCAATCTTCGGATTATTCATGCCCATCCTGATAGCATCCCTTACAGCATACCTTATCTCACAATCCTTTGATGTATGGTTCTATCAAAAGATCAAAGCCTACACTAAGGACAAGCATCTGTGGCTCAGAAATAATCTCTCAACCATGATTTCCCAATTAGTAGACAATCTCATCTTCACAGGAATATTCTTTGTAGGATACTTCATGATGTTTGAGCCAGAAGGATTTTTAGGATGGCCGGTTATCACATCTATTTTCTTTACATCCTATGTAATGAAATGGATTGTGGCAATAGTAGATACTCCAGTTATGTACTGGGCTAAAAGAATGAAGAAAGAGTAATATTAATCTTCGTCTTCATCACCTTCTTTTTTCTCTTCCCAGGCAGGCATTTTTTTCATATACTCTAGTGCTAATTCCTTCGCTTCTTCAGAATCTTTAATCGTCTCGCCCATAGCAGTAGGAGCAATCGGCCCCTGAATAATGTTAATCACGACGTCAATAACTTCTTCCTTTGTTTTATGAGAGCCATCTTCATGGCAGCAATCCTTGCACCAGGTATTGCTCTCATCGCCAGCCCCATGATCTTCTGGTTTCTTAAACTCTATACCACAGCTCTCACAGTAGCTAAAATTTGGCTCTTCCTCCTCTACTTTTTTTTCCTTAGCCATTTGCTCTTCAACCTCGAAAAGGTCCCTTTCTTGATACTCGATCGAATCTGCTCCATGAGCGAGAGCATAAAATGAACATTATGAATCGATGCTAATCGGTTATAGGCAAGCTCTTTGGTAGTATACAAGTGCCGCAAGTAAGCCCGCGAATAATTCCTGCAGGTACTACAGCTGCACCGAGGGTCAATTGGTTTTTTATCACTCTTATATTTTGCTGTTTTGATGCTTATCCGAAACTTATTGGAAACATTCCCTCCACTTTCAGGGCACACATACAAACTGCCCCTGCGCGCAATGCGGGTCGGAGATACACAATCAAACGTATCAATACCGCGCTCAACACACTCAAATAAATCATCAATATCCCCAATACCCAGCAAATGCCGCGGCCGAGAATCCAATTGAGGAATTACCCAATCCAGAATTTGGTGCATATCCTTTTTACTCTGTCCCAAAGATCCACCGATCGCAATTCCCTCAAAAGGAAGCGAAGAAATAAACTCTGTACTCTGCGCGCGCAAATCCTCAAACCATCCTCCCTGGATAATCCCATACAATGCCTGTTTCTTATCATAATATTTGAGGCACTGCTTTGCCCATTTGTGCGTTCGCTCCATAGCTTTTTTGGTGTAGGCATAATCAGAAAGAGGAGAAGTGCACTCATCAAAGGCCATGATAATATCTGACCCCAAATGAGACTGTATCTTCATGGATTTCTTTGCATCCAAAAAATGCCAGGACCCATCATAAACAGATTGAAAGCTAATTCCTTTATCTGTAATCTTCGCCATGCTTTTTTTCTTCTCTGCTGTTTTTTTCCCCTCCGGAAAAATATTTCCCAGCTTATTGATATTATGCTCCATGCCATATCCCAGCGAAAACGCCTGAAATCCGCCTGAATCACTAAAAATAGGCTTATTGAACCCCATAAAACCCTGCACACCACCACATTTTTTCACGATGTTGTCTCCGGGTCTTAGATGTAGATGATACGTATTAGCAAGCGTGCACTGTGCTCCCAACGCCTCCAAATCCTGAGAGTCCAATGAGCGTACAGATGCTAAAGTCGCCACGGGAACAAAATACGGTGTCTCGATCTTGCCATGCGCAGTCGTTATGATTCCCAGTCTTGCTCTTGTTTTAGGATCTTTTTTGGTAACACGAAAAGAAAACGCAGCCATTTTATACGATAATGCTAAATCTTATCCTTCATTTTGAGCTGAAACACCACATCATCAAGCTTCTTCAGATCATACTTGATCCCATCATACTTTCTGCGAAGCTCCCCATTGCGCAATTCAAACTTGGACATCTCGATATAAAGCTCTTCAATTGCCTTTCTGATCTTCGTAACAAGGGTATAATGCTCATTAATGCTGGCATTGATCGCTTTTCGCACTAATTCACCACCAAGATCACACAGTCCCATCAGATAATTCTCATGATCCAAGAACTCTTCAGAATACTCAATGATTTTTCCGTTTTTAATAAATTCCAGCAGGCTTACTGCCTCCACATATTCCTGAATCGCAACCTTGAAGGTTCCCTCATATTGCAAGCGAGGAGCTTTCTTCACTTTTTCTTTCAACGTATCCAGATCAGCTTTCATCGTAGCAATACTTTTCTCCGCCAAAGAAAGCTCATCACGATGCACCGCACCGATAGCGGTTTTGGATGTTTTGATAATTTTTCTCCCTTCGCGAATAACCTCTTCACGAACCTTATCAAACTTCTCCATTCCTTTTCGGATCTTTTCCAGATTTACTTTACCCATACAAAGAATAATTGTCTAACTCTATTTAAATGATTGGATTTGGGATATGCACTCGCTCTCAATTCAAAAAGAAAAAAATCTACAAACCCATTTCATATATTGTTTTAAATTCATGAGAATCCACAGAACCAGCACTCTTAATTGAATAACCCTTTTCCTGCGCAAAGGCAAAAAAGAAGTTCTTACTTTTACTATTCGGTTTCTCAATAGTAAACCGTATCTTTTTGCAACCTATTTTACTAGCAGAATGCACGAATTCCTGAAGGAGTTTTGTAGCATATCCTTTTCTTCGATGGGCGCTTAAAACTCCTAGCTGCCAGACAAAGAGAGTATCTTTGCTTGTGCTATTTTTAACACCAGTAATAAACCCAATCATCTCATTTTTCTTTTCAATACCAAAACAGAGATTTCTAAAGTTATATAATAATGTCCAATAGGTATAATCGGTATGGAGAATCAGGCCTTTACATCTCGTAACTATTCTCTTAATTTGGTCAATATCATTAACACGTAGCTGTTTAACCCTCATAATGCACTTGTATAGCAATCTACATATAACTTTTTCTAAGAAGCTTCTTTTTGGATCTATGATATTCCAATATATTTATATACAATTCCACCCAAAATCAAACCCATGTCATTTCGTGAAGATCTACACAAAAACCTAAATGAAGCACACACAACAACGGCAAGAATCATCGATGCAGTACTAGTTGCTTTGATCCTCATTGTGTGCTTAATCTTCGTAGTGGGAACCTATCCACTCTCAGAAGACATCCTCAACACCCTCAACACCATTGAAATCATCATCATCTTTATTTTCATCATTGAGTACATTGCAAGACTCTATGCAGCACCAAACAGATTCAAACAGATATTCAATATCTATAGTATAATAGATCTCATTGCTATTCTTCCTGTACTCATCTTATTCGTAAGCCCCTCCCTGAGCTTCGGATGGCTAAGAATACTCAGATTGTTCAGGGTTTTCAGATTCCTCCGGTTCACTTCAGACCCTAATTTCTTCTTTGGGACGATTACCTGGCATCTCTTAAAAGTAATCCGGTTAATCATGACTATTCTCATGATTTTCTTTATCGCATCCGGCCTCTTCTGGTTCGCAGAAAGCCCATACAATGAAGGCGTGAAAACCTTTGCAGATGCGTTCTATTTCACTGTTATTGCCCTCACGACGGTAGGATTCGGTGATATTACTCCTATTACTGATACCGGAAAATGGGTCACAGTATTAAGCATAATCTCAGGAATCGTTCTTATTCCCTGGCAGGTCTCGCAGATCGCCAAAGAATGGATTATTCTCTCTGGAAAACATGACGTGGTCTGCAAAAAATGCGGCCTGCGATACCATGACAAGGACGCAACCCACTGCAAAGCCTGCGGAAATCTTATCTATCAGGAAGAAGACAGGCTAACATAGAAAACAACAATGGCGCAAATGGGCGAAGTGAAGGAAATATAATTTCCAGCATGCTCAGAGCATTCCTGCTCTGACATCTCTGAGCCCAAGATTTTCGAAGAAAATCGTTTCCATGAAAATCAAAGATTTTCAGGGTCCCAAAAATCTCTGATTTTTGAGGATGCTTGCCGTTGTTGTTGTTGTTTTCTACAGCTAAAGTAAGGCAAGGTCATAATCACGTAATTCTCCTTCTCTTTCACCACAACCTTTATATAGTGAAAATCTCGGTAACAGGGTATATGGCAGAGAGTAGTACATTCCGTGGAGTAATTGAATTCTTTGACTCAGTGGGATTATATGATGTAGTACTTCCTTTCATTCTGGTATTCACGATTGTCTATGCAATCCTGGAAAAAACAAAAGTGCTGGGAACAGAAGAAATTTCCGGTAAAGAATACACCAGAAAAAACCTCAATGCCATGGTTGCATTCGTTATCGCATTTCTCGTGGTCGCATCATCACGGTTAGTAGAAATCATTACTACAGTCTCAGCTCAGGTAGTAATCTTACTCCTCCTATCCGTACTATTCTTACTCTTAGTGGGCTCTTTTTACAAAGATGCAGAAGGAGGATACCTACAGGGAGACTGGAAAACATTTTTCATGTTCTTCATGTTCATTGGAATCGTATTAATCTTCCTCGGAGCAGTAAAAACCGACAATGGAGATACTTGGATGGAAATATTCTGGAACTACATTGCAAATAACGGTCAGGGCGGAGAGGCAGTTGGCGCAGTAATCCTATTAGTAGTCTTAGTACTATTAATCCTCTACGTCATCAGAACTCCCAATCACGAAAAACATAAAAACGATCACTAAAGAGGTAAACAAAAAATGGCAGGCTTTGAATTTGAAACAATACTGGACTTTCTTGAAGATATCGGTCTTCTTGAAATAGCACTTCCCTTTTTACTGGTATTCACCATCGTCTTTTCAGTATTAGAAAAAACAAAAATACTCGGAGAAGGAAAAAAGAACCTTAATGTGGTACTCTCTTTAGTAATGGCATTATCCGTTGTTTTTGCACACACCAGTAACGCCTTTCCCACTTCCTTTGATCCCGTAGAAATCATTAACCGGGCCTTGCCATCAGTCTCTCTTCTGGTAGTAGCAGTGTTGATGCTCTTAGTTATCATTGGAGTCTTTGCTCATGATCGAGTGATGCTCGGAGTAACCATGCCGGGCTGGATTGCATTTTTCTCTATCCTCGCTATTGTATTCATCTTTGGTGCAGCAGCAGGGTGGTGGGGAGATGATATTGGCTCAGGAGCACTAGTGGACTTCTTCGGTGAAGACGCTATCGCGGTCTTTGTGATGATCCTTATTTTCGCTATAATAATCGGTTTCATAACCAGCGGTGGAGATAGCAAAGAAGGGGCTTTAGAGAGGTTTGGGTTTAACTTTAATGAGCTCTTCGGGAAAAAATAATCGTAAACAAACCACATAGACAATGGCAACATTCCTTGATCTCACTGGCCTGGAAGCATTTTCCAGGGTATTTCTTCTTATTTTGATTATTGTCGTTGCCTATGTATTCATCTCAAACAGCAATTTCACAGGAGGATCTAAATGGATAGTATGGATCATCGCGTTTATTTTAGGCATATTCAGCATCATGTCTGATCTGCTGGCAAACATCTTGAAATCTGTTGTTCCCTGGGTTGGTGTACTCTTGGTGTTCACCTTGTTCATTATGATAGCAGGGAAGACCATGGGCGCTACGGTATCTGATTATGCCGACTTCAAATGGGCTCTCTTGGCAATCACGATTGTTATCTTCTTGGTCGCAACGGGTGTTCAGCTCAGAGAGCAAATTGACGTTCCGGGCGATATTGATGAAGATGGCAACGAAATAGTTGATGATGATTATATCTCCACTACACACTTCCTGCTTCATCCAAAAATTCTTGGAGTAATCTTCGTTCTGTTAGTGTCGATATTTACCGTTGCATTAATGGTAGGAAAATCTGCATAGTAGAAGCACAAATAAACAATAAACCAACACCAGAATAAAATCCTCTTACTTCTCACCTGGACCTTTAGACAATCGCTCCAGCTTATGGATACTCTCGGTTAAGGTAGGCAAAACATTCTGAAACACTTTCTCCATTGCCTTGATCTCTGTTCCTACATTAGAAAGATTCTGGTCATAATCAGAAATCTTGCCCAGCACTCCTTTGTGCAGGGACTCAAAGCGCTCTTTCAGATTTACAATTTCCTGGGAAAGTCGTTTCAGCTCATTATCGGAGCGCTCCTTCCACTCAATCACCTTATTGATATCCTTTACCAGAACATTCCATTTCTCATCAATGATTGCCTCAGCAATCTCTTCAATACGCTCCTTATTATCATCGACGGAAAAGGACGGTGCAGCACCGGAAGGACTGAAGCCAGCGGGGTCTTGCTGCGGTTGTGCATACGGATCTGGCCCTGCTGGTGGCGGCATTCCCTGCGGCACACCAGGGTCCAGAGGCGGCATCTGAGGGTCAGCAGCTGGAGGCATCTCTGCCTGCTGCTGATAATAGTCTTGATTAGGATTCGCATAGGGGTCCTGCATTGCAGGGTCCATGCCTGCACCATACGGGTCTTGTCCGGACCCTGCTGGTGGCGGCATTCCGCCCTGCATCATATCTGCATACGGATCAGGATTAGTATCTTTCTTCTTTCCAAATAACGGCATTCACCCACACCTCTTTTTACTAACGCTAAGAAACTACCTATATAAAAGTTTTCATTTACATATCTGATGAGAATTATGACAACAACAATAACGGCAGGCAAAGCGGTTTTGTTGCACAAAACCTTTGCTTAGAGACTAAGCAATTTGCGCCATTGTTGTTGTCAACAAGAACAAATAAAAATCCTTATTCCCTTCGCATCTTCTCAATAACTTCGTGGACAATAGACTCAACTTCCCGCTTGGAAACAAACTTCACCGGATTCCACAAGTCAATATACTTTTTCAGAATATGCACTTCTTCTTTTTTAGCAAACGAATCCAGCTCCCGCACCATGATAATAATCTTATCCTTGAGCTCATTGATCTCTTTCTTCACTTCAGTCAGTTCCATATTAAGCGTTTTGATCTCCACAAAGAAATTCTTGTGCTTATGCAGCATATTCTGCTCAAGCACCTGAACCTTGGAGCGCATGTTCGCAAAACGCTCTTCCATTATCTTTAATCGCCTCGCTGTCCCTTCAAGGTCCTTTGCAGCAGACGGAACAGCACTGCTTTTTGCAGCAGCAGGCTTTTTCCCCATTACTATCTTAACCATATAGTATCATTCTCCTGGACATTATTAAAGATTATGTAAGGATTACTTAGTGGTTACCAAATTATCAACAGAATAAATCAACACATTTAAATACTAATTATATTATAAAATATAGTAAATCTGTTAAAATAAAGAAAATATATATCATAATATGTTTTCAGCATCACATTTTTTCCGTAAAAGGGTAGCAGCATACCCCCAACATGCTTTTTCTGACTCTTTTACGGATTCTTTTCCCCCATGAAAAAGCCCATTTCAGCAACTATTGAAGAAGATCTGATTCTCTGGATTAGCAAACAGTGTGAAAACAAGGCAAAATACCGAAACAAATCCCACCTTATTGAAATAGCTCTTGAACGACTAAGAGGTGGGCGATAATGCCAGATAGCCCTTTCTCTTATCGTATAGCACGGGAAGGAGAGGATACCGTGATAGTAGCAAACTGTGAGGACTATCCGCGTATTCCTGCTATTGAAGATGATCCCATAACATTATCCCATGCCATCGACATCCTTGCAAAAGAGCCAAACGCAACAAAAATTGTCTTTCAGCAAAAAAGGGACTACGAATACGACTTTAACCAAACCGAAATACTCAAAGAAGTAGTACGCCTGCACTCTCATCTCTCCAGAACACAAAATATGCCCGGGTATGACGTATTGATGAAGCCACAGTGTATTCAATGCCTTCCCAACTGGTATGCCCAAATAAAGAACCTCATCTCTTCCACGGTAAAATCAGACCCTATTAGCGCATACGTAGAACTCAAGCGTTTAGAGCGCGACGAAGCAATCAAAGCAGAAAAGATGGTTAATTCGACCTGCGCAGGCTGCCAGCAAACCTATCTTGCTCTTCTCAACCACATCATCTCGCTTTTTGAACGCATCAAACTCATTGACATGGTAAAATCCCAGCTTGCAGGATACATCCCGGGAGATCGGCAGATCTATCAGTTAGTGTTCAGTCCCACGATCAAGCCGGACTTCATGTTCACTAAGTTGATGGCTGCCTACCCAACAGACGGCGAGGAACTTGACACCTACACCTTAGATGATGGGACAGAAGTTACTATTTTCGAAATTCCAAACTCTGTCCAATACCTCTATCATTTAACTCCTCCTGAATTCAGATTAGACGAAGAACAATACGAAGTGCTTGATACTGCACGAAAAATCATGGCAGAGCACAAGCCAAAGAAATCAGACTTTGTTGATCCTGACCGCATGCGCCAGGTATTCTATAACGTAGGACGGGATCTCATTGAAGAGCTGACCAGCTACAAGGAACTAAAACTGAAAGAAAAAGATATTGACCTCCTTACGAGCATCCTGGTGCGCTACACCATTGGCTTTGGGCTCATCGAGGTGCTGCTCTCTGACCAGAAAATCCAGGACATCACGATTAATTCTCCCATGGGAGAGACACCAATGTTCGTGGTACATCAGGATTTTGGCGACTGCAAAACAAACATTATTCCGACAGAGCCAGAATCAGAGAGCTGGGCATCAAAGCTCAGGCTAATCTCAGGAAGGCCGCTTGACGAGGCAAACTCTATTCTTGATACTGAACTCTTACTTCCAGGAGCAAACACCAGGGTTGCGGTTATCTCCTCTCCATTAAATCCGCAAGGGCTAGCATACGCATTCCGCAGGCATCGTGATAAGCCATGGACTCTGCCTCTATTCATCAAACAGCGCATGCTTGATCCGCTCGCCGCAGGACTCATCAGTTTCCTTGTGGATGGATCACGAACCATGTTGATTGCAGGAACCAGGTCAGCAGGAAAAACATCGGTGCTTAGCGCAGTGATGGTCGAGGTCATGAGACGATCACGGCTCATCACTATCGAAGACACCCTTGAGCTTCCGGTAGACTCCTTACGAAAACTCGGCTATAACATCCAGCCTATGAAAGTAGCATCTGCAATGACTCAGGGAACTGCAGAAGTATCAGCAGACGAGGGTATTCGAACCACGCTGCGTTTAGGAGACTCAGGATTAATCGTAGGAGAAGTACGAAGTACTGAAGCGCGAGCGCTCTATGAATCCATGCGAATCGGTGCCCTGGCAAACATTGTAGCAGGAACTATTCATGGTGATTCCCCCTATGGCGTTTTCGACAGAGTAGTCAATGATTTGCAGGTTCCAAAAACCAGCTTTAAGGCAACAGATATTGTCATTGTAGCAAACCCTATCCGATCCCCCGATGGCATCCACCGATGGAGAAGAGTAACCCAGATTACCGAAGTACGAAAGCAGTGGGAAAATGATCCTTTATTAGAGGGAGGATTCGTAGATCTCATGAAATACGATCCTAAGGAAGATAAGCTTCTCCCCTCCGACGATCTGCTCAATGGAGAATCCGATATACTCAAGGCAATCGCAGGCAATGTAAAAGAATGGGCAGGAAACTGGGATGCAATCTGGGATAATATCTTACTGCGGGCAAAAATAAAAGAAACCATAGTCAAATACTCAGATAAGCATAACAACCCGGACCTGTTAGAAGCAGACTTTGTTATTCTCTCTAACGACGAATTTCACAAAATCTCTGATCGCGTTGCTGAAAAAACCGGCACATTAGACTCAAAAAAAATATTCTTTGAATGGGAGGAATGGCTCAAAAGAACAATAAAAAAGAGAAAATTCAAAGCAGAATAAAGTAACTAAAAGTAAAATGCCAGATCAAAAAAAAGAGGAATTTAGAGATCTTCTCGGTAAATATAAAGCAAGAATAGAAGAAGAGCTAGAGGGCAAAGTAAAAGAAGCAGAAGAAAAAAGAGAGGAAACAAAGGACTATACCACATTCAAAAAAGAGATCGTTCCACCGCATCTGAACTTCTATGAAAAAGCCTGTAACATTTCCGAGAAAATCCTCAACGTAAAGCCGGACAAAAAGAAGATTCCTTTAATTCAGGACGCAATAAACGCATCACACTTAAACATCACCCCAACAGGTGCAACATCATTTGGAATGCTTGTACCTTTATTGATCATAGTATTCGGAGGCCTTATTACCTATGTCGTTCTCCAATCCTCCTTATTTTTTGTTATCATCCTTATCCTGGGATTAGTCATCTTCGCCCCTCTATCAAACCTCCCTCTATACCTGGCGCAATACTGGAGGCTCAAGGCATCCAACCAAATGGTGCTCTGTATTTTCTATGTGGTCACTTATATGCGCCACACCTCCAACCTTGAGAACGCTATCCAGTTCGCATCCGAGCACCTCGGCGCACCACTATCACTGGACCTTAAAAAAATAGTATGGGATGTGGAAACAGAAAAATACGATTCCTTGAAACAATCTCTGGATACCTATCTGGAATCCTGGAGAAAATATAATCTGGAATTTGTCGAGGCATTTCACCTCATCGAGTCTTCCTTGCTGGAAGGGGAGGAAACAAGAAGGCTTACCTCCTTAGATCGGGCCCTTGATGTTATCCTTGATGAAACGTATGAAAAAATGTTGCATTACGCCCACGATCTTAAATCTCCTATTACTCTGCTTCATATGCTGGGAATCATTCTTCCTATCCTTGGCTTAGTAATTCTTCCTTTAGTCATTAGTTTCATGGAAGGAGTAAGCTGGCTGCATCTATTGTTTGTCTATAATATTTTACTCCCTACCATCGTATACTTTCTTGGAAAAAGTATCCTCTCCAAGAGGCCGACAGGATATGGGGATACTGATATTTCAGAGGAGAATCCCTCCCTAAAAAAATACAAGAATATTCTCCTAAAAATAGGAAGCGTAGAAATCAAGATCAATCCCATCTTTGTTTCCATCCTCATAGCAGCAGTATTCTTTTTTATAGGCATAAGTCCGGTTCTCCTTCATGCCATTGCCCCGGCATTTGACGTTCCTTTTGATGCTGATGAAAAATTCTGGCTTATAGGGTATCACACCGATCAAAGCGGAAACTTAGTTGGTCCCTTTGGGTTGGGAGCATCGCTTCTCAGCCTTTGCATTCCGCTCAGTTTCGGTCTCAGTCTTGGCGTATTCTATAAGCTGCGCTCAAGGAACCTGATTGCAATCCGAAAAAAAACCAAAGAGCTGGAAGATGAATTTGCATCAGCTCTCTACCAGTTAGGAAACAGGCTCGGTGATGATATTCCCGCAGAAATGGCCTTTGGCAATGTCGCATCATATACCCAGGATACCAGCGCAGGAAAATTTTTCAGACTGGTGAGCATTAATATTCAGAAATTAGGCATGAGTGTTAACCAGGCGATCTTTGACCCAAGGCAGGGAGCTATCCAGTATTTTCCTTCCCGGGTCATTGAAAGCTCCATGAAGGTACTCATAGAATCAATAAAAAAAGGGCCAAAAATAGCCGCGCAGGCATTGACAAACATCGCACGCTATATCAAAGAAATCCACCGGGTCAATGAGCGCCTCAAGGATCTGATGGCGGATATCATCTCTTCTATGCAATCGCAGATAAAATTCCTCACCCCTGCTATCTCTGGGATTGTCGTAGGGATAACATCCATGATTACCACGGTTTTGATTCAACTCTCAGAACAGCTTGCCGAAGTAACCCAAAACAACGTGCAGGGAGTAGGCGCCTCATTGGATATTGCCAACATCTTTGGAATCGGCATTCCTACTTATTACTTTCAAATTGTAGTAGGAATCTATGTAGTGCAAATCATCTATATTCTTACCATCCTCTCAAATGGCATAGAAAACGGATCCGACAAGCTCAATGAGCGCTACACGCTCGGATCAAACCTCGTTAGCAGCACTATTCTGTATAGCATCATCGCAATCGTCGTTATATTCTTATTTAATTTTATTGCGGTAAGCGTACTTGGGTAGATAAGAAATAATATAAAAGAAGTGGGGACGCCGGGATTTGAACCCGGGACTCCTAGATCTCTGATCTTTCATCGGCTTTTTGCCTCAACAGATCTTAGGACTTAACCTGGAACTTCAGTATCACCTTGCCGAAGCAAACTAGTGCTCTCCCAGGCTGAGCTACGTCCCCATATGCCCTACTCAAGAATCAGTACTTCATTTATAAACGTTTCTCTCGCTATAGGAAGAAAAGGAACAAAAAAGAAAACCTCACTCTTGCTTATCTGGATTAACTTCCTCTAAATCAACTGGATCTTCACCGATAAGCTCTTCCTCTACATTTTCATCGGTAGCAGAAGGGGTTGCTTGTTCAGCAGGTGCACTTGGCTCTGAAGAGCTGGACCCGCTTGAAACGACCTCAAGCTTGCCGAACTTTCCGGTAGACAGCTGCAGTTCTCCCTGCCATTCACCAACCCACCCATTCTCAATTTTGATGGTGTCGCCAACATTGACGGCATCAATATCCTCATTCCAAAGCGTAAGAGTAATGCTTCCGCTCTCGTCCTTTGCCTTCGCATTACACACTTTTCCTGCTTTTCCAAACTTCTCAAACTCTCTAACATCACCCTTTTCAGTGATCTGAAGAGTTAAGGTAACATTTCCCTGTCTTGCCTGTAAATCTTTTACTGCCATAGATATCTATACCTCCATAATAAAAGAAAGAGACGTATTTTATAAATATTACTTATTCTGAAAGTTAACCTTAAACTAAAGGAATCTTACCGCCGTATAATGCCTTAAACTTGCTTCCACTGAATTCCAGTGTAAAAATATCATTGTTACAGCTTGTAGACCTCATTTTTGCGATAGAAATCTCACGGGTAACTTTTCGGTTTCGCTCCGTAAGCTGCAAGTGAAGGATACCATCAACCAGATAACTCTCTATCCCGAAGCGTGAGAATCGCGAATTCAATTCAGATTCCTCTGAAATCACAAACGCAGTAAGCCCAAGGTCACGCAGGTACTCAAAAAGATAGAAAATCTCAGATCGCGGGTCTTTAAGCTCAGTTAAGGAGTATAATGCAGTAAGGGAATCAATGACAATCACATCGCACAAATCCTTTTCTGCAAGAGTCTCAGCAATCTTGAGAATGGTATGCACCATGTCATCGCTAAATGCAAAATCATTCTTGCTGGTTTTTTTCTGCGCCTTGATGGTTCGCAGTTGCTTTCGAATGGTTCCGAAATCAACCAGCGTAAGTTTATGCGTCTCTCCGCTTTTCAGTTTTGAGAGCCCCTTGATAACATCATCTGCATCATTGAGCACCTCAATATTCACTTTTGAAATATCAAATTTTAAGCTAACCATTTGCTTGAGAAGAGACAATGAGCTTTGCTCGATAGAAATATACGCACCACGCTTTCCTTTAAGGATCTCATTAAAAAGAATATTGAAGCACAGAGAGGACTTCATCGTTCCCGCCGTACCATACACCAAAACGATGTGCCCAACCGGAATCCCGCCTCCCATTGCCGCATCAAAATTCTCGATGTATGATCCAATTCTCTCTGTTGCTACCATTTTATTTTTGCCCCTTTTTTGAAATCAGTTTCAGGTTGAAGAAATTAAGCTTGAGGTTTAGAATCCCTTGCTTTTCCAGAAAATCTGCCCACTCTTCCACTTGCCTCTCTTTTAAGCCCAGGACCTTGGAGGCTTCCTTTGCAGTAATCTTTCCTTTCGTATCTACGAGAGAAATAAGACGGTCAGCTTCGGTTTGGATGATAGGACTCATTGTATCAGATACCTTTTAGGCAGAGCGCATTTATTTAAATGTTTTGTAAATCTCTCTCAAGCATAAACATATCATCTCTATATCACCAGGAAGTTTCCGAAAAATGACTTGCAGACGAGATAAACGACAACGCCTACAGTGAAATAGACTGGTATTCTTTTTATCTCCTGTCGCACATTTCCATACTTCACCATGCTCATCAACAAGACGGAAATAACGCTATTAGTGACCATCATAAGGTAAACAAAAATATCGAAAAACTTCCCGAAATCCTGCTCTTCCTCCGAAAAATTAAGCTGAATAGGGCTCTGCTCAAGCCCTTCTTCGCTTCCACTTTGGGCAAGGGTATCTTTTACCCCTTCAATAAGCCCCGTCATGTTAAACGTCAATGAGAACATGAGGGGACTGATACAAAGAACTGTCATCGTAATGAAAAGCATGTAATTTTCCACTTCACTTGCAAGCTCTTTTCTGGTATTCTTAATGGTAGTGATGTTCGTGGAAACTTCATCAAGTAATCGCGCAATATCTGAGCCAGTCTTGAGCCCTTCAACGATATTCGTGATAACTCTTCGAAGAAGTGCAGAATCATACTTCTCTCCAAACTGCCGTAGTGGAGACATGAGCTCTCCTGAAGCATAGGTATTCTTAGCTACTTGATTGATCTCCTCTGACAGGATTCCAAACCGCGGCTTATTTGCTTTCCAAAGGGACATATCCAGGGGAAGCCCTGCACGGTGGTTCGCAGAGACCAGCCTCAAAAATTCAGGAAGGACTTCTTCTACTGCTTGCTTCCTTTTAAACTTCAGGTAGTCGATCATCATAAGAAAGCCAAGCCAGACAAGCATAAAAATCAAAATAGAGCCAAGAGTAAGGATTATAACAGATATGATGATCATAAAGGTAATGCTCACCTCAAACTGGCTGAGCTGAAAGAGCGTATAGCCCAGGAAGGAAAAACAGAGTACTCCGCTCACTACGATAAGCATCAGCTGCACCTGCTTTGCCTCCATCTTAATGCCGGCAAGGACAAGGTACTTTTTCAGGTGCCTGAACTGCTCAAGGTACGGTATTGGCTCTCTTTTCTTTTTCATTCTACGACTCAACAACCGGTCTGTTTCCTCCACTCATTACTAAGAATAACAGCTGAAGCACAGAGAAAATGATCCAGAATCCAACAACGAGCCCGGCACTAAGGGGGACACCCAAAAAGAGCAGGCCGGCAGAAATAATAGTAAACCCAATAGTGGGAAGGATGATTGCAATGATCATATACATCAGCGAAATAACATTCAGCTTCTTCCCGTATTTTTTGAATTCAATTTTTTGGTTCTCAACAATCTCATCTGCAATAACCTCTAAAGAATGGGTAATATCCGTCCCGGTTTGAATATGATTGATAAGCTGCCAGAGGAAAACGCGAAAAGACTCTGAAGGAACAAGCTCCACTGCCTCGTCAAGTGCCTTAACTAAAGGAGATCCCAGTTGAACCTTCACAATGATATCTTTCAGGTATCTTCCTATCTCATCAAAATTAGCGGCGATATTTTCCAGCGACGCAAAAATAGAAGCGTTCGCCTTCAGGTCAAGCACAAGAAATCGAATCGCTGAGATGATTTCCGCATCAATATTTTTTCTTGATCGAATAATCTTGATATCAGGGGTTTTCAAAAAAAAGCTAAAGAAGATGTAAAACCCTAGAGGAAGAGTCAGTAGGGTAAGCACGGGAAGGAATGGAGACTCGATAGATTTCGAAATACTCATCAAGATAAAAAAAATAAGCACGTTAACCATGAAGTCCATCATGACAGCTGTCTTGACACACTGATTAATGAAATCCTTATAATAAACCTCCATACGGGCTATCTTAAGGCTTTGGATAAGCTTTTCCTTATCAATGAAAGACTTACTGATTCTCAACACCTATCTTTTTGTTCTTATTGATATACTCTTTGAACAGGTAGTCTTTTTCGGCATAATACAGGGCCATGACATTACCTACTTCCTGAATAGTATTCATATCATGCTCCACAAGGTATTTGAGAACTTTAATTTTTTCTTCAACCATCTCATTGATTTCATCATACGAATTCCCGGTGTACAGTTGGAGATTTTCAAACAATGATACGGATTTATTTGCCTGCTCCATTTTATCATCTTTAGCATTATATTGATAGAGCACGTTTGCATCGCCTGACTTGGTAATCTCTGCAACCTGAAACGTTCTTCTTAAGCCCGACCTTCTGTTTCGGTATTGCACAACAAGAAGCGAAATAGCAGGCATCATGGTTTTCGGAACAGAAACAGGAGGGTTAGTCAGCCTCACAATTGCTTCGGTGGCATCATTTGCGTGGAACGTAGCATACACACTATGACCGGTATGGATTGCCTCGAACAGGGTCTCTGCTTGTTCCTTCTTTCGCACCTCTCCCACAATTATTCTGTCCGGGCGCATACGAAGGGAGTTTACAAGAAGATCCTCCATCTCTACTCCTCCTTTACCCTCGGCATTCGCCGGCCGCGAAATCATGGGAACCCAGTGCATATACTTTGGTAATCGGATCTCTCGCGTATCTTCGATAGTAATCACACGCTGGCTGGGAGGAATAAGGTGAGTAAGAACATTCAGGCAGGAAGTTTTACCAGACGCCGTACCTCCCACCACAAGCATGCTCATTTCGAACTGGATAGCCAGCCATATAATTGCGGCAGTAGAATAGTCCATCGTCCTCGTCTTAAGGAATTTCGTGATTGTCCACGGATCATTGGAGAACTTACGAATGGTCATAGTTGGGCCGTCAGCAGTAACTTCTTTGAGCGTAGCATTGACACGATCTCCATTAGGCAAATGCGCATCAAGAAGGGGCTCTAAAGTCGTAATTTCTCTTCCGATTTTTCTTCCGGTCATTGATTCAAGGTGCAGAATATGGTCATCATCTTCCATAAATTGATTACTTTTGCACCAGCCCCATTTTTTATGATAGACATAAACAGGGACCACACTGTTATTAATCACGATCTCTTCCAGCGCATCATCAGCCTTAATGATCTCCACGATGCCAAGGCCTAGTACTCTGGAAATAAGATAACTAACCAAAAACCGCTGCGTATTCTCATCAACGTGGGGGAAGCTTTCAGCAACTAATCTGATCAGATGATCCTGGATGTTGGTATCAAGCTTTTCAAAATCTCCTTGCGCAAGGTCCAGAGTTCCAAGGTTAATCTGATCAATCAGCTTTAACCTGATTTCTTCCAATATCAGATTCGTAGTTCCGCTGATCACCGGAATAATCATGTGATAGGTAGGGGTAGGCTCCCCTTTTCTCTGATATAGGATTACTTTCACATTGATGTCCATAAATGAGAAATGGTATTCTTCTTTGATGGTGATATCCTTATCTTTTCTGATGGACTCCTCATCATTCTGAAGGTCCTCTTTTGTCTTTTTTACTGGAGCGGGCTCTTTCTTTTTATCATGCTCATCAAAGATTTTCTGAATTTTTGCGTTATCCCACTTTGCAGCAAGCAGCGTTTTCCGAATAGTTTCCCGATCAACACTTCTGCTAAGTGCTGACTCAACATATTTCTCTAAGGAGTTGGAACTTCCTGCAGGCGATTGAGCAGCAGGTGACTGTGGCTGCACTGGTTGTTGTTTATGGATATTTTGGTTAGGTGCTGCAGGGACACTTGCCGCAGTTTTCCTCTGCGAAGTATTGATAACTTGCTGTATTTGCTGCTCGGAATATTTTGCCTGCAGTAATACTTTTCTGATAGCCTGCAGATTAACTTTTTGATGTAGTGCAGATTGAACATACCTTTCCAAGTACTGCTGCCTGTTTAGCGTAGCTGTTTTTCCAGGCTGAGTAGTAGGCTTAACAGAAGAAGTATGCTGTTTACTGCTGGCAGTAGCTGAAGTATGCAGAGGCGCCTTCCTTTGAGCCTGAGACTGCGGTGATCCGGCTTTCCCCCCAAGCCTTTGCTGTGCAGCGCTAATTGCCTGCTGTATTTGTTGCTCAGTGTATTTTGCCTGCAATAATGTTTTTCGAATAGTCTGAGAATCCACCTGTTTACTTAGGGCAACGGAAACATACTTGTGAAGAAAATCAGCTTTAGAAGAGAGTGCATTTTTAGCAGCCTGGGAAGGACCAGTCTGTTTGGAATTCCTTCCATGTACTACAGGAACCTGTCTTTGCTTGGCTGCGCCAGCCTGCAAAGGAGCTGCCTTAGACACCGACTTCGGCAGGTCTTTTTTCGCTTTTTTAAGAGCGGTGGCAATAGCGGATGGAGAAATGCCTACTTTGCGAAGGCTGCCTACTATTTTCTCCTCAGGAACCTGCTTCAACAGGCTGTCCCTAATATAGACAACAACTTTCTCACTTACCATTTTCACCTCTTTTTTTATAAATTAAACACTATGACTCTTTTTTCTCACGCACAATCTCAACAATAAATGAATTCTGAGTATGGTCTTTAAAAACCACTTGTGTACCTTTGTCAATTTCTTTAAACTGAGCAATCATCTTAGGGATGGTTACAATCAGCTGATCATTGGTGGTTTTCTGAACTTTTACCATAGTTGTTCCTCTTTGGCATCTCCTTCTATTTAAATATTACTATTAAAGAAACAGTTTGAAGAAGTATTTTAAAAAGGAGTAAAAAAAATATTTAAAAAGGCAATATTTCAAATATTTAAAAAAAAGTATTAAAAAATATTAAAAAATAAAGTATTTTTAATATTTTAAAAATAATATTAAAAAATATTAAAAAAAACATACTAAAAATAATTAAAGAAAATATGAAAATTAATAGTAGAAATAATAGTGTTAAACTCAAAAAGCTATACTTATCCAGAAAAACAAGAAAATCGACAACTACAAAAAAGGCAAATTTTATATAGCCTCATAAAGAAGAGTATCCAAGAGGTGATAGGGATTAAAGCGCAATATTCTATGGAATTTATACTCATATTTGCATTCTCCTTAATCATTATTATCCCGTTGGTAAACATCATGCAGGAGAGATATTCTGAGAGCAGGGAAGACCTCTCCCAATCACAGGCAAAGCACGTCCTTGAGGAAATCTCCATTGCAGCGCAAAATACCTTTTATGCAGGATACCCCAGCAGAACAACGCTCTCCCTTGTGTTCCCAAAAGGAATAAAGAATGTAACAAGCCGAACATCTGCAGACGAAATGCACAGTGAACTTATTTTTACACTAAGAAGAGGGAGCGGAGAAGTAACCATTGTTCAATCATTTCCTTTTATCCTTAACACATCAGTCACCCCAACTGACGGAAAAAGAAAAATTCTCATTAAGGCAGAAGAAAATGGGAATACCACGATTGTGGATTCATGATGAAGAAATCCCAGTATTCTATGGAGTTCATGATCTTTTTTGCAATCATGTTTATTCTCTTTTCAGTTTGGTTGGTAGTCTATGCTAACCTTAATCAGGACGCATACGAGAGGCGTGATACAAAGGCAATTGTTGATGTTGGAAAGGCTATCCGATCGAACTTGTTTGCCGCATCAAAGGCGCGCACCGGTTACCACTCAAATAACCTGATAATTCCGTCCAAGGCAGGTAGTGCTGACTATGATGTTTTCATGCAAAACGAGAACGGAAGCTACGTGTTCTACCTGCGATCAGACGGCCAGGACTACGTATTTAATATTCCCTTCACCATCGGAAAACTGGCAAAAGGGCAGAATACGCTATGGAATGTCTGCGGGGTGGTTGCAATCAATGAGCACCCGCCTATCTCAGATGAAAACTGTAAAGTCCGTTTCGCTGAGTGTTCAGATTTTTTAGACAACGATGGTGATGGGCTTATCGATGAAGAAGACGGTGGCTGCTGGACTGACTATGATGGCCCTCCATACTATGAATGGGAGAAGGACTCCGAATATGTGGATGATCCCCCGCCCTCTCCTCCACCTCCTTTTGTTCCGGGCGTAGACGATGTTTTCAATTACTACATCCTCTGTAGGAATGCAGAGGCAACAGGAACCTGCGGACTACTGGGAGGATTTTCCTTCCCGAACGGATTTACGCTAACAGAAGATCATTGCAAGGATAATACGAATGAAAATTACTGTGGGCCATAAACCAAAAGCTTAAATAAAAAATAAATAAAAACAAAAATAAGAAAATGAAAACCACAACCCTGCTATTCACCCTTTGTTCTCTTTTCATAATCATTGGGTGCGCCCAGCCTGACAATTCTAAGTCTGCTCCTGCTGCAAACACCATAGAAACCAGTCCTGGGACAGAGAACGAGGTTCCCGCGGAAAATGAAGCAGGCGATAACAGCGACGATAACCTTCCTGCCAATCCCTCATCTGCGTTAACCGAGATTCAGGAAGCAACATGCGATTCGGCAAGTAGGCACAATCGATGCAATCAGCTTGAGGACCTTGGCATCGTTACTGCAGAACTTTGCTGCTCTGAATTAAGTAAATGCTGTATACCATGAAAAAAACCTTCGCTCTGATCATAGGGATGAGTCTTTTCTTTATTGTTCCGGTTACTGCCCAAGATGTATTTCTTAATTGCCCAAGCCAGGCTGATGAAAACAACGAAATCAGCTCTATGATCGGATCAGCCCTGTTTAACTTCCTGAAAGATCCAGAAAAAAGCAAGGTCTCAACAGATGAAATCATTGATCTCGTAGAATTCTACTTTGCAAAAGAGTCCTGCTACTCAAATGGCGGCAACTCCAACGCACCTATCATTAATATTCTCAACAAAATAAAAGATGTAGGCTATTTACAGTTCCCGCAAGGAGGAACCTGCACTATAAATGAGGCAGCAGTTCAAAACGGAACATGCCACAATCAGTACTATTGTGAGGATGGAGAGGCGACTCAGAACTGCGCTCTTTGTAATTTTAACTGCCAGGGCACACAATCCTGCAATGACCAAACCGGAAAATGCGAGGAGCCTCAGGTAGGCTGGACCGAATGCGTTTCTCTGCAGGGAAAGAACTGTATTTCACTCTGCCAGGAGCGCGGTTTAGAAGCCTCAAACACCTGTACTTCCACTCTGGGCATCACCGCCTGTATGGAACTTTGGGGAGGAGGAAAGGTATGTGATGAGGATACAGGATCCAGTAGTCATCCCTGCCTCACAAATACTATTGGTCACGATGCAGACTGGAAGTGCTGTTGCACATAAAGAAGGAACAATAAGAAAAAAAAGCAAAAAAGAATTCTAGCCAAAATAAGCAGGCTTCTCCTGTTTCATCTGATTTGCCCGTGCCGAACTAAACAAACTCTTGATCTCAGCATACGTCTTCTCAATCTCAGGGGTTACTGAAGGAGGAACTTTTTCAATTGCCTGCTCAAAGAATTCCATTGTTATCTCTTTTGCTTTAACATCCTCTCGCAGCGCTAAGATAGCAGCCTCTCTGCACACGCTTTCAATGTCAGCTCCGACATATCCTTCCATTTTTGCTGCAAGCTCTTTGAGATCAACATTCTTGATAGGCATATTCTTTGTGTGAACTTTAAGGATTTCTTCTCTTCCTTTCTCATCCGGAGCAGGGGCAAGAACAATTCGATCAAAGCGTCCTGGCCGAAGCAGTGCAGGATCTACGATATCGGGCCGGTTCGTAGCAGCAATGATAACAACATCATGCATCTCTTCCAGGCCGTCAATTTCTGTAAGGAGTTGATTCACAACTCTCTCCGTAACATTATTATCCCCTTCTCCTCCTCCTCTTCTTGGAGCAAGGCTATCAATTTCATCAAAGAAGATAATAGTGGGGCTTGTCTGGCGGGCTTTTTTGAAAATCTCGCGCACAGCCTTCTCACTCTCGCCGACCCACTTTGAGAGAAGCTCAGGCCCTTTCACAAGAATAAAATTGCTCTTCGCCTCGGCAGCAACTGCTTTGGCAAGCAGGGTTTTTCCTGTTCCCGGAGCACCATATAAGAGCACACCTTTCGGAGGCTTCACGCCCATCATCTTGAACGACTCAGGGTGCTGAAGTGGCCATTCCACTGCCTCTCGCAGCTCCTGCTTTATGGATTCTAACCCTCCGATGTTTTCCCATTTTACATTAGGAATTTCAATAAGGACTTCACGGAGTGCAGATGGTCGAACAGATTTTAATGCATCAAACAAATCCTTCATCGTAATACGCAACTGGTCCAGCATCTGTTTTGGTATGGCCTCCTCTTCCTCGAGTTTCAAATCCGGAAGCACCCTACGCAAAACAATCATGGCAGACTCTTTTGCCAGTGATGAGAGATCAGCTCCGACAAACCCGTAGGTGATATTTGAGATTTCTTCAAGATTAACGATCGATGGATTTTGAAGAACTTCTTGCACATACGAGAGCAGCTTCTCTGAGTCAATCGCATTAAACAATTCATTCTTCTCCGGATGATCTTTGAGGAATTTCTGTATTTTTGATTCTAGGGATTTTCGCGTTACCCTGGTAGTTCCATTATTGAAGGACCCTACCAATAAGAACAAAGCTTCTCGGTAGCTGCCTTCAATATTCTTCAGGTCTTTGATTGCCTCTGATTTCGTATACAGGGGCATATTTCTGGTATGAATTTTAAGAATCTTGAGCCTTCCTTCATTTTGCGGAACACCAATCTCAATTTCTCTGTCAAACCGCCCAGGCCTTCGCAGTGCAGGATCAAGAATATTAGGAACATTGGTTGCAGCAATGACCACAACCTTTCCGCGGGATTTCAGTCCATCCATCAGGGAAAGAAGCTGCGCGACAACTCTTCGCTCAACCTCGCCCTTCGTCTCCTCTCTTTTTGAAGCGATAGCATCTATCTCGTCAATAAAAACAATAGACGGGGAATTTTTCTCTGCTTCTTCAAATTTCTTTCTGAGGTTCTCTTCACTCTGCCCATAGTATTTACTCATAATTTCCGGGCCATTAATAACAATAAAATGCGAATTTGTCTCGCTGGCAACCGCCTTAGCAAGGAGAGTTTTTCCGGTTCCGGGGGGTCCATGAAGAAGAACACCTTTAGGAGGGTCAATGCCCAGTCTCTCAAATATCTCGGGGTGCTTTAACGGAAGCTCAACCATTTCCCGTATCTTTTTGATCTCATCATTAAGGCCGCCAATATCTTCATAGGAAATCTCAGCAATCCCGTCAAATTCCTCAATATCAACCGCCTCAGGGTTGAATACAACCTCTGTCTCATCTGTTATGATAATATTGCCTTTTGGGCTGGTGTCAGCAACCAGGAACTTAAGGTCTCCAAAACCGAACCCAAGCATGCTCTCATCAAGGATATTGAACACATCATCAAAGAAAGGATTATCCATCACACTGGACCTTCTGCGCCTGGTTCCGCCAAGAGCAACAATATCTCCCTTTACAGCAGCTCTGCCAAGAAGTCCCTGCTTGAAAATATCACTGGAAGCCCGGATACTTACTCCTTTCTTTGCAGGAACGATAATCACTTTTTTTGCTTCCTTAACTTCGGCTTTGCGAACTTTAATGATTTCTCCGATCCCTGCCTTGGCATTCTTTCGGATGATACCATCCATGCGAATAATATTGAGTCCAATGTCACCAGGGTAGACACGATCAGCGATGGCAACAGTATTCCGTGATCCGATTATTTCAACAATATCTCCAGCTCGAATGCCTGCCTGCTGCATAAAACTGGAATCTATTCTCACGATACCTTTATTTACATCGTCCTGGATAGCTTCCGCAACCTTTAGTTTGATTTCTTTTGCCATTTTTTACCCCAAAGTAGTTCTTTGTAGATTGAGCTTTTTTATAAATGTTATTGATTACTATCAAAGGAGAGGGAAGCGGATAAGAATCAGAAGGAAAACGAAAAAAAAGAAAGCATTACTTTTTGCTCTCTTCATTATCAACCTGAACCTTTGGCAAAGGAATAGGGCTTGGAAGGTTGATTTCCTGACTTAAAATCATTGCCTGGACATTGCATTTTCCAAGAACAGAGTTCAGAATCAAGGTCATGACATCATTTTCAACCTTTTTATCTTTCTTCCACCCATCAAGAATCTTTTTAACTTTTTCAACATCTTCCATATACATTATGTTACCCTGAAAATTGATTGTGCCAACTTCAGGCTTATAAGCAGAAGTGAATTCGAAAACAAAGCGTAAAACCTTTTGCTTATCGGAGCCCAAGTGAATACTGGCCTCCTTAACATCTCTGAGGGCAACATTATTACTTATATTTACTTTCTCAGCATTGTTATCCTTGCGCTCAGCACTAATCTTTGTGAAATTAAATCCGACAATAGCCATTATTATCCCTCCATAACAGATTACTCCCAGAATTATATCGTGTTTTATAAATCTTTTGATGGCTTCAATTCATATCTCAGGAAGAATATTCAGGCAGGATGTAAGGCAAAATCTCTCTCAGATCTTTCTTGTCAATGACAATATCGGCAATTTTCCTGAGCTGCTCATCGGTAGCATTGAAGGCTATAGAAAGCCCTGCCTCTTTTGCCGCATCAACATCATTATGATGGTCACCAACAAAAACACACTCAGAGAGCCCGACTCCTTCCTTCTTCGCAATTTGCTGCAGAGCTATCGCTTTTCCCTTCATGTCATATTCTGTAGCATCTACACTGCTTATGTATCCCTTCTCATCAAAATGAAGGGTGGAAATAAACACATCAGAAAATACGGATCGATAATCAGCAAAGACATAATCCAAAATAAGGCACAGGGATCCCGAAATGATTGCAAGCTTTATTCCTCTCTTATCAAGTACCGAAAGTGTCTCTTCTGTCCCGCTCATCAATTTCACGTTAGAGGACTCAAGAGCGGCAACAAAATCCTTTCTCTGTATACCTTCCTTTTGCCATAGCTCAATATCATGCTGCGCCCACTGCTCATATGAAATTTCCTTGTTGTAGAAACTCTGCATCGCTTTCTCCCTCAGATCAGGATTAACACCAAAAGCATCATGAAACAATTTCCAGGCAGAAACGATATTATCAACAAGAGTTCCATCGACATCAAAGCAAACGAGTTTGTATTTCATATCAGGTATTATCCTGAAATTCTTAATAAAGGTATTCTATTACTAATGCTCAAAATAGAAGCAATCAAAAGCTATTTAAATCAAAATTTTTCATATTCCTCCATTCTTACAGAAGAAAAGAGCTGATAGCACCCATGGTAGATTCCCTTGCAACCTCCAAAAGAAATGAGCATTGCCCTTTCTTTAAGGACGGAAAATGCAAAAAAACAAAAAGAAACTGTAATAATAAATCCCTCTTCTATGAAGAGTGCAATACCTACAAGGGAAACAAGTCTCTTTCAGTTTTCTTCTGAAAGCGTCTTCTGCATCTGTGCAAGTGCTTCTTTAAGAAGTGAAGAATTATCATAATCTGAAACGATCTTGCGAAGAGAAGATCCTTGCATCGACCTTAACTTCTCAACTCTTTCAATCATGAAAGGAATCACCCGGACAATATTATCAACAATAGTAATCGTTGCAGTCTGCGCTGTTCTTGATAGCGGGTTGAGATCAACAGTAACAACTTTCTTTCCGCCTGCAACAAGTGCCTCGCACCGATCCCCATCTTCCAGCGGAACAAAAACCACATCTGCTTTGAGGATGCCTTCTTCATTGACGAATCGACGATTATGGTCAATATCTGAAATAGTGGCACTCTCACTGGGGAGAAGAACCTCCTCTGCTCCACTATCGAGCAGCTCTTGCTGAATCTTCTGTTCCCTCTCTTTAGATGTATGAAAAATGTTCACCTCAATTTTTGCAGAAATAGCTCTTGAAAGCGCTACAATCTCCTTCGGAGAAAGCGCAGCAACATTGCCATTTACCGAAATTACGGGATGCTCTGCCAGCAATAGCAGGGCAAGCGCTGCATCAATACTCTTTTGTGCAAACAAATGGGTCTTCTCCCCGATAAGATAATCAAAGGCCTCTCCCCTTCCCTGTGCGATAAGTCCGTGCTCAGAAGTGATACCTTTCTCTACTCCGCAGGCTATCCTCTCCCTTGTCATAAGAGAGAGATAGCGCGGGTGTGATTCAGGAACATCTTTGCTCATAGTACATGTGCACCTCTCGATGATATAGTCGCTCTCTTAGACCCCCGAAAAGGAATAGTGCTCATCACAGCCTCACCAAGCATGATCATGGATGCAAAGCCTCCTTTCTTCTCAACAGAGGAAACAACGCCAAGTATTTTCTTGCTCCTCAGCAATTTACTCTCAACAGCAAAAGCATGAGCTATTTTCATCAGGGATTCAAGGCTTCCCTTTGACTTCAGTGCTGATCTCAAAGCTTTCGTTCCTGCCCTATTGATCTGATTCATCTTCTCTTTGTCGGTGATCACTGTTTTCGTCTCAATCTCTCCAAACACTTTGTAATAGAGTTCTTCTTGCTGCACAGGGAATGTCTGAACGTCAAGCGGCTTTCCTTTTCTTGTTTTAAGCATAATTCCGCCATTAAACTGCCCTCCAACATCGCCCAAACCGGTTCCGTTCTCTACTTCGCTTTCATGAGCAATAAGGGCAAGCTCTTTCTTGGTTTTCCTAAGATCAAATAAATCATTAATAGCGTAAGCCGCAGCAAGTGCGCTTGCCCCGCTCATCCCAAAACCGCACCCAAAAGGAAAACCATTGCGGATTTCAACAGTAACCGGATCGCAGCCTAGCTTTTTCACAACACTAAGGACAGTAGGAAAAGCACTTTTTTTACCTCTAACAAGAATCTCATTTTTTGAAGCCTTTTGCACGGTAACGGTAACCCCTCTGTCAAGAGTAAAGCCCGCACCCAGTGATCCTTTAGAGGAAAAAGTTCTATTCCCATAGATGCTAAAAAAACACGATACATTTGCAGGAGCAAAAGCAGAAGACTTTTTTTTAGTGTTTCTTGTTACGACTTCATCAACAATGCCCTGCGCAAGAATTCGCTTATCTGATTTTCTGATCTTTTTATCCTCCCCATTCTTATGCAGAATAAGTACTTCACTGGAGTCAGACCCAAAACAATGCTTACCAATGTCATTAGCAACCATCATATCAGCCTTCGCTTTTTTCATAGCCTTAACTGCTCGCTTCCTAAGTTCACTCTCTCTGAGCAGGTGTTCGGCTTTGAACCCTACTAAGAAAATATTCTTATTAAGTTCCTTTATCTTTTCTAATATTTTCGTGTTAGGCGATAATTCAAGGCTCAGTTCTTTAGAAGAAGAAATCTTTCCTTGCTGCCTGTTTTTTACTGCATAATCACTGACTGCAGCAGCATGAACCATGATATCTTGGCTCTTTATTCTCTTCTTGATTTGCAGCAGCATATCGTTTGCAGATGAAACAGTAATATCAAGTACATCAACAGTGGGCTCAATATCTGTTCTTGCTCGAACAAGAGTGACCTTAGCCCCCCTTTTTACGCACTCTTCAGCAATCCGAATTCCCATCTTACCGGAGGATTTATTTGTAATAACCCGTACCTCATCAATTTTTTCTTCCGTCCCTCCAGCAGTAACCAGAACACGCTTACCCTTCAGCTCCTCTCCCTTTGCAGCAAGAGTAAGTACTTCTTTTTCAATGAAATCAATATGCGCAAGCCTTCCTACTCCTTCATAACCGCAGGCAAGATCTCCTTTTTCCGGATCAACAAAAAAAGTACCCTTTCTTTTCAGAGATTTGATATTCAGTTGCGTTTTCTCATTCTCCCACATATGGCAGTTCATGGAAGGACAAATCAATACTGGTGCTTTTGATGCAAGAAGAGTAGTAGTAAGAAGATCGTCAGCAACACCACCTGCAATCTTTGCAATGGTATTAGCAGTAGCAGGAGCAACGACAATCACATCGGCCTTATCAGCAAGACTGATATGGTCTACCGATCTTTTCTTGAGCACCTTCTTATAATTAAAGTTCTTATCAAACAACTCAATTGCAACCGTATTTCCTGACGCCCTCTCAAACTCTTTGGCAGGGATCATCTTCTGGGCATTCTTGCTCATAAGAACAATAACCCCGAACTTCTTTTTTCTCAAATTCCGGACAAGCTCCAAAACCTTGAATGCCGCAATCCCAGAACTCACACAGACCACTATTGTTTGCATACAAGATGGAATGCCTCATGCCTATTTTAATCTTTCTTAGGAAGAATACTCTTTGTTCTCCTCACTCTCACTGATCTCTTTTTTTACCTTGTTCTGCTCATCAAGAATAATGATACTCTCTCTCAGCTTTGCTCTTTCTTCTTCAGTAACTAAAGCATAAGAGATAATATGAATCTTATCTCCCTTGCTGCATTTTAATGCAGCAGGCCCGTTCATTCCAATGATGCCTGATCCGGCATCACCAACAATAACATACGTTTCAAGACGCTCCCCGTTAGTGAGGTTGACCACTTGTACGCGCTCGCCCTCTACAATATTTGCCCTTTTGATGAGTTCCTCATCAATAGTGATGCTTCCCTCATAATCTAGCTTTGCCTGGGTAACCGTGGCATCATGAATCTTTGACTTCATAACTGTTCGCATCATTTTTCTGTCTTGGAGGACTTCATGTCCTCCTTTGTACTCTTCTCCGAGGTCTTCGAAAGACCTCTTACTGTTCGCATCATTTTTCTGTCTTGGAGGACTTCATGTCCTCCTTTGTACTCTTCTCCTAGCTAAAGCTCTCCTTCTCCGAAGGAAAATCCCCTTTCTTTACATCCTGTGAATACTGCTCAATAGCGCCTCTTACTTCATCCTTTAGATTCATATATTTTCGGACAAACTTCGGAGAAAAATCTGAAAACAGTCCAAGCATATCATACAGCACTAACACCTGGCCATCACAATCGCTGCCAGCCCCAATGCCAATAGTTGGGACGGAAATGCCCTCACTAACTTTTTTTGCAAGCTCTTTAGGAATAGTCTCCAGCACTAAGCTGAATGCACCAGCCTCCTCGATCTTTTGAGCATCTTCAATAATTTTTTTTGCTTCCTCTTCTTGCCGGCCAACAACACCTAGCTTTTGGGCAGTTTGTGGAAGAAGACCAAGATGTCCCATGACCGGAATCCCTTTGGCGACAATCGCTTTCACAATCTCAGGCTTGCCCTCGGGCTTTACTGCGTGGGCACCAGCCTCTATCATGATCCGGGCAGTTTCTATCGCCTCAGTTTCGTTCTCATAAGACCCGAAAGGCAAATCAGCAACAATAAAGCTCTCTCTTGAGCCGCGGGCAACTGCCTCCACATGCCGAACAATATCAGCAACCATCACATGATTCGTTCTCTCGTACCCTAATACTACATTTCCAAGAGAATCCCCCACCAAAAGAATATCTGCAGCACCATCCACTGCTTTTGCAAAACTATAATCATAACAGGTTATCATTGAAATTTTTTCTTTTCCCTTCAGGGCTTTGAGTTGGTTAGCATCACGTTTCATAAGGCAATATTGGATGCTGTATTATTTATTAAATTAACGAAATGTTTAAGAAGGAAGAGATTAGTAGTATGTCATGAGTTTTTTAGGATTCCTTAACAGATTCAACCTGACAAAAACACTAACTGATGAGGAAAAAACATTTAGAGATAAACAGGGACTAGTTTCTTCACTTGATGAATTCGCAAGCTCTCCACAAGGAGGAGGGGCGGGCTCACCGCTTCACGAACATCTACAACCTCTTCGTGAAAGTACCCTAAAAGAACAAGAAATTTTCAAAAGTATAGTATTATATCGTAAACAAAAGAATGTACTCTTAGAACTATCAAAAAAGCTTCAGGTAAATCTAATAACACAGCTTGATGAATGTAAAAAGCTCTCTAGGAAAGCAAGCCCCCAAAACAAGCATAGGATCAAACCAATTGAATACTATATTCGCAAGGCGCTGTACAATAACGAAAAAGTAATGAAAGACACACAAAAGGAATTAAAAAAACTGAAGAATAAAGCAGCCTAAACCTTTTTATAACTCCAGATAATCATCTTCTTATGCCGGCATTTATTGATATCCACTGTCATCTGGATCATCCTACACTTTATTCTCAAATAGATGAAGTTGTAAAAAACGCAAAGAAAGCAGGAACAAAAGTAATTCTTACTAACGGAATAGATACAAAATCAAATAGGGTAACACTCGAATTGTCAAAAAAATACGATATCATCAAACCTGCTTTGGGATATTATCCCCCTGATGCCATGCTTGACGAAGAGGGAAATACAGGGAAACTCAGTGAAGAAGATTTCCAAAGGGAGCTCCAATTCATAGAAAAAAACAAAGACAATATCCTGGCCATTGGAGAAATTGGCATGGACTATCATCACGGGAAGGACAAGGAAATGCAAGAGAGAGTTTTTATCAAATTATTGCAACTGGCAAAAAAAATCAACAAGCCGGTTCTTATCCATTCCAGGAAAGCAGAAGCAGACGTCATCGATATACTAAAACAGCAAAACATGAAAAAAGTAATCATGCATTGTTTTAGCGGGAAAAAATCATTAGTAAAACAAGCATCAGAATTAGGATACTCTTTCTCTATTCCAACAAATGTAGTCAGATCAGAAAGCTTTCAGCAAATCATACAGCTAGTCCCCTTAGATCAACTTTTTGCAGAAACAGACGCACCCTTCCTCTCCCCATTCAGGGAGAAACACAACCAGCCAGCCTATGTAAGCGAATCCTATAAAGAAATTGCAAGAATAAAGGGCCTCACCATGGATGAGGCAAAAAACAATCTTTGGCTTAATTATCAGAGAATGTTCTAGCTTTCTTCAGTAAATTATTTATACATCTGTGCCAAGAGTGAATCTATGAAAATAGCTATTGATACCAAGCATGACTCCAAAGAGGATATCAAAAAAGCAATTCAACTTCTCCAGCACATGGTAAATGAACCGGCAACGTCTGAAGTGCTATCAGAACAGGAGTCATCAAATACGTATACAGACATGTTCGCTGAAAAGCCACAAGAAAAATCCCAGCCCTATACGAACATGTTTGCAGAAAATCCTTCCACTCCTGAGCCACCCAAGCAGGAGCAAACCGTCTTTAACATCTTTGACAGCACCCAGCAGGAAGAAAGCTCAGAGCCAGAGCAAGACGAAGAAAGCCAGGAAGAAGAATCTGAAGTAGAAATCGAAAAGCCTGAAATTATCCCTTACTGATTACATTCTAACCCAATCTTTTAAATACCTCGAAGAATTCTCAAACCTATGAAAAAGTACGAGTTTTTAGACCATACTGCTGATGCAAAATTCCTGGCCTACGGCAAAGACTTAGAAGATGCCTTCAAAAGCTGTGCACTAGCTACCACAGTAATCATGACTGACATCGATAAAGTAGAAAAAAAAATAGAAAAAAAAATAGAAGTCACATCAAACAAAAAGCGATCACTATTATATGACTTTCTTGAAGAGCTCATCTTCTACCTTGACACAGAAGGATTCCTTTTAGCAGAAGTAAAAGAATTACAGATAAAAAAGAATAACGAAACCTATTCCCTGTCAGCAACAATCCTGGGAGACAGCTCAGATAAATATGAAATACTGACCGCGATCAAGGCAGTAACCTACAGCGACATGTTTATAAAAGAGGAGCCGAATCTCACCACTATACAAGTCGTGCATGATCTCTAAAATGGAAAAGAAAAAAATTAACCCAAAGAAAATAAATGAATACTCGTACATTATTGAAAAGGACGAATCTATGAACGTTCCGGTGAAGGTATTTGCATCAGAAAAGCTCATGGATAAAATGATGCAGGATAACTGCCTGCAGCAGGGTGTTAATGTAGCATCACTCCCGGGAATCAAAGGTCATTCCATCATGATGCCCGATGCGCATCAGGGTTACGGGTTTAGCATCGGAGGAGTTGCCGCAATCGATTCAGAAAATGGGTGCATCTCACCGGGAGGCATTGGTTTCGATATCAATTGCGGAGTACGCCTTCTGCAGACCACTATCAAGAAAGAGCAGGCATACGAAAAAATCAAGGAACTCCTTGACGAACTGTTCAGAAATATTCCTCCAGGCGTTGGCGCTAAGGCACCGCTCAAGCTTGATGATGAGCAAATGCAAACCGTATTAGAACAGGGCGCAAAATGGTGCGTCGATAATAATTACGGAACCAAAGAAGATCTTGAAAATTGTGAAGAGTCAGGTACCATGCCTAATGCAGACCCCTCCAAGATCAGTCAAAAAGCAAAATCACGCGGAAAAGGACAGCTTGGGACCCTGGGTTCAGGAAATCATTTTATCGAAGTGCAATACGTATCAAAAATCTTTGATAAGAACACTGCTGACATCTTTGGCATCAAAGAAGAAGGTCAGGTAGTAGTGCTTATTCACTGTGGAAGTAGAGGGTTAGGTCATCAGACCTGCTCTGATTTCCTACGGAAAATGGAAGAGAATTACCCGGAGATAATGGAGAGCCTTCCGGAAAAAGACCTGATCTATGCACCGTCAAACAGCGAGATTGCAAATGATTATTTTGCAGCGATGTGCGCAGCAGCAAACTTTGCCTGGGCAAACCGGCACATGATTGGCCATCATACCAGAGAATCATTCAGGAAAATTTTTGGAGATAGCACCGAAGTTCATACGGTCTACGACGTCGCTCACAATATCGCAAAGAAGGAAGAGCACACCGTAAATGGTGAGACCTTTACTGCTTGGGTGCACCGAAAAGGAGCAACCAGGGCGTTTGGACCGGGAAGGCCGGAAATTCCTGAAAAATACCAAAAAACAGGACAGCCTATTTTTATCCCAGGGAGCATGGGTACTTCTTCTTACGTGCTTGTCGGTACAGAAACATCCATGAAGGAAAGCTTCGGAAGCACCGCTCACGGAGCAGGAAGGCTCCTCTCCAGAAAACAGGCAAACCAGACCTGGCGTGGAGAGCAATTAAAAGCTGACCTGGAGAAAGAGCAGATATATATTAAGGCAGCATCATGGAGAGGGATAACCGAGGAAGCACCCTTGGCATACAAGGATGTTGATGAAGTAGTCAAGGTAAGCGATGATGCAGGAATTGGAAAAATAGTTGCTCAGCTAAAACCTATTGGTGTGGTTAAAGGTTAGGTTAAGAAATAACTTGGGTTGTCGTATCCATTAGGAGATTCGTTTGTGCATCATACAAGTGCAGCACTACAGTTTCTGGATCATTGGTTGGATCAAAGAAAGTAGAATCAAACCTGTCAATGGTTACTTTTTGGGTTATTCCTTTATTGATAGTTTTTAACGGAACAATCGCCCGCTTTTTCTCTTTAATAATCTCGTTTGACGCCTTATCATACCACTGTACTTCAATGCGCGGAGTAAAATCTTTCCATCTATTGCTCATAAGAAACTTAATACTCTTCATCTTCGAAGGCCTGTTATCATTGTCTGCATCCCGTAAAAAATCAATTTCAACAATCTTGAAATCAAAGTTCTGCTTGAATGGTTTATCAGAATTGTCTTCCTCTTTCTCTTCAACCTGTTCTGACCCTTCCTTATCGTTCTCTTCTGCAGTTTCTTCCGCTTCCGTTGTGGACTCCGGGGTTTGCTCTTCTTCACCCTCGGATCGCAGATTAATCTCTGCAGGCTCATCCTGATGGCCTGCTGCAACTACATTACCTGTTATATTAGAGTCTTCGTTGCATGATGATGCAGGGTCAAAGAATGCAAAAAATGCCAGAACAATGATAATAACGGAAAAGATTCCTCGCTCAACCATATGCTTATCAATAGTGAACGAAATATGGACCTGATCCTTTGGGCTTTTTTTTTGAGAGGCTGCACTAACTTTTTTCTGCGGCTTTTCTTCATCACCATTTCCAGAACCAATAACTTCATCAAACGGATTAGCCATAGTAACAGAAGAAAGGCAAATCTCCTATATAAATATTTCTATACTGGTATAGGTATTTATATATTTCTAGATAATTATGACTTTTCCTTTCCTTCCCACATTGATCACGGTAGTATTCCCAAGAATTTCTTCAATACCGTCTGCTTCATGCACATGCGAGCACAATAGGATATCCGGATGAAACTGATCAACTGCTTTCTTCACACCACTTGAGCCAGGGAAAAACTTTGAAAACTTCTCCATTTTTGAACCCTCTGGATGTACATGGGTAACCATAATCTTCTTTTTGAGATATTTTATCTTATGGTGCCCTTTCTTGAGCAGGTCAAACATTTCGTCTTCCGGAATCTGAAAGAGCCCGATATTTGCACCTCCTGCACCAAAGATTCCTACGTCCTTATATTTTACAGAGTACCCATGGATATTCTTTGCATCATACAATTCTGAGAGAAAATCTACAGTAGCGATGGTCTCATGATTTCCCGGAATCAAAAGCACCTTTTCATTTCTGGCTTTAAAAGGACCGACAATTCCTTCAGTACTTTGCTCAGCATAGGTAAGATCGCCGCAGAGAATAACGAGATCCACGTTTTCTTTCTCCGCTCTCTTAGCAAGCTTCTCTGCAAGGCCAGTATCACCATGAAGGTCTCCAGCGGCGAGTATCTTAAGCTTTCCTTCACTGTGTTCTTTCTTTTTGCTAGCCATACCAGAAAAAAAATGTAGAATTATAAAAATCTATCTTCGAATGACAACAGGCTCTTCATTGGTAAGGTCTACAATCGTGGATGGCCTTCCATGTTTTTCTTCCTCATACACAATAAATTTCATGTAAGACTGAATCTCGGGATTAAGGTTGTCCAAAGAAGTCATGAAACTCTCCCCGGCTTTATTTGCAGATGTAGTAACGATAGGTTTGCCGATCCTGTCCGCAACCTCCAGAAACCAATGATCAGGCATTCTTACGCCAACACTATCAAGATCAAAATTCACATTAGCGGCAATGCACTCCTTTTTCTTCAGTTTGAAGATCAGGGTATATCCTCCGGGAAGCTTGTCAATCCACTCTTTTGCTTTCTCATGCACATGGCAGTTCTCCATGATCCAGTCTTTTGTAGGAGCAATAACCGAGAATGGGCTCTCATTTCTGTTCTTTACGTCCCGAATCTTTTTCACTGCTTCCTTATTAGTGGCATCACAGCCAATACCATAGATAGTATCAGTTGGATGAATGAAGAGGGCACCTTCCTCAATATGAGTACAAATATCTTCAATATTCATGAAAAATTCGTCCTTATTTAAAATCTCCATAGAAGACTAAAAACAAACAGCCATATAAAAAGATTATTGTGCTGAAAAACAACAAAACAATAAAAAACTCAAAAGAAATTAATACAAATTCTTTACGCTCTGTGCGCGTGTTTGCTGGCGAAAAAAGTAGTCGTCAATAAAATCAATGCGTTGCTTATACTCTTCCCAGCCCATAAATGATTGTTTATTCCACCACATCGTTTACGCCTCCATATATCCCATCATAAATCCCTGCTCAGCAGCATTGATTTCATCGTCTTCATGCAGCTCATAGATGCTTTGCTCGCTGTAAAATTCTTCTTCCATTAGTATTCACCTCGTTGTTGTGCAGTCAGTTTCTTCATTTGAGCAAAAAACAAATGTTCAATGTTTTCATGGCTTAAATCTATCATGGGTATCACCTCATTGTTGATAGATAGTAATGAGCAGAACTCCTTTATATACTCCACACGCATATTTATTTGATGTCCAGTGCTCACTAAAAAGCCCAGAATGGAGGAATTTTGGCAAGATAGTGCTTAAGATAATCAAGAAACCTGTCCAGTGTCTGGTATTTAATACAAATAGGACAGTATATCTATACGAAATATTAATAAGGAAACAAGTGAATGAAAGATTACTTATGAGAAAGAATGCTCAAATAACCATTTTTTTGATCCTTGGAATCGCTCTCCTCTTGATTATTCTTCTTGTTCTTTCCACAAATTCTCCATCTGAACAATTGCCCCATGACGAAATTTCTCAAATTGACTTTACACAAATCGAGAACTACCTTGAAGAATGCCTCTCAAAAGCAGCATATCAAGCTTCATGGAAAGTTGCTAAACAAGGAGGTTATACAGAAGACTATTTTATTGGCTCGTCAATATTAATTGATGGTGAATACAAAGTAAAATACATTGAAGGGTTTGACTTTTTCTATCCTTCTCTTGAAGAGCTAAATGAGAGTATTGCTCTGGAAACAGAAAACATACTCTTGCAATGCGTTGATCTTTCTCCATTCTTGCTGCAGGGTTTTACTTTTGAAGATACAGATATTTCTCTTAAAGTAACTCTCAATGAGGAAGATGCTACTTTTCTCTTATCTTATCCTCTACTGGTAAAAAAAGAAGATACTTCATATACTATTCCTCTTCTTAGCCAAAAAATACCTATCCCCTTTAAACGCATGCAAACAAACGCAGAAACTATAGTCAATAATCTCTTAAGCAGCCAGAACTATGATTTTGTACAGGATTGTCAGTCGTATGACCTACGAGATTCAGAAAAGATCATTACAGATGAAGTCCTCATCCAAATCATCAGCGAATCTCTTCGTTATGATAACGAACCATTAATCTACCAGTTTATCGCTCTTGGGCATAATTTTGAAGGAGAGTGTATCCAGTGAAGGGATTACTTTTTCTTATGGCCTTTCTAATGGTTGGTTTTGTAGTCGCCAGCGAAGACCTATGCTCAAATGGTGAATGGGATGAATCAGAAACTGATGTGGATTGCGGGGGAGACTGCATTCCCTGCCCAGTTGGAAAGCTCTGCCATGATAGTGAGGATTGTCGTACCAGTTATTGCATAGGGGGAGTATGCAGCATAGATGAAAAGCCTTACCCTAAAAAAGTGTGTGTTGACAAGGATAAAGGAATATCATCATATGATGCGGACATAGCTCATTATATTATCAAAGGAAAAGAAAAAAGTTTCAAGTATGATAAATGCACTGGAAAGAAAAACAAGGAAGATGGAACGAAACAATACCTTAAGGAATACTACTGTGATAACAACAAGATTAAGACAAAGAAGGTTGCCTGCGATTTAGGATGTAGAGAACAGATAGTCCAAGTCAAAGGGAAATATAAGAAAGGAGGTCAGTGCCGGCTACCTTCGATTTGTGAAGATGGAACAGATGTTGGAGAGTGCGCAGAAGAAACGCCTAAACAATGCGTAATAGATTGCAAAAATGGCAATTGCGAGGCAAACCTGATTGATAACTGCAAAGAATGTGGATGCAGTGAAGGGTTCTGCTTTAATAGTACATGCTTTCCAGAGCAGATGAGATATTGTGATGATGGAATAGAAGTAGGAGAATGCTCCGTAGAAAAACCCGACCAATGTACTCTAGACTGCAAGGATGGTAATTGTGAAGCAAAAATTATCGAAAATTGTAGAGAATGTGGATGTAAATATGGATATTGTATTAACAACACTTGTGTCTCAAGTCTACAGGACTACTATTGTGATGATGGAACAAAATATGCACGATGCTCTGAGAATAAGCCAAACTTCTGCTCGAGGAGCCATAATCCCGTCGGGGAAGTATCCCTACGGTTAAGCCAATGGTGTAGTCTTTGTGGCTGTCCAGAAAACATGATTTGTGCTGCTGCTGGTCAGTGCATTCCTATCCTTTCAACAATTTATGATGAGAAAGAAATAGCAAAGGATTTTACTCTGCAGAGAGTAGCGTATGATCGATTCGCTAATTGGTTAAAAATAGATTACAGCTATACTCCTTTAACTAATGTTACCTTATACAATGAGTCAGCATATTTTGTTATTTCTATTCTAAATTCCTCCTACACTTGGAATGAGCAAAATAAAATTTCTAGGTCTGGAAATTCATCAAGAATTATTCGAATATCTGAAGAAGAGCTTCAAGAAATAAAGAAATTGAGTCCTGACAAATGCGTTGATATGGATATTCAATACCGTATTGTCACGAGGCCCAGGAATCCAATTGATTCAACTCCAGAAAATGAAACTCTTCTAGTAATAAATAGTACGAATAATAACATCTGTTTTGACATTTTTGAAGATAACACTACGTTTCAGGTAGGGGTACTTCAAGTAGTGTTTCCAGGTTGGGACTTAGAAAAACAAAAATTATGTTTCACAAATAAAAATACTGGGGGCAGATTTGCTAGTACAGTCCGTACTTCCTGTGATGACTCCATTTTTGACTATAATTATTCTGAGTACAATCTCAAAGATATTCTTTTTTCCTCAGATGACTATACTACTTTCAGAAATATTTCTCCAGCTTATTCAAGAGCAAATACAACTATTGAGGTAAGAACATACTCTCTGAGGTCTATTGGAAAGTTCTGGGAAAGGCAGTTGAAAAAACACAAAATAGCTAACACCATTTATGGGAAATCTCCTCGCTTCAACATCACTTTTCTTGATCCTGTTGAGAAGGAAAACACACTTGAGTCTAGCGACCATGGTTTAGTAAAGGAGTTCTTCCGCGAAGCTGTAAGGGAAAATAGCATTAATACTGATCCATTCGATTTTATGATCTATATTCAATATAACAATCTACATGATTATTCCTCCTTTAGAAGGTCTTTTGCAGCAGGTAGGAACTCCTATATCTCCTTCTCTCTCTCTGCAAGCGATATTTTCATAAACAAGCCCTATCTTACCATAGTTCACGAAATGGGTCATCAGATTTTTCATGCTCCTGACCTCTACCATGGGTTTGGACAAAAATATCCTGAGGGAGTACCTGACCTGTTTGAGTTCCCTCAAAAAAAATCATGCATAATGGGAAAAGGGTTCGGGTATAAGCTGCGAAATGCTTCTGACTCAAAAGTAAGTACTTATAGTACATGGGGTGCTAGCGCCAAATTTTATGAAAATATAAGCAAAGACATGTTTTATACTCAGGATCCAGAAAACTACGTTTTATGCCCTGTAACTATTACTAAAATTGTGGGGCAGGAGAATACAAATTGTCCTCTTCAAAATTACTACGCAAACGAGTGTGGCAGTTGCTCATCCTTAAATTATTTAGACTGCAAGAGCCCTAAAGCTAATTTCATAAATGAAACAAACTTCCTAAACTACACAGGGTTTACCAATAGCAACCGATATTCAGTAGCAACTCTTTACTTTAAATATATTGGTGAGCCAGGTTACTTCAATCCAAAGATAAGGGAACACGTAACTATAAGGTTTTCAATTCCGGGCACAGATATTCAGAAGAATGAACATACATATGTTTATCCCTTTTTTGAGGAAAGCGATGAGGAAAGGTTCTATAGTTTTAGATACACCGATGAAATGAAAGAAAAAATACTGCAAGTTTACCCTGATGGAATTGTTAATTTCACTATATCCTATCAATATGATGACACAAAATTATATTTTTCTGTAAACTCAGGAACTTTTGACATACTTGCTGATAAATACAATCACCGAGAATGATGAATACAATTTTTTTCAAGTAGGCTCTCCACCATTTTTTTATACTCCAAAAAATAAGAATATCCCCTATGCTCAGAATAGAAATAACCGTAAAAGGAATAGTGCAGGGCGTCGGATTCAGATACTTCGTATTAAGCCACGCTCAAAAACTGAATCTAAGAGGGTATGTAAAAAACGTAGGACAGGACAAGGTAGAAATAGTTGCAGAGGGCAACGATAATGACATAGCAGAAATTGAAGAGCTGTGCAAGAAAGGCCCAGCACAGGCACATGTCAAAAACATAACTTCCCACAAAACACCTGCAGCAGGAGAATTCATTACTTTCTCAATAACTCACTGAAATCTCAACGCAAAACCAATAAAAAATAATAACAATGGTGCAAACGAGCGAACACTTGGAGCTAGAGGTTTTGCACAGAGCAAAACCGGTTTGCCTACCAGAATTGTTATTATTTTTCCTAACAAATCATCCAACAGAAATACTAAAACTCACTCAAACTCTTCGTTCGCTCTTTATACTCAACAATAGTCGTATTCCCGCCTTCACCCTGGCTTTTTTTCAGGGTAACAAACCCTTGATCCTGAAACGACTTCATTTTTCTCTGAAAGGTCTTGTAGGCGCCTTTGCCACCAGCATTCTCATATAGCTTATACAAGTCTCCAATCTTGCTCTTTGAATGCTTCTTAATGATTCCCAGAATGACTTTATCATCTTCTTTCAGATCAGTTGACTTCAGGGCGCCCAATTCATCCACTTTGCTAATAGCTTTTTGTGCATGCTCCTTGGTAATCTTTTTACTTGCTTTGCTTTCTGCAGCATCAGCACTATCCTTCAATAAATGAATTCCCGATCGAATATCCTGCATTGATGCACTTTTCTCCACTACAAGGGTAAACGCATCACTCTCCCATACTCCTTCAAAAAATGCATATTCAACCCGCTGCTTCAATATTCCTCTTGTCTCCTCAAGGGTATAGGGCTTGAACTCAATCAGTTCCGGCATGATCCGCGACTTCACCCGCTCGTCCATATCCTCTAAGAAAGTCCGAAAGTTAGTAATCATAATCAGTGCTTTTCGATAGATTTCCTCAGAGAGCACATACAGAAAATCATAATCATCTGCCTTGTCAATCTCATCAAAGGCAAAGACCACATTTTTCTTATTCAGAATCCTTACAATCTCTCGAAAAAGCTCATCCGTTTTTTTATTCTGTGTAAAGGCATACCCTAACTGATGGCAGATTTCAAGCGCAACCTTATAGCTGGTGTTACGCTTCCAGCAATTAATATAGATAGGAATAATATCCTCGCTCTTCTCTTCCAGCTCCCGAAACACATGCCTGCAGGCAACGGTCTTTCCCGCACCAGGAGTCCCGCAAATCACGACATTCTTTCCATTTCGCTGAGAAAATAAGGGCTGAATTGACGAGGCGATTCTGCGCTGCTCTTCTTCGCGGTAAGGAATAATCTTAGGGATGAAATCAAAATCCAGCGCATCGATATTCTTAAACAATGTCTGATCCGCATGTAGAATATTATCAAAAACCCCCATCGTAAAAATGTGTTAGGTGAGATTATTTTTAAAGTTTGCTGAAAATAGTAATCTAACCTATCCCCTAAACTCCCTGCTGCCGCACTTATAACAAAACTTGTCAAAATGCCGAAGAGTAGTACCGCATTGGGAGCAAAACTTCATGGAAGGGTTCTGGTCCTGTCGATGCTTATGCTGGTGAGTATGAGCAGGATGTTGATGATCGTGCGAAGACTGTTGCCCATGCCCCGAATGAACCACGGGCCGATGATGCGGATAATTCTCCTTTGCAATCTTGGGCTTCTGTTGTATCATCCCAACAATCAACTTAAACAACCCCACAACAATAAATCCAATGCCAACCAGGATAAAAAGCGAAAACTTCGAGAGTTCAAAAGCATCCGTAATCGCAGTCACGTAATACGAAAACCCGGTGATAAATAGCCCTACAATAAGGTACACAAGACCATGAATATTCATACCTCACATTCAAGAAAGCAAGTATTTAATAATATTGATTAAGCAGGAAATCAAATCTTCTTGAGTCCATTCATATACGGCTGTAGAACTTTAGGAACAAGTACACTACCATCTTTTTGCTGATAATTTTCAATGATTGCCCGAATCGTTCGCGATGTGGCAACGGCAGTAGAATTCAGGGTATGAGCAAACTCTTTGCCATCCTCTTTCTTGTATTTAATACCCAGTCGAGTTGCCTGATAAGCAGTACAATTAGAGCAGGAGACAACTTCCCTGTATTTCTCTTCCCGTGGCATCCACACTTCAATATCCTGCTTTTTTGCAGCAACAATACCAATATCTCCCGTGCAAATATCAACCACCCGATAGGGCAATGCTAATTCCTTAAAAATCTCCTCCGCATTAGCAAGCAGCTCCTCATACAATTTCCAGGACTGATCCGCAGAGCAAAACACAAACTGCTCGATCTTATTAAATTGATGAACCCGAAACAATCCTTTCGTATCAATGCCTCGCGAGCCAATTTCTTTTCTAAAACAAGGAGAAACTCCCGCATATTTGATAGGCAGCATATCAGGCTCAAACGTCTCGCCCATATGCATCCCGCCGATGGCATGCTCGGATGTTGCAATCAGGTAGAGATCTTCATCCTCAATCTTATACATCACATTCTCAAAATCAGCAAGATCCGTAACACCCTCATACGGCTCCTTTCTCATCATAACCGGAGGACTGATCGGAACATATCCTTTTTGCGAAAGCTTATCCAGCGCAAAACGCTGAAGAGCAAAATCAAGCATCGCGATCTTATCTTTAAGAAAGAAAAACCCACTCCCACTGATTTTTGTTGCTCTCTTAAAATCAGCTTGATTTCTTTTCTCAAGCCACTCACCATGATTAAGCAATGCAAAATCAAAGGATGGCTTCTTCCCTACTTCCCGAACAACTACGTTCCCTTCCTCATCATCTCCAATAGGTACTGATTCATGAAGGATGTTCGGAAGCCGCATTTGCTTCTCTTTTATCTCCTTTTGCAGTTGTTCAGTCTCTTCCTCGATCGACTTAATCTTAGAAGGAATCTGCTTTGCCTCATCAAGAAGAGCTGAAGTATCTTCTCCCTTTTTTCGCAGTGCATTAATCTCTGAGCTTACCGTATTGCGTTTGTGACGAAGGTCCTGAACAGTAACAAGCAAGCCCCGGTATTTCTCATCCTTTTGCAGGATTTCATCAACCCACGCAAGCTTCTCTGTATCCTTGCGCTTCTCAAGGTCTGCCCGAATGACATTACTGTTCTCCCTGATAAATTGAATACTTAGCATGTAATCTCAGAACACTTCTCCTTTTATATACTTTTTCAAATCCGGAACAGAAGGTAAGATCAGCTTGTTCTTAATGAATAACAACTCTAGGGTCAGGCGGAGAAAAAACTTATTCACAGTGGAGACGAAGGGAGGGTTGTTCTCACAGAAATCAAAGATTTCTGGGAGTTCTGGAAAGCGAGGCAAATCAGTCTGTTGCTTTCCATGACCTTCGGAAACCCTTCGTAGAACATTTTGCCGAGCAAAATGTTCGTCTCCCACTATGGATGAATAAGTTTTTCTATCCTACTTCAGGAAAGAAGCAATAGCATAAAAATTTGTTACCCAAATATTAATAAACCGAAAGAACAGAAAAGAACAAAAAAAGAGGAAAAATGATACATTCCAAGAGATCGCAGGCTGCAATGGATTTTCTGCTCTCCTATGGCTGGGCTCTTGTGGTGATCATAGCAGCAGTGGCTACGCTTGCATATTTCGGAGTATTGGAAGGAGACATTTTCTCACCTAAATATTGCTTATTCCCTACTGGACTCTCCTGCAGGGATCATGCACTAAGTACTGATGGAGATATAATCCAAGTACAATTAAAGAACAACCTTGGAGGGCCTATCTCTAATGTGCAAGTATCGCTCCCCTTTTCTACCTGTGTCCCCTGGACTTCTTCCTCAACAATTAGCAATGACCAAACATTTACTATTCAGCTAACAAACTGCGCCATTACGGACGGAAAAGCGGAAATGGAACTCGATATCCAATACACCAGGGCAGACACCGGGTTATTTTTCAATGATGTTGGAATTATTACAGGACGAGTAGGCTCGGGTTCAGGCGGAACCTCCACGACTACGCCGCCAACAACCCCTACAGATTGTGCCGATGTCATTTGCACAGCAAAAAGCGTGAACAACAACATGTGCCAGTATACGAACCTTGTTGCAGGATCAACAGGTCCACTATGCAACTCCCCCTTTCAATGTGATGGTTCTGGAGATTGCGTAGAGTGTCTCATTGCAGCAGATTGTCCTGTGCATCCACTCCTTGGAGGAACCCCCGCAGACTGGCAGTGTGTGAATAATGTATGTGAGCCGGTTGTATTATTCTCCGACGATCTCTACTCTGGACAAACAGGAACACTTATTGATTCTGATGCTCAAATCGGGACCAGTGGCCACTACATACGCTTCACAGGATTAGGTATTACAAATGATAATTGCTACCAGATAACCTCAACAGGGTCACCTTCTCCATGGAGTGGAAAGAACTTCTTTGCTGAACTGACTGCCTCTGCATACTTTGGAGCAGACTCAGACACTTGTACATCCGGATCCTGCCATCTCTTTTCCTCTGCTACCTATTTCACCTACATCAACCAATGCGCCTGCTCAAAATCCATAGGGCTTTCATGCTAAAATGACAAACTACGAACTCAATAAATTCATCGTGCATGCCCTCAAGACAGGGTACACTCCCGAAAACCTCAGGCAAATGCTCATCTCAAGAGGCTGGAACAGGGTAGTGGTAGAGCACGGAATGCAGGATGTGAAAAGAGAACATCCCGATCTGCTCACCCAAAAAGGCAGAGGAAAATCCCCGCATCACAAAGCGCGCTTTATTCTTACTGTCGTGCCAATAATTCTTCTCTTGTTGATACTCTTTTTCTTCAACACATCCTTCAATCCTCTACGTTCTAATCCTTTAGATATAAACGAGGTTGATAGCTTAAGTATCTTAGATGATTCTTCTGCGGATGATCAACAAGGAATTGAGGGAGCAGGAGGAGGAATAGGGTTAGATGGCTCAGGGTCTGCAGGGTCGGGAAGGGGTGGCTCAGGAGGTGGATTTAAAGGAGGAATCATTGATAACTCCTGGTGCGCAGAAGGAAATCCCTGGACAGACAGTACCGTACCTTCATCGGACGCTTTATTCATAAGAGGACTAGTTGCAGTCGGCAAAAGCAGTATTTGCCATGCATCAACCGATGCAAATCCGGACTTAGGATATCATTTCACAAAAGACAATCAGCAAATCTGGAGACTGGAGTACAACGAGCAGGGAAACCTCATCGCGATAAAAATAAAATAAACTTCAGTTATTTCCGAAATTCAGCAAAGAAGCAAGCCTGTTCAAAAAAGCCAGTACTTGCTGCCCTATACTCAAATTCACAAGTTCAATCTCGAATTGCTCTGATGTGGTATAAGCCTTTCCTCTTTGATCATAGTAGGTAACATCAATAGAGTACGCATTTTTTCCTGCAATGAGGTTCTTCGCGTTCATATCAATAGAGAAAACTCTATCCTCGCTCATGGCATCAATAGTCCAGGTTTTCCTCTGTCCATTCTGTACTAAAGAAACTTCCACATCAACCGGATTGGAAAACGATTCTTTCTTCAGGGTAAAGGAGGAGACAAATGAATTCTCGAATTCAACCTGCTCAGGATGAGTAATATTAATAATAGTAATGCTTGGCTCATCAAGGGCTACGTACTCGACAGTACTGATAGCAGAGGCTCCTTCTCCCTTGACGCTTACAATCTCTTCTTTTTTTCCTTCTTCCTGCTCTTCAAGATCAAAAAAGACTTCCTTGGTTTTTGAAATCTCAAGCGCTATTTCTTTGCACTCTTCTTTAAGGCACACCTGCAGAGATTCAAAGAACACGTTTCCATCGTTTTGAAGCGAGCATTGCACACTATTTTTTTCAGAAAGATAAAATTCTCTCTTCTCAGCAAGGCACTCAACATCCAGCTTTCCCTTGTAGTTCTTTTTTGCACTATTCTCATATGCTGAAAGAAGAAGTTCGATATCTTCTTTGGAAAACTGCACCTCGCTGGATCGGGAATAAAACTCCGTTCGCGTAGTCTTATTAGACAATGTTCGCACGCTTACCGGGAATGTGTACCGATACCCGGGATCCAGCTCACCGATACTAACAATCCAGTGAACGTGCTTTTGTTCAGAAGGTCCCAGGAGAACAAACTGGCTAAGCGGCCCATGTATCTCAACTCCCTGAGTCTGCGAAAGATAAAGCCCCTGAGAGATATAATATTCATTATCATTTTTTACTGTCGCACGAACAGCATTGAAAGAATCAAAGCCGACTTCATTCTTCTCTACCTCTAAATCGACACGTACCCCCTCATCATGTATTCCATCAAACTCTACCAGTTGTGCATCAATATCTATCTGACTGGTCTTGACATTAACATTTCTTCCCAGCCAGCTGTACTTCACTGTTGAGCTTTGTGCATCAACCATTTCATTCAGCTTAATATGGCCCATATCAATGTAGCCCATCTCACCATACGTAACATCATAAGAAACCCACCCCACTCCGGGATAATAAACTTCAGCCCATCCATGGGGTCCCCACCGCTCAGGAAATAATTCCGATTCAGTATAAGCAACTCCTGAAATAAACTTTGCTGGAATCCCTAACGATCGAAGCATAGCAATGAAGAGATTGGTAAGCTCATCGCACACTCCTCTTCTGTTCTCAAAAACCCAGCTGGCAGGCTTGGAAACGGAAGCCGTAAGCGTACTAAGGTTATAATCAATATTCTGATTTGTCCAGACAGCAATTTTGTGAACCACAACAGCAAGGTCATCTTCTCCTTCTGCAAGAGAATTCGCAAGACGCACAATACCTTCATGATCAGAATCAATAGTCTCTGACGGCCTGGTATACGCAAGATATTCCTGCGGTACGCTGGCGATAGGAAACCGGACCTTTTTGTTTATCTTTTGAAAATCACTGGTAAGGGTCACGCGGGAGTTTAAAGCAAAATTATGCGAACGATAGGAAGGGCTTTCCCACTTGTAGACCACTGATTCATCAGATAACTGCGCTTCAGGGCTGGTAGATAGGCTCTTCACCTTTTGACGGGAGCTATCCAGAGGAAGCCAGGTAAGGTTCACCAGTACATGCTGCAGCGAGCTTGCACTCGATTCCTGCTGTATGTCAAAACTACCGCTAATCTGAAGGTCAATGTCTGCCTGCTCAGAAGTAAGATACCAGTCTGCATGGCAAAGAGGAATAAGCAGGAAAAACACGATGAGAACCCCTCTTTTCATACGACAATATGTGGTCAGTCTTTATATAAAAGTTTCCACAAATCTTTTAAATCGACTATTCACTCTCTCCTCTTATGCCGTGGTCGCATAATCTGGTATTGCGCAAGATTGCTAAGAGCTGAAAGTTCTTTAGAGACTTACAATACCACAAACATCTTGTGTCCGTATGGACGTGTGGGTTCAAATCCCATCCGCGGCGTTTTTTCTTTCATTCTTTCTGAGCTTGCGAAGAAAGCTTGGGTTGAAAAGGGTGAAACCCTTATGTGGTGATCTCTTCGCAGCGTATTTTTTGGAGTAAACAGCATACTCTTTTTTAAAAGAATAGGCACTCTAAAAAGATTATGAAGAAAACACCTCTGGAAGCTCTTCTTGAAGAAGGACTCCAGGCAATGAATAAATCCCTAGGGAGAAGGGTATATTATGAAGAAATAATGGTAGGTAGCGATATTGATGATGAACATGGAAATGATACCGTTGAAAACTATCCAAAGACAGATGATGAAGGCTGGCTTAGAAACCCCGGCCTCAATTTATCCTCATATCAGCAAGATGTAGCCGATGGACATGTTCCTTTCTATCGAAGGTCAGCCGAAACTCCTTCTGGCTTAATCTTAGATTACGAAGTTTTTTCAAGTGAAAAATTAAGCAGCTATGATCAGCATGCTGATAGAATAATTAACGAAGGAAAAATTAGTGCTGAGTCTATTGTTTTTTATGATGGAAGAAATGGCTGGATTGCAAGAATTGACATCAGTCATGCTGAAAACACAGTCACAGCTTTTCTTTGTGATGATACGGATAGCTCTCTTGAAAGATTGGACATCCAGGAATACGATAGAATGGCTAGACTCAACGGAATAGAAAACCTCAGAGGCTCCTCTTATGTACCCGAGATGGTATATAAGGAGGTCATGCACTTTATAGACAGTCCAAGCAACTGAAAATTCTTAGCAGTACGAATAAGCCTATCCTCTTTTAATACGAAACTCTTTATTTTAGAAATAATTAAATAACCTTTCTCTCAAAATGAGAGGTATGGTAGGTGAAATGCCCTCTCAGGAAGAAATTCGAAAAGAGATGGATAAAATAAGAAAGGAAGTAAATAAAGATCTTGCTGACAAGCAAAGGACATTTCACTTGCGAAAAGCAGCAGGCCTGGTAACCCTTATCGTATGCATAGCACTACTCCTCCTTCTTTTTACTTCAGAGCTCTTTTGGGACATCATCAACAAAGATAATCCGGTTGAAAGAACGTACCTGATTGATAACTGTTATACTGATGCCAACTTCAGATGCGAAACACAATACAACGGTGATGAGACATCCATCTTTTTTACCATGGGGAGATCAAAGCTCATAAACGTAAGCACTCCTGCCTGTTCGCATATCTCTCTGGAGGGAAACAGGGCAATTGCCTATAACTGCGATTTCTCTGCACTATATAACAAGAAGATCATCTATGTGCAGTATGAGAACATTGAGACGAGTTTGGAATTCAATGAAGAAGCACGAATAGTGCGACATTTCGAAGTTACTGGATTTAAGAAAATAATCTCGAAAGTGACCAAGACCGTAAATGATCTGATGTTCCCTGAAGATCAATAATTGATTTCTTTGATAGGATGAAAAAGAGTAGCGGGGAGAGGATTTCTCATATTTCAATAGGATATTGGAGAACTTTCAAATAATTCTTTCATTCAGGCACTAGCACTGGACAAGGTTTTCCTGTGTGGCCTATATAAATAGAAATCATTTACAAAGTATCAATTATTTGACCAATCAAAATGAAATATGAAGAAACCATTCACCACTTAACCTCTTTAGGAGAAAGAGGGTCAAAGAGAATTACCATCCCAAAAAATATATCGAGAGAATTAGCTTATCTAGTAGGGGTTCTTTCAGGGGATGGTAATATTTTTGTGCGAAAGGAAAAAGGAGATTATCGAATTAAATGTGTAGGGAATCCAAAGGATGAAAAGAAATTCTATGATATTGTCCTATCAAAATTATTTGAGAATCTATTCAATCTCTCAATAAACAATAAGTCTCAGGACTCAGGGAAAACCTATGGATTTTACATTTATTCTAAGTTATTGATTGAATATTTTTCTCGAGTATTTGACCTTCCTATTGGCCCAAAAAAAGGAAAGCTAAAAATTCCCAAAATAATACGGGATGAAGAGCTAGTAGTCCCATTCATTCGTGGAGTAGCCGATACTGATTTCTGTATAACTTTCAAGAAAAAGGAAATCTATCCTTGCATCTCTGCATCCTCGGATTCAAAGGATTTCATAAAGGAAATCTCCCTAGAACTAAAAAGGCTCGGTTTTGCATTCTATGAAGTATATAATTATCGACAAGAAGACAATAGATTTAGATCAGGTTATTCCTTAATAAACAGGATAGAAATAAATGGAAAAAAGAATCTCGAAAAATGGATGAAATACATAGGGTTTTGGAACCCTAAACATTTAAGGAAAATAAAGGCGTGGCAGGAGACCACGCCATGATAGCGGGGAGAGGACTTTCCGAAAAACTCAAACAGAGTCCGTCTTTTGAACCTCCGACTTCCTCTGGTGCAAGCGGGTACTTGCACAATCTGAGGGTTATGAGCCCTCCGGGCACTCCTGGCAGCCCTACCCCGCTATGCTCTTCTGAAACCTAACTCGTTTTATAAAGCTTTTTGTTCACTTCTCCTCGAATTTCAAAACCTTTAAGAAGATGCATACGCTCTTTTTGCAAATGATAATCGCAGGAATTGATGAGGCTGGCAGGGGACCGCTCATAGGCCCCTTAGTTGTTGCTGGAGTAAAGATAGCAGACGAAAAAAAGCTCGAAGGTCTGGGAATAAAGGATTCTAAGCTTCTCTCTCCAAGGCAACGCGAGCTACTTTTCGATAAAGTAAAGGAAATAGTTGACCAATACAGCATAATCAAGGTATCTCCTCAGGAAATTGATGAAACGCTTGGGTCAGACTCTTCAAATCTCAACTGGCTGGAAGCAGACTGCACTGCAGAAATACTCAATGAGCTACAGCCAGAAAAAGCCATTGTTGATGCACCCTCAAACAATATTCCAAAATACACCGCATACCTCAAAGATAAGCTGGACAAGGAAACAGATCTGGTAGTGGAGCACAAAGCGGATTTCAATTACGTGGTGGTCTCAGCAGCATCCATTTTGGCGAAAGTAACACGGGATAGGGAAATTGAAAAAATAAAAAAAGAAATCGGCATAAACTTCGGCTCAGGCTATCCCTCAGATCCACTCACACAGAAATTCTTGCATGATCACTATAGTGATTTTCCTGACATCTTCAGAAAAAGCTGGGAGTCATACAAAAAAGTGCTCAAGAAAAAAGAGCAAAGTTCTCTGGGAGATTTCTAGTCTTTCTTATTTTATTATTAGTATCATATAGTGTATCGCATTTCTTATCAAGTACTTTTCAAAACCTTTAAAAACCCATAAAAAAGAATAGATAAATCCCTTAAAAAGTCTGAAAAAAGACCATGAAAGAAATCATATTCAACGATAAAGTTCTGCAAAAAGAAAACAGAATAAAAATCCCTAATCCTATTATTGATTCTCTTGATCTCAGGGAAGGCGACCCTATTACTATTATATTGGATACAGAAGAGGAATGCATAAAAATAACTAAGAAAAAGAACAAGAAAACGAAGTAAAATCCCAATAAACCACAGCAACAACAATGACGCAGGCAACAATGATGCAGACGAACCGAGGGTTGGCTCCTTCGGAGTGGTTCGTAGGATTTTCTGAAAGAAAATCCGTCTGCCATCATTATTGTTGCTCTTTCATAAGAAAATTGTTCCATAAATAAAAGAAAACCATGACAAAAATAAACAAGCTCGTCATGCAGGGCTTCAAATCATTCGCAAAATACACCGAGCTAGTATTCGGAGAACACTATAATTGTGTATTAGGCCCGAACGGGTCCGGAAAAAGCAATGTGCTGGACTCTCTCACCTTTGTATTGGGAAAATCAGGCTCAAAGTCTATGCGCGCAGAGAAATCAGCAAATCTCATCTATAATGGAGGAAAGTCAAAGAACCCGCACAAAAAAGGGGAAGTAAGCATTTTCTTCGACAACAAAGACAAGACCTTTCCCACGGAAGAAACAGAAGTAAAGATTACCAGAATAATAAAATCGAACGGGCAATCTATCTACAAAATAAACGACCAAGTCAGAACAAGGCAGCAAATCGTAGACTTGCTCGGCCTTGCAAAAATTGACCCGGACGGGTACAACATCATTCTTCAGGGGGACATCGTCCGTTTTTGTGATATGTCAACCAATGATCGGCGATTACTCATAGAGGAAATTTCAGGCATATCTATCTATGAAGAAAAAAAGCAAAAAGCGCTCACGCAGTTAAACAAAGTGGAAGAGCGGCTCAAAGAAGCAGAAATCATTCTCTCAGAGCGGCAGACCTATCTTAAAGAGCTCAAAAAGGATCGTGACCAGGCTCTCAAATTCAAGGAATTAAGCGACAACGTCAAAAAGTTCAAGGCATCACTCTGCAAGCTTCATTTGGATAAGAACGAGAAAGACTCGACTGAGCTCAAAGAAAAGATCGACAAGAATACCCAAGCACTGCAGCAAATATCTGAAAAGGTAGAAAAGTTCAAGGAAGAAATTTCTCAGAAAAAGGAAAAAATAGAAACCATCACCAAGGAAATAGAGCAAAAAGGTGAGGGAGATCAGGTCAGCCTGAATCGTGAAATCGAAAACATCAAGATTGAGATGACAAAGAAGAACTCACGCATTGAAACGCTCAATACAGAAACACAAAAAATCGATCAAAGAAAACAGGATCTGGAAAAAGACCAACAAGAAGTAAACGAGAGAATAGAAAAAATAACCAAAGAAAAGGGTGAGCTAAACACTAAAAAATCAGACCTGGAAAAAGAACGAACAGGAATCACTGAAAAAATCAAGGCCTTCAAGCAAAAAAATAATGTTGAGTCTGCAGAAGGTATTGAGAAGCGCATTGATGAAATAGATAAAAGGCTGGAGGAACTATCAAAAGAAATACACATCCTTAGGGAAACGCAGCACAACGCACTCAGAGAAAAAGACAAGGTTGACCACGAGTTAAGCGCCCTTGCATCAGCCATGGAAAAGGTAGCACAAATTGAAAAAGAACACAAGCAGCAGATGGACGAAGTTAAGGAAAAGCGTAGTGAATTCAAAAAAACGACTCTGGAATTAAACAAGAGATTAGATGAAGAATCCCACCTTACCGCAAAACTCAATGATGCAAGAAATAAGCTCCACCTCAGCAGGGAAGAGCTTGCCAAGCTCAACGCGCGCAATCTTTCCATAAAAGAATTTTCATTAAGAGACACGGCAATCAAAGAAGTGCTGAAAAGAAAGAATGAAACCCCTGGAATCTATGGCACGGTCTCTGAATTGGGAAAAGTAGATTCTAAATACTCTTTAGCGCTTGAAATAGCGGCAGGGAGCAGAATCAAGAGCATCGTTGTCGAAGACGATAAGATCGCAGCAGATCAGATCAAATTTCTCAGAGCAAATAAGCTGGGAACAGCAACCTTTCTCCCCTTAAGCAAGATCAAGCCAAAGGGTGTTGACGAAAAAGCAAAAAGCCTTATCAAAGCGAAAGGAAGCCACGGGGTAGCAACCGATCTGGTCAGCTACGATTCAAAATTCAAAAAAATTTTCTCCTATGTATTTGGAGACACCGTAGTGGTAGATAATCTTGATGCCATGAGAAGGCTTGGTATCGGCAAGGCAAAGATGGTCACTCTAGAAGGTGATCTAGCAGATACCGCAGGAGCCATGAGGGGTGGGTTCCGTGACAAAAAACGAACAGGAATGGGGTTCAGTGAAGCAAAGCTTGACAAGGATATTCAGTCATATGAATCCAACGTCTCCGAGCTGGAGGGCTCAATCTCTGGTTTTGAATCAAGAAGAAAGGAGATTGAATCCGTGATCACAGATCTGCGGTCAAAAAAGGCAGAGTTAGAAGGAGAGATCATTAAAGCTGAAAAATCCCTTCACCTGGACTCCTCTGATCTTTCCCTCTCACAGAAAAAGAGTAAGGATCTAAAAGAAAAAGAAGCATCCCTGGAAAAGGAAATAAATGAAATCCAGGATACTATTTCTGAAAAAAACAAGGAGCTTGCGACACTAAAAATCGAGCGGGGTGAGCACCGATCAAAAATTGTGCAGCTGCGTGAGCCGACACTCATCGCTGAATTATCAACCTACGAAGAAAAGAGCAGGCAATTAACAGAGCAGATCATGAGTACCGATGTCCAAACAAAAAACATGGATGTGCAGCTCAAAGACATCTTCCTTCCCCAAATCGAAAAAACGAAATCTATTCTCAAGCAAATCGAAAAAGAAGAATCCGTATTCAAAAAAGAAGCAGAAGACTTAACGAAGGAAGTGCAAAGCACAGGCACAGAACTCAAGAAGAAAGAAGAGGAAGCGAAGGCATTTTACGCAGCATTCAAGGAATCATTTCATCAGCGATCACTGCTCTCAGAGCAAATCAGCAAGCACGAGAGCCAGATTGCAATGGAGATGCAAAAATCGCGGGAGCTGGAAATCAAAAACAATACACTCTCCATAAAGAACGCTGAGGTAAGCGCAACGCTTGCAGGATTGCAGGAAGAATTTAGCCAGTATGGGGAGGTGGAACTGGACAAAGAAAAGAATGAAGAGCAGCTCAAATACCAATTGCAGCGATTCGAAAAAATGAAGGAAGAAGTAGGAACCGTAAATATGCGCGCGCTTGAAATCTATGAGCAGATTGAAAAAGAGTACGGTAAGCTTCTGGAAAAAAAAGACACCCTTGGAAAAGAAAAGGAAGATGTCGAACAAATGATGACACAGATCGATGCAAAGAAAAAAGAGCTCTTCATGAAGACCTATGACTCCGTGAACGAAGAGTTCCAAAAAATATTCCTCAGCTTATCCAAAAAAGGAGAAGCATCATTAGAGCTCGAAAACAAAGAAGATCCTTTCGCAGAAGGTGCGCGTATCAAAGTACGCTTATCGGGGCAGAAATTCCTTGACATCAGGTCACTTTCAGGAGGAGAGAAGACCATGACCGCGCTTGCATTCATTTTTGCGATCCAGGAGCATGATCCCGCATCATTTTATATCCTTGACGAGGTTGACGCTGCATTGGACAAGCACAATTCAGAGAAGCTTGCAAAACTTATTCGATCCTATTCAACAAAAGCACAATATATTATTATTTCCCATAATGACTCCATTATCTCCGAGGCGGATTCTCTGTATGGAGTGTCCATGGATGAGCACGGGATGAGTAAGGTCGTTAGCCTGAAAGTATAGCCTTTTCTATATCTTTGACTATCTTTTCATTTGCCTGGTTCTGATAGGTCTGAAGGTTTTTCTTATATTCGGGAAGCTTTGAGAAAAACTCATCAATTTCCTCTACGGTTGGCTTACTAAGGTGTTTTCCGAATCCCATCTCCTCAATCGTAAGGGCGTTATACTTTTGTTCAAATTGCCCGGCAATAGGGACACTCAAGATTGGCTTCTTCAGATAAATCGCCTCAGTAATAGCAGTCAGTCCCCCATTGAGAAGAACGGCCTTTGCAGAAGAGAGATCATTACGAAAAGTTTCCGTGCTAAAGGTTTTGAAAACAATAGATCCTTCCTTCTTCTTAACATTAAATCCATACACCACATAGTTTTCGTTAGTCTGCTTTAATATCTCAATGAGCTTGTCATTATTATTAGATGTTTGATAAACAAGCACATGATTGCCATAAGAGCTTTGAGAAGCGCGAATTTCCTCTTTTATGAGGTTCCCAACATACGTAGCATTTTTACGGTTCTTTCCCTTCCTGATACTATAAATAATATAGTGATGCGAAAAGAGGGTGAAAAAAAAGGTAACCAGCAAAGTGCCAGCCAGGCTCATCCAGTCTCCCGGCTTTGCCTTGCTGTTTTGAAAAGTAATATCATTCTGGTTGTTGATGCTGATATTCCTGCAGCCGGAAAAAAACCCTGCACTGTGCGTGATCGGCTCATAATCACTGAGTATAATATCGGTATTAAAATCCCTGACTGCATGGCGGACCTTGATGTAGGATTGCAAATAGCTTGGTAATCGGCGAAGAAAAAGCCCCAGAGTAGATAGCGGCCTTACTCTATTATTCTTATAGATGATGTTATAACTTTGAATTTCGTGCACGTCATCGTATTTCTTGCAGAGAAATTGATACGCCCGGTTGCTGGCAAACACTTTCACGTTGTGCTTCTTGCGCAGGTGCTTGATAAGAATGGAGCAACGCATCGCATGACCCATCCCTTCTCCCTGAACACCTAAGATGATATTCGCCATCAGGCAGATTGCTACTTTAGGGCTTTTTAAATGTAACGCAGTATAGTCAAATAGCTTGTCTTTCACGATCAATGGAATAATAATCGCGACACCTAAGAAAACAATCCCGCTAATACAGCTACACATATGTATCAATTTGAGAGAACAAGAACTGAAAACAAAATTTCAAGGACAGCCAGTATCATGTGACCGATTCTTTATCATTATCTTTATGATCAAATTCATAACGGAATCTATCACCTCTATCTTCTTTGCCAAAGGCTCTGTAAATACCACAAGTAATCATTTTTATGGACATACCAAGGTATCCTTCCTTATCAAGGCGTCTAGGAGAAGTTACGAGTGATCCGCGAATCATTCCAAATTTACCCCGCTTGCTTGCACGCATAACATAGTTGGCATCTTCCCCTAAAGTAATCTGCTCATCAAACCCGTTAATGGAGTCATGAATTGATTTATTGGAAAAAATACAATACCCTGCAGCGTGAGGGTTGATTTTTTGCATACTCCAGCACCATACATTCCAAAAAGAGAAAAAAAGATGATCAAGAAACTTACTAGAGTCGGGTTTTCCTAAAATTCCCGCAATCATTATTCCTCTTTGCTCCATTTTTTCAAGGCAATGAATAATGAAGTTATCATCAAACGTAACATCTGCATCCAAGAAAAGAAGCGTCTCATATTTCGCTTGCCTGGTACCTCGATTCCTTCCCGGACCAGGTTTCCCTCCCTTAACAACGAGAGCTCCATACTTTTTCGCAATGGATTTCGACTTATCAGTAGAGTCGGCATCAGCAACAATGACCTGTAGAATGACTTTCTGTTGTTTTTTAAGGCATTCCAAGAGTCTGGGAAGTAGCTCTTCTTCATTGAAGACTGGTATAATTACGGAGACTTTTCTTTTCACATTCTTATCTGGAATCTTCCCACATAAATATCTATCCATTACTTTTATAAAGCATAGCTGGTTCTAAAGTCCTTACGCGTCGGTAGTCTAATGGCTAGGATAGAGGCCTTCCACGCGTCGAAGCAAAGCTCCAACTGGGTCTTTGCTTTTCGCAAAGACAGCCTTTGATCCGGGTTCGAATCCCGGCCGACGCATTTATCTAAATCCGTGAGATTGAGCGAAGTGAAATCTCACTTGAATGGATTTTCCGAGGTTTTGGAGCGAGCAGAGCGAGTGTCCGAAAAGCTCCGGCCGACGCATTTAGGCCCCCTCATTCTTTTCAATCAACATAGATGAAATCTGGGCAATTTTCTTGTATCCACTTGCGATTCTCTAGCTTACAGAAGGCAACATCTTCTCTATCTACCAAAGGTTGACAATCTGCTCCTTCTTTTTCAGGGCAACGAGGGTCATTAATATCAAATTGAGAACATCCACTACTTACCATGCAAACTAGTATCAGAATTACGAAAATTTTGATCATAACCTGAAGGGGACATCCTATTATAATAAACTTATTCTGCTAGCGCCTCTCTATCCAGCTTACTCTTCTGCTTATGGCATTCTTTGCAAAGCGTTCGCAAATTAGCCTTATCAAATACCTGTCCACCCATCTGTAGAGGAATAATATGGTCGACATCAAGAAAAGCCTTCCGAAACCGCTGATTACATATGCTGCAGGTATACTTATCCCTGCGAAGAACATCCTTTCGTACAAAAAACCACGAATTATTTCGGTTGAATGCATCCATACATTCTTTTGAACAATAGTTCCTTCTCCCAGAAGCAACCAATGAATCACAATTTCTGCAAAGCCTGTTGCCAGAGCTATCAAATCGCTCAGGAGTATCCGAAATCTTGGGATAACGCGCCATCTATGATGCAAAGATAAGCTTCTATTTAATGTATTCTCTCAATCATTCCATCAAAACATATATAAAATCATATAAGCTTCAGCATCATGGGGGATAACGATTAATACAGATTTGACGCCAGCTATGCGGCAGTACATGAAGATTAAGAATGAAAATCCAGAGAGTATAGTATTCTTTCGTATGGGAGACTTCTATGAGACCTTCTATGAGGATGCGAAAACCATTGCAAAAGAGCTCGAAATTACCCTCACTTCAAGGGGGAAAGGAGAGAAAAAAGCCCCGCTGGCAGGAATTCCCTACCACAGCATTGATCCCTATATTGCAAAGCTGGTCAAAAAAGGGTTCAAAATCGCCATAGTCGAGCAGGTTGAAGATCCAAAGAAAGCAAAAGGTCTGGTAAAAAGAGATTTAGTGCGCATTATAACACCCGGAACAGTCGTTGAGCCCTTGATCCTTGATGAGTCAGCAAACAACTACCTGCTCAGTTTTACTAAAGAAAAAAACGATTTCGCAGTATCTTTTTGTGATATTTCGACTGGAGAGTTTCTGGCAACCCACCTCACTGGGCAGCAATTCAGCAATGAACTAAAAAAAATCAATCCTGCAGAAATCATCTTCCCTATGTCCCTGGAAGAATCAGGCATCATCCAGGACCTAAGGGAGCAAAATTATATCCTGCATAGTTTTGATGATCGTCATTACTACAGCGAAAAAGCGCAATCCACCATCAAAGACCAGTTCAACATCCTGAATATGAAGGGATTCGGGATAGATTCTGATCAGATCATAAGCTGTGCGGGAGCATTACTCAGCTATATTAAAGAAACACAAAAAACAGGTCTCTCGCATATACAAAAGATCAAAGAATACAGGGTTGATCAAAGCATGTATCTTGATCCATCAACTATTCGAAACCTGGAGATTCTTAGAAACATCATTGACCAGGGAAAAGATCAAACCCTGCTATCGGTCTTGGACACTATTTCTATTCCAATGGGAAAACGGCTGCTTAGGCAATGGATAACAAGTCCGCTAACAAAGAAGAAAGAAATCGAACAGAGGCTTGATGCAGTAGAAGAACTCACAAAAGACAATATACTTCGGGATGATCTAACGAACATTCTGGAAAAAATCTATGATATGGAGCGATTAGTGGGAAGGGTATCCTTTGGTAATGCAAGCCCCAGGGATCTTCTCTCACTGCAATTATCACTTTCTTTCTTGCCAAAAATCTCACAACTGCTAAACACTTCTCAATCAGTATTACTTAACAGCATCGCTACCCTCCCTGACCTGAGCAAACCGCAAAAACTCATTGAAGAATCAATAAAGCTGGAGCCAAGCATCACCATACGTGAAGGTAATATAATAAAAAAAGGATACCATCAGGAACTCGATCAGCTCAGGGAAATTCGAAAAAACGCCAAATCCTACATCGCTCAGCTAGAAGAAAAAGAAAAGGACAGGACAGGCATCAAATCTCTGAAGATAAAGTACAATAAAGTCTTTGGCTATTATATAGAAGTCACCAAATCCAATCTTCATCTTGTTCCAAAAGACTATATTCGAAAACAAACTCAGGTAAACAGTGAGCGCTTCATCACTGAGGAACTTAAGGAGGAAGAGTCAAAAATTCTCGGAGCAGAAGAGAAAATCTTCGAGTTGGAGTATCAGCTTTTCATGCAGGTCATCGAACAGCTTAGGGTGTATACTTCAGATATTCAGATGAGCTCTCAAAAACTGGCAATCCTCTCCTGCCTGCTGTCCTTTGCTCAGGTTGCACAAAAGAACAATTACTGCAAGCCAGCATTCAATGAAAAAGAAATCGTGGAGATTGAAGAAGGAAGGCACCCGGTTATCGAGCAATTTTCCGATATCAGTTTCGTTCCCAATTCCTGCCATCTCAATAGTAAATCAAGAACCATGATTATAACCGGCCCGAACCTGGCAGGAAAGTCAACCTATATGCGCCAGGTTGCTCTTATCTGTCTTATGGCACAGATTGGGTCCTTTGTTCCTGCAGAAAAAGCAAACTTGCAGATCTTTGACCGCATCTTTACGCGCATTGGCGCATATGATGATCTTGTCTCAGGCCAAAGCACCTTCATGGTAGAAATGAACGAAACAGCAAATATCCTTAATAATGCAACAGGAAACTCCTTAATAATTCTGGACGAAATTGGAAGGGGAACCTCAACCTATGATGGCGTATCGCTCGCATTCGCCATTGCTGAATATATTTATACCGATATCCAGGCGAAAACCTTGTTTGCCACGCACTATCATCAGCTCAACAAGCTTGCAGACAAATATGAGGGAATCAAAAATTACAACGTCGCCGTGCATGAAGCAGATGATAAGATAACTTTCCTTCGAAAAATCATGGAAGGCGGAACTGACAAAAGTTATGGCATCCAGGTAGCAAAATTAGCAGGAGTTCCAAGAGAGGTCATTGAATCAAGCAAGATCATTATGAGTCATATCGAAATGGAGGATGAAATCGCAGACAGCCTGCACAAAAAACTCAACAGCTCCTCAAAGGAAAAATCTTCACCATCACCAATAGCACAAAAAACTATACAAAAGGAGCAGGATAAGGATTCAACCTTAGCAGAATTCCTTCACTAACATGGCAAAAATACACCTCTTGGACGATGCATTGATAACAAAAATTGCAGCCGGAGAAATCATTGAGCGGCCTGCATCAATTGTCAAAGAACTCATAGAAAATGCTATCGATGCAAAAGCCGATGAAATGAAACTCGTAATCGAGCAAGCAGGAAAAAGGAAAATCAGGATCATCGATAATGGCGAAGGGATGGATGAGCAGGACCTCAGTATGTGCTGCAAGCGGCACGCGACATCAAAAATCAAAGATGAGAATGATCTCTTTGAAGTGCGCTCTCTGGGTTTCAGGGGAGAGGCCTTGGCATCTATTGCGCAGGTATCAAGCACGAGAATAGTTTCAAAGACTCTGCATCAGGATACTGCAATGATGATTGAAATAGAAGGAGGAAAGCAGCTAAAAAAAGAGCATGTCGGCGCTCCAAAAGGAACCAGCATTGAAATAACCGATCTCTTTTTTAATGTTCCCGCAAGAAAAAAATTCCTCAAAAGCGACGAAGTCGAATTGAATCACATCACTACTATTGTCACAAAATATGCGCTTCTGCACAAGCACATCGCATTCTCTCTTTCCCATAACGGGAAAGAAATTCTTAACACTCCGAAAACTCTCTCTCAGCAATCCAATATCGCATTTATTTATGGTGCAGAGACAGCAAAGAATCTCCTTGAAATTGATTACCAGTCTGATACTCTCTCTTTAAGCGGATTCATTTCAAAACCAATGCTTACACGATCAGATAAATCAGATCAATCACTATACGTAAACAACCGATACGTAAAAAGTAATACCATAGCTGACGCGATCTACGAAGCGTATCATACTCTGCTCTTCATCAACCGCCATCCTCTCTTCATTCTCAACCTAACCATTGATCCGGCAAAGATTGATGTCAATGTACATCCGGCAAAGACCACTATCAAACTCAAGGATGAAGAAGCAGTCAAAAAAGAAATCATCACAGCAATAAAACAGGCATTATTCTCAGCAAATCTTGTTGCACAGGAATCCCTGGATTCTGAAGGCTCTGCAAGTGCAGTCTCTCAATACGCATTCTCAAAAGAGAAGCAGGAAACGCTGCAGGTAAAAGAAGAAGCACCAAAAAAATACGAAGAAAAAGAAACAGAAGACAAGATTCCTGAAGAGATACCAAAGATACCAAAAATAGGGCCCTTCAACATCTTAGGGCAAATCAATAAAACATACATTATTGCAGAAAACCCGCAGGGGCTGGCGATCATTGACCAGCATGCAGCAGAAGAGCGTGTTAATTATGAAAAATTCATGAGCCAATTACAGGATAATGCCATAAAAAAGCAGGACCTGGTGAACGCCCAGTTTATAGATCTTACACCTAATCAATATCAATCAGCAAAAGAAAATGAGAAGCACCTCCAAAAGCTTGGCTTCTCTTTCGAGGATTTTGGGAATAACACGGTCAAGCTCACGGCAATTCCGCAAATCTTTGATCGCATAAAATCAAACACCTTTGTGGACATTATTAACGAGCTCTTAGCATCAAAATCAACTTCCATGGATGAGGAAATCGAAAGCCGAATAGTTCGGTTCTCTTGCAGGGCATCAATAAAAGCAGGCGAAGAGCTTACTAGGCCACAAATGCAAAAACTCTTGCAGCAATTAGAAGAAGTAAAGAACCCATATTCTTGTCCTCACGGAAGGCCAACACTCATTAATCTCTCTATTGCAGACTTCGAAAAAAAATTCAAGAGAACTGGCTGGTAAATAACACTTATATCTTCTTTCCTGCGCGACCAATGTTAAACAGTGCTGTTGATCGCCTCGAGCCCACTGCCTGAACCAATAAGAGCAGCAAAAGCACCTACTCCAGCAACCAAAATAAGCAATAGAATAGCTCCGAAAAGAATTCCAACTAAGAAGAAGAACACAACCAATGCTCCCAGTACTTTTCCCAAGGAAAGATCAAAATGCTCTGTAAGGCCTATAAATAAAACAACAATTGACCATACACTAAGTACAGTAGAGAGTACCGGGCCTACGTAGGGAACCAGATAAAAGACATAGCTCAGAATCATAGGGGCTGCAGAAAATGCAAATATATTATACATATTCTTGTACGATGTCTTTGCACCAAACCAGCTGAAGACAAGTTTTGCAAGGAAGGCAAGCAAAAATTGCAAAGGAATAGTTATAACGATCATTACCAGGCTCACTGCAGCAAAGATTACGCTAAAGAGGAGCAAAATCAAAGACTCCAGCCCGGATCCTCCCTGAACGGAGAAAAACACAAATCCCAGCACACTAACGAGCGGAATAGTAAGGAGAATAAGGTTGAACACCAAGCCATCCACTAGGCTATACGCCTCAATATTTCTAAAAAATTCTTTCGGGTTTTTGGTAATCGTAAGAATCCTATCAGAGAATGAAAGCTTCTGATCAGATACGTGATTTGAAAAAGAATCGCTGATATTACTCAACTCATTACTATCATTGTTCTGCATTGCGGTAGGTTCTGTTTGCTGAGGAACCGACTCATCGCCTATAGGCGGCTGGTTCATCGCCAAAAAGAGAGCAGTGTTAATATCTTCCTCTTTCCATCCCCTACTTTGCAGGGCCTGGCGAACCTGTGTCTCAGTGTAGCCTTTAGCAAGGGAATCAGAAATATATGTGAGAATCCGCTCATCCATAGAAGTGCATTCCCTTCTGCCTATTAAAATATTTATTATCTTTAATAAGTAGTGATCGGAAGTCCCACTCACTCTTCCTTTTCAATCTCTTGCTCAAAATGGGATAGAAATTCATCGAACTGCTCTTTCTTCACACAGCAGCCGCAGGCATGTTCGTGCCCCCCGCCATATCCTTCAATACCTACAAGCGCTTTCTCAAGAAGAGGGGGAATGATCAGCTTTGAAGAGCGAAGACTCATGCGCATCTCACCTGATTTTTCCCTAGCTATAATAATAATTTTCTCTGGATATCGATAAAGTAATTCATTAGAAAGGTCGCTGGTGAAACTCATCTTATCTTCCTGGTACCTATACACCAAAAACTTGTCTTCTTCTTTCACTTGCTTTTTCACATCTGCAAGAAGCGCACTATATTCCTTATTTACTTGCTCATATCGCTTGAAAATAAATTTTCCTTGAGGGCTTTCCTGTCGCAGAATTTCATACGGGCTGTTAACTCGGGTAAGAACCTTGACAGACTTCATCGCATCCCTGGTAGACCCCTTGAGATTAAACCCAAGAATACGAACAAGCTTTCCAAGCTCTGTATCAAAAAGAACCTCCCCTGGATGAGTGATAGCAGGATCCATTAAATCGGGATACTTCTCACAAAACTCATCCTTAAAATGAGGGATCATCCAGTCTCCAATGCATCCGCACATTGCAAGCCACAAATCATCTTCCACTACATCATAGCAGAGGTTAGATGTCGGATACACTACGTCGCTGACATGCACACGCGGATTGAAATATTTTACTTTTTGCAGATCCTGAACTCCGTGATGATCAATCCAGACCACAGGGCGCTTTACTTGATCTACAAAATCTTGTTCCATAGTAGCAATGTCGAGAATGAATACTTTATCGGCATCATAATCAATCACGCTCTTAACGAATTTTGTATCAATGAGCGGCCTGCTCTTGATAATTACACCTTTACCTTCTTTAATAAACCGATACAACAGCAAAAAGCTGGTTACTCCATCGGCATCATCATCAAATAAGAAGATGGGTCGTTTTGAAGTTGAGAGTTCATCACGAATATCCTGCAATTCTTTTTCTGTAAGGCCCTTCATCTGATCAGGTGATAAGAGTGACCTTTATAAAAGCTTTGAACCGTACAAAATCATCCCTAATATGCTTCTTTCAACAAATAATCCGCAACTTTTTTAAGTTTGTTTATCCAAAAGGGCTACTAATATAGTAAAAATGATATTTTTTTGCACATTTGAGCGGAGATCATGACACTAAAATTCCTCAAGAGCTTTAAATTGTATGTATTCATAGTTGTCTTCTTTGCGATTTCCCTGTGCTTATTCATTCTCTCATTTCTTGCTATGCAGAACATTGATGAGCGGGTACAGGCAGTAAGTGAACAAAACCTGCTCAAGCAATCCTCAATGATCGAGAATCTCTACAACTCTAAGCTCGACGCACTACTCAAAAGAGGGATTCAAATTGCAGGTGTGCTGGGAGTTGAGGAGGAGCTTATGTTTCAGGATCCTAAGCTGAGCAAAAAGCTGCAAAGCATGCAGGATGCGCAGGACATTGACATTGCGATAATTGTAGACGAGGACACGAATGTCTTTATCCGCCCGGACATACAGAAAAACGGAGGCCGGCTACTACTTGATGGCATTGTAAAGTACGCACTGGAAAGCTCCCTTCCGTTAGCCTCCACAGCGATCGTTCCGCAGGATGAATTAAAACAGGAAAGCGAAGAGCTATACCTTCAGGCGCGCACCAGAAGAATTCCTCTCCCTTACGAAAAAAAAGTCGAGGAAGTGGTCTACCACAATGATGCCCTTGCCCTGGTTGCCGTTGTCCCTCTCTCTATCAAGGGAGAAACAAAAGGAGCGCTTGTTTTGGTGGACGTTCTGAACAGGGATCATTCCCTCCCTGATGAGGTCGATGAATTAACAGGGTTCGGAGCATCCATCTTTCAAAATGATGTAAGGATATCAACGACAATAAAAACTCAAAAGGATGTTCGATTTGTAGGAACTGTGCTCTCAAAGATTGCAGTTGAAGAAACGATCGAAAAAGGGCAGGTATTTCACGGCAGGTTATGGGTCGTTGACAGCTGGGGATACGGAATTTACACACCGCTAAAAAATTATAAGTCTGAAGTCATTGGTGCGATAGGCTTTGGTATGTCTGACCAGAATTATCAGCAATCTATTCACTTGTACAGCAAAAAAGAGCAGCAGTATCTTTTTCTCATTAACTTCATTGCCACACTCGGGTTTTCTCTTATAATATCTCTTCTCGTCTCGCGCAGTCTGACAAGGCCCCTGCAGAAACTGACAAATGCTATCATTGAAGCCTATCAGGGAAATCTTGAAGAGGATATTGAAGTGAAATCCTTTGATGAGATAAATAAGGTCGCGCATTCGTTTAATATCTTAGTAAGGCATATCAGGCAGGAAATAGCGTTGGAACAAAGAAAATTTATCGATGAATTCAAGAAGACCCATAATCAAGAGCAGGATGAAAAATGAGAAGAACCATGCTCGTATCATTGCTTGCTGCCTCACTATTGGTTTTTTCATGCACACCCTCTTCTCCTTCTCAGGAACCCTCGACAGAAGATCTTGATGAATTCCTCAGGCTGCAGGAACAGATCATCGAAGCAGAAGAGTTGGATCAGGACATTTTGCAGCAAAACATTGATCTGGGAAGGGAGCATGAGCAAATCTCAGAACAGGTCCTGGAACTCTCTGAAGAGTTGGGGAACCAAACGCGGCAAAAGCTCTCTCCTCCTTCTCATCCCTCTGAGGAATCAAAGGAAGTGGAGCATCCCAGCCCTAAAGACTGGGTATCAGAGGATCAGATCCAAATCCAGCAATCACGCGTTGTTCTTGATGTCAAAGGCGTAGAAAAATACTACATCTTCGACACGAATTCCATGGACCCGCTTTTAGACGAAGGTGCAACAATTCTTACTGCAAAGCCCCAGGATGAAACAGACATCACCGTTGGTGATATCTTAGTATATCAGCATGAAATGCTTAACGTTGTCCACCGGGTTGCAAAGATCGGGCAGGATGAGCAGGGAATGTACTATATAACAAAGGGCGACAATAATCTCTTTGAGGATGATGTCATAATCCGTTTTGACAATATTTCAGCAGTAGTTATAGGAATCCTCTACTAGATAAGGGAGAAGCCTTCAGCGCCTAATTCTCAGAAATTTCTTTGATTTAAACAATAGCATATAGCAGCTGCCAGGCATGGAGCAAGAACATCGTTAAGAAAACTCCACTTCAATTATCAGGGAATAAGAGGTTATTTATCCATAAAAATAGAAAAAAGGTAAGAGAAATAATTACTTATCCAAACCAGCTTTTTCGACTATAAATAAAGGATATTAATTAAGATAATTTATCCCAAATGGAAAAGTATATATACTAGCGATTCAAAGAAATTAGACTAAGGTACAAATGTCTATACTTACAGAGGTTTGTAGGGACATGTATAACCGGAGGTGACTATTAGAAAATGAAAACGAAAACGATGATGGTGGCTCTCATTGTTACGCTTGTTTCCATGTATGCTGTATATGCAGCGGAACCAGGCGGCGCAACAGTCACAAGCTCTCAGGATTTAGGAGAGTTTTCAGCAGGATCTGCTGGAACAGTAAGTATTGAAGCAGGAAATGTAACTCAAGCTAACCTTGAAGCAAACATGTCTACCTATCGATGGTCTGGTCTGCTGGGAAATGTTTCAGGATCAATCCAGCTAGGGGACGGAAGCAGTAATGTTCTGTTCACTTGGACGGGATCCGGTAGATTAGTATATGCAAGTGAAGCAAGCCCAACTTGGGGTTCACTCGCTGACGCCTCTCAGGCAAATGTAGAAGGTGTATACACTCATCTTGCGACGGGAAGTGACAACTATTCTCTTACCTTTACTGGAGGATCAGAGAGCATTGGGTCAGGTATCTTCACTTTGAGTTCCGACTTTGCAACTACTTTGAGCAGCGGTGCAACTACGTGGAAGACCTATTCTCTATGGGATACAACGAATGTTGTTTTCGCAGGAAGGGTAGAGAGTGCAGGAACCAGTTATAGTGGAACAACAGTAGATTATCAAATGATTATTCCGGAAGACGGAACCGCAGGAGATACTACTGCAACAACCTGGAACCTATATGCTGAGCTTGTCTAAGAAAGCTCATTTTTTATATTTTTTATTTTGTTGTTGTTTTCCCCGGGAAAACACCAAGAAAGAAAGAACAAGAAAAAACCGATCACGATCATTACATCACAAATAACAAAAACTGAGGTAAAAAATGATGAAAATGAACACGAAAAAACAATTAATATTAGCAGCAGTTATGGCAATGGCAATATCTCTAGCTTCTATTGCCTATGCTGATCCTACTGGAGGAGTAGTGACGGTCGGAGCATCTGAGTCCGGCTCAGGATCTGCTTCCGGTACCGTCGATACTACTGGAGGAAATGTGACCCTTGTCAACGTTACGGGAACACAAATCACCAGCAACTGGGCAGGTTTCTATGGTTTTATTACCGGAGGACTGCAGCTTGCAGATGCTTCAAGCAATGTATTCTACCAATGGACAGTATCAAATCTCACTAACTCAGTAGTATATGCAGCAAATGGCACCATCAGCAACTGGGCAGGATTGCAGGCTGGAAGCCAGGCACTTGCACCAGCAGCCGTTGCCACATCAAATACAGATGGTTACAACAACACATTTTCATCTACGAAAGCATTCCAGAGTGCCGGGCTGGGTCCAATTGCTAGCACACCATTTACAACGACCTATCAGGGAGGGTCTTCTGGTTCCTTGGAAACCTATTCCCTTGCAGACTCTACAGGAGATGTGAACGTATGGGCAGGCATGGCAATCCAGAACACAACCTCGTTCAAAACCGGTCAGCAGGTAGATTATCAGATACTCGCTCCTGCAGCCAGCAGCGCAACGACAACATACAATTTTTATCTGGAACTCCCTTAATTGACTGAAACAGAATCTACATCAGTAGGTTCATTTCTTTCTTTCTTTCTTTTTCTCTCTTCCCTTTATTTTTTCTTTTTATCGTCTTTAATTTATTAAACTCTCTCTCTTTGTTGAAAAGTTATCCGTCAAAACAAAAAGAAGGGAAAAAACTAAAATAAATTATCCTTAATAAAAACATTTATATATAACGGAAAAAAAGAAAAGGAATAAGAATTATTTTTGTATGTAATAGTGGGTGGGATAACAATATGACTACTTCCTTTAGGAAAACAATTACGCTTTTCGTTGCCTGTGTCTTACTATCTCTATGCGCTTCGTCTGCGCATGCTATCATCTTAGCAAACACTCAGGACTGGGTTGACGTATATAGTGTACTCTTGCACGCAAATCAAAACGGAGATCGCGCACTATTTGCAACGTCGGAATCCATTGCAGCACTCGCCAAGGTCGTGCCCCCAGCAGCACAACTGGAGATTTATGAGTCTGACTCGCAGCCATTCATAAAAAATATAGGGGGTCAGCTAAGCTCTGCAGGATACGATATTATAGATGAACAAAAAACTGAGAGTTATAATCTTGATCTTGCGCCTGATGGTGTTCCCTATATCCTAATTGCCAGGGAAAATTTCAAGCTCGCTATTGCAATCGGCTCCTATGCCGTACAAACCGGGTCATGGGTATTCATTGTTGATGATGAAAATGTAGGAGATGTTGTCCAAAAAATTCAGGGATCGCCCAGTGTTTTAGCAATCGGGAATTTTAAGAGAGACATTCTTGAGCAAATAGATCCCTTTATCACAGAGACAACCAACAACAATAACATCTATCTGGACAGCCAGGAAATAGCAAAGCGCTTTGATACTCTTGATAATGTAGTGCTCACTGATGGATCAGTGCTTGAATCCGAATTCTTTACCACAAAGAACCCCATCCTTCTCTCTGGCCCAAATAAGATTATGGATGATACCTACGACTTTCTGCAGCAGAACAATGTTAAGAGTGTCGTTTTAGTGGGCAATAAGCTCTCTGTTGTGGGAGAAACCATTCGGTCACGAAGTAACAAGGAAATTAGTATCTTTGTCAAATTCGGGCAAAGCGATTCTTCTAATTCCGGAAAAGTCTATGCACTCAATATGTTCCAAATGCCCCAGCCAACTCTTGGCCTCACCGTTACCCGGGCAGCATACAATCCAAAATCAAAACAACTCGCCGTCTATTTTAATAACATAGGAAGCGCAGGCCTCTATGAGCTTACCACATTATCGATAAACACGAATGGTGAGGAAATCGCCACAGCATCTGATGAAGAGGTGCAGTTTCTGGGACCTCAGGAAGTGTTACCGGTTGTATATGATGTAACAATTCCTTTGGATAAAATTTCTGATGATACGCAGGTAGAGTTCTATACTTCCTATGGGACAGAGCCCTCGCAATTGGATTCATTTCTGACAATGGAAAACCGATTCGGTCCTCCCTTTAGCACGAAACTTGAAATCGAGGAAATAAGCACCGAGGGGTTATCTCTTCAACTTGATGATATCGCGTACTATCCTGCGCTTAAAAGAATAGGAATTGAACTTACTAATGACGGGCAAAAGGACACCTATCTTTCAGCAAAAATCATGAGGCTCATTGTAAGCGGGCTTGAAGAAGACCTTCAAAAGGAAGGAAGTATTAAAGCAGGAGAGACCAAGAAAATGTATCTCTCTGTTGAACTTGACGAGATAGATCAACAAGAGAATGAAAAATTCAATGTAGTCATTACTTATGGCAGCTCTCCTACAGCAATGGTGAAGACACTCTCTCTTACTCCTGAATTCAAAGTTGAAACATCATTTGGTGCCGGAATAACCGCGATGGTCGTAGGACTGACCGGAGAAGGGTCGCCTGTCGGTGCGGCTATACTGCTTGTGGTAATTGTGGCAGGTGTAGTATTCTACTTACGCAAAAGAAAGAAGAAGTCATGAGGATTCCTGTTCTTCGTATGAAATAGCTGAAAGAGTGCAAACTAAGAAAATGAATAAAAAAAGAGTGGTTCAAAAGAGACTGATAGTTTGTATAACGCTCTGTTTATTCTGCTGCTCTCTCTTTGCCCTGCTGGTTACTGCACAGGTAGAGAAAGAAGTAGTTATTGCGAACACGAAGGGATGGAAAGAACTCTATTTAGGGTCTGTATACGCTGGTCTTCTGCAAAGGGAATTCATGTACTTTGAGAACCTTGGTGATGCAGAGCTCAAGATAAAAACTCTTCCTACCTCTGCATCAATCATTCTGCTTGAATCCCGAAAAAAGCCGGTAGTAAAAAACTATCAGGCCTTTCTTAAAGTAAACGGATATGAAAAGCCTCAGCTAACCTATTTCGATGATTACAACGACCTTCAGCAGCAGCTTTGGGAAACTACTGATATGGAAGGGTCAATTCTTCTGGATGAGAGGTTCGGTATGGAAGCAGTTGCCGCTGCTCCTCTTGCTATTAAAGAGCGGCTTGCCCCTTACTTCATGAATGAGAAAAACAAGGACTCATTAAGCGAGGATCTGAGGCGTGAGAAAAATCTGATTCTCCTGGGCCATTTCCCTATCCGATGGGTCAATCAATTTGATGGAGAAAAAATTACCAGCCAGCCTGAAGAAAACCTTGTGAAAATTACTCAAAGAGCATATAAATCCTTAGATAAGGACTGGGGCATTCTCACAGACATCGAGCATATTGATTTGCAGTCCTTAGGTCAGGGGCTTCCAATTTTTGTCTACTTTGGCCAGCCTGAAGAATATGCTAAGCTTATCAACGGTTCCGGAATAACGAAATTTGAAGCAATCGGAGGAGACTTGGCAGAGGTTGCCTCACAA